>RDDZ01000002.1 GCA_003852775.1 Microbacteriaceae bacterium | reverse complement strand
TGTAGTTCCTCGGGACGTTGTGAACGGCTGAGTTAGCGAAGACCTCCGTGGAGGATGTGGGTTACCACACTCACTTCTTCACAACGGAGGTCTTCGTGTCTCAGGGTAGAACGCCTTTCACGGCGGAGGGCAGGCGTCGGCTTGCGAAGTTGATCGTCGATGATGGCTGGCCGATTCGGCGGGCTGCGGAGCGATTCCAGTGCTCGCCGGCGACGGCGTCGAAATGGGCTGCCCGGTATCGGGCCGGGTTGCCGTTGACGGATCGCAGCTCGCGCCCGCACCGGTCACCGTCCCGGTCTCCGCAGCGTCTCGAGCGACGGATCGTCGCCCTGCGGTTCACGAGGCGGTGGGGTCCGCATCGCATCGGCTATCACCTCGGTGTTCCTCGCTCGACGGTCGGGCGGGTTCTGGATCGGTATCGGATGCCGTTGCTGGCGCACCTCGATCAGGTCACCGGGCTGCCGGTCCGGAAGGCGAAGCCGGTCCGTTACGAGGTTTCGGCGCCGGGTGAATTGGTGCATGTCGATATCAAGAAACTCGGCCGCATCCCCGATGGCGGTGGGCACCGGATGCTGGGCCGCACGGTCGGCAACCGACACAACAAGAAACGCGGCCTCGGCTACGCGTTCCTGCACCACGCAGTCGACGACTACTCGAGGCTCGCCTACTCCGAAGAGCTCTCCGATGAGCGCAAGGAGACCGCGGCCGGGTTCTGGCTCCGCGCCCGCGCGTTCTTCGCCGAGCACGGCATCACTGTCCGCGCGGTGATGACCGACAACGGCTCCTGCTACCGATCCCGCGCCTTCGCCGACGCACTCGGCAAGGGCGTGAAGCATCGCTTCACCCGCCCCTACCGACCCCAGACCAACGGCAAGGTCGAACGCTTCAACCGCACCCTCGCCGCCGAGTGGGCATACGCGGCCACCTACCTCAGCGACGCCGCCCGATCAGCGACCTACCCCGACTGGCTCCATCACTACAATCACCACCGACCCCACACCGGAATCGGCGGCCAAGTCCCCGCAGCCCGCGTTCACAACCTCACGAGGAACTACAACTAGGCGGCGAGCAGCTCGCGCACGCGCGGGATCACGACCCCGCCGTAGAGCTCGATCGTGTGCATGAGCTTCTCGTGCGGCACCGTGCCCGAGGCGTACTTGAAGTCGAAGCGCTGCACGCCGAGCGTGCGCACCGTCGCGGCGATCTTCTGGGCGACCGTCTCCGGCGAGCCCACGTACTGCGAACCGTGCTGCACCTCGAGCTCGAACGAGTCGCGCGTGATGGGGCCCCAGCCGCGCTCGCGCCCGATCCGCTCCGCCATCGCACGGTAGTGCGGCCACGCTGTCTCGACGGCCTCCTCGTCGGTGTCGGCGATGAAGCCGGGCGAGTGCACGCCCACCGGGAGGTCGTCGGCGCCGAGCTGCGCGAGCGCGCGATGGTAGAGGTCGACGTAGGGCGCGAAGCGGGCGGGGTCGCCGCCGATGATCGCGAGGGCGAGCGGGAAGCCGTAGCGGGCCGCGCGCACGACCGACTCCGGGGAGCCGCCGACGCCGACCCACGTGCGGATGGGGCCGCCCTCGGTCTTGGGGAAGACGTCCGCGTCGACGAGCGGCGCGCGCGTCGTGCCCTGCCAGGTGACGGGCTGCTCCTTGAGCAGCTCGGCGAGCAGGTCGATCTTCTCCTCGAAGAGCACCTCGTAGTCGTGCAGGTCGTAGCCGAACAGCGGGAACGACTCGGTGAACGAGCCGCGCCCGATCGTGATCTCGGCGCGCCCGCTCGAGACGGCGTGCAGCGTCGAGAAGCGCTCGAACACGCGCACGGGGTCGTCGGAGGACAGCACCGTCACGGCGGTCGAGAGCTTGATGCGCTCGGTGCGGGCCGCGATCGCGGCGAGCAGGATCTCGGGGGCGCTCACGGCGAAGTCGTCGCGGTGGTGCTCCCCGACGCCGAACACGTCGACCCCGAGCCTGTCGGCGAGCACGCCCTGCTCGACCGTGTTGCGGATCACCTGGGCGTAGGGGAGGCGGTTGCCGTCGGCATCGACCGTCACGTCGCCGAAGGTGTCGAGACCGAGTTCCAGCTGCTGCGTCATGGTCGATGCAACTGCATGGATCCCGCGTTCATTCCTAGACGGCGTGCGGGTACCGCACCGCCGGCGTCGGCGTGTCGCCGGCCGACGTGAGCTCGCTGCGGAGCTGGCGGCTCGCGACCTTGAGCTCGAGCTCGTCGGTGAGGAGCGCGGCGAGGTCGCGCAGCGACTCGAGCTGCCCCTCGCCGAGGGTGCGCGCCTTGAAGTCGACGACCGAGATGACGCCCACGTTGTAGCCCTGCGGCGACTTGATCGGCACGCCCGCGTAGAACCGCATCCCGAAGTCGCCCGTCACGAGGCCGTGCTCGGAGGCGCGCGGGTCGAGCAGGCAGTTCTCGACCACCCACGGCTCGTCGTGCGCGACGACCGACGAGCACAGGCCGTCCTCGCGGGCGAGCGACTCCATGTCGGTGCCGGGGTGCGCGAGGAAGCGGATGTCGTCGTGCTCGATGAGGCTCACGATCGCCACGGGCGTCTCGGCCACGCGGCGCGCGAGGTTGGCGACGCGCTCGAAGACCTCGTCGCCGGGGCGCGCGACCGGCTGGTAGCGGTGCACGGCGTTCATGCGCGCCGTCTCCTCGATCGGCACGGGCGCCGGGCGGTTGCGGTGGCGTCCGGCCTCGTCGACGATGATCTGCCGCAGCGCGAGCAGCACGTCGCGCATGGGCGGGCGCTGCGCGGGGTCGCGCTGCAGCATCGCGGCGAGGAGGCTGCGCCACGCCGAGCTCAGCTCGGCGGGGATGACCGGGTCGGTCTTGAGGCGCGAGACGGCGGAGGCCGACGGGTCGCCCGGGAACTCGATGTGCCGCGTGAAGCACTCGAGCAGCACGAGGCCGAGCGAGTAGACGTCGGATGCGGGCCCCACGAGGTCACGCAGCACCTGCTCGGGGCTGAGGTACGCCGCCGTGCCGGTGGTGTTGGTCTCCTCGGGGCCGAGCGCGGCGGCCGCGTCGAACGCGATGCCGAAGTCGGTGAGGCGGGCGCGCGTGCGCACGTCGCTCGCGCCGTAGTCGACGAGCATGACGTTGCTCGGCTTGAGGTCGCGATGCACGACGCCGTTCGCGTGCACGTAGTCGAGGGCCTCGGCGAGGTCGTAGCCGAGCTCGGCGATCGCGCGGGGGGTGAGGTCACCCGACTTGATCGCCTGCTCGAGGTCGGGGCCGTTGACGAGCTCCATCACGAGGAACGGGTGCGGCTCCGTCGGGATCGAGTCGTCGATGCCTGCGTCGAGCAGCGTGACGATCCCGTGGTGGTTGAGGGAGGCGAGCATCCGGAGCTCCGCGGTGAACACCGGGGTGGCCTCCGTGCCCGCGGGGATGGCGCCGAAGAGCTTGATCGCGACGTCGCGGCCGAGCTGCTCGTCGCGCGCGCGGTAGACCTTGGCCATGCCGCCCTGCCCGATCAGCTCTGCCGGCCGGTATCGGGCCTTGAGCAGAACGTCGGCGTAGGAGCCGTACGGACGGTCCATATTCCCACCCCCTTCCTGGCCCGATCCTACTGGCTGACCAGCCATTTTGAACCGAATGGTCTACCCCCTTGACGCGCGTGACAACTGTTCGATGCGTTTGGATGAATGCCATTACGCCGAACGGCGCAGATCGCGCGACGAGCGGTCCTCCCGGGCCGCCGATGGCCCCCGATCTGGAGGGTCAGAGACCGGCGAGGAGCTCGGCGTAGACGTCGGTCGCGTCGGCGTGTCGCGCGAGGGCTGCGGCCTGTCCCGCCCACAGCGACAGGAGCTCGCCCGCGTCGCGCGCCGCGGCCTCCGCACGGAAGGCGCCGGTGGCCCAGTTCTGCGCGGGGAACGGCGCGATCGCCCCGCGCGCCTCGATCTCGCGCACGGCGCGGTTCGGGATGCCGCGGGCCAGCCGGCCGCTCATCGCGCGCGTGAGCACCGTGGCGGTGTCGTCCGCGCTGCGGATGGCGCGACGGTGCGCCTCGGTCGCGGCGGACTGGCGCGTGGCGAGGAACGCCGTGCCGACGAGCACGCCGTCGGCGCCGAGGGCCCGTGCGGCCGCGACGCCGCGCCGGTCGGCGATGCCGCCGGCGGCGACGACCGGCACCTCGACCGCCTCGACGACCTGCGGCACGAGCGCGAAGGTGCCGACGAGCGACTGCTCGGCGGGGCGGAGGAATGAGACCCGGTGGCCGCCCGCCTCGGCGCCGCTCGCGACGATCGCGTCGACGCCCCCGGCCTCGAGCGCACGCGCCTCGGCCACGGTCGTGGCGGTGCCGATCACGCGGATGCCGCGGTCGTGCGCCGCCGCGACGACCTCCGGCGCGGGCACGCCGTACACGACGCTCAGCACCGCCGGGCGCGCCTCGAGCACGGCGTCGAGCTGCTCGTCGACGCTCGGCAGGAACCGCGTGGGAGGCGCGGGCGGCGTCATGCCGAGGTCGGCATAGAAGGGCTCGAGCGCCGCCGCTGCGGCCGCGGGGTCGGTGTCCTGCGGGGTCACCTCGTCGCCCGTCGGCAGCCAGAGGTTGAGGCCGAACGGCCGATCCGTCGCGGCGCGGAGGGCCGCCGCGGTGTCGCGGATGCGGTCCGCGGAATATCCGTAGAGCCCGTACTGCCCGAGCCCGCCGAGCCCGCTCACGGTCGCCGTGAGCTCGACGTTCGACAGGCCGCCGAACGCCCCGAGCAGGATGGGGTGCCGGATGCCGAGCAGCCTCTCGAGCCGCCCCGTCATCCGTCCGCCTCCGGCAGCTCGGCCCCGCAGCGGGCGCACACGCCGTCGGACCCGCGCGTCTCGTCGATCGCGCCGCACTCCGGGCACACCCGCCCCAGCCAGCAGGCGGCGTCGCCCGCGGGCTCCGGGAGCCGGATGAACCCGTCGGTCACGGGAACGACGCTACTCCCCCGGGGTCGTGATCGTCGGCGGCGACGTGAGGTCCGCATCCCGATGCGGCTGCAGACGTGGCCGGTGCTGCAGACGATCGTGGTGGTAGTCCGCCCACGACGGTCGAGGGCCTGAGGAACTTCTGGTTCGACCCGAAGGACACGTGGCTCGTCGAGTGGGCCGACGGGACCTTCCTCAGCCGGCCACCCCGGAGCGACTGAACGGATGTCAGGGGGTCGGGGCGCCGCGGCGGGCGAACCGCACGATCACGGCGGCGAGCAGCACGACGACGGCGACCACGGTCGCGGTGATCCCGATGCCGGTGCTCTCCGGCTGGTCGGTGAGGCGCCCCACGGCGAGCCAGCTCAGCCCCCACGTGAGCGCGAGCGCGGGAGCGATGCGCCCGCGGCTGAACCACGCGATACCGATGCCGATGACTCCGACGACCACGAGCACCACGACGCCGACGGGAGTCGCGACCTCTCCCCAGGAGCCGGGGGCGACATCCGTCAGGAACGCGGTCGTGTTCGCGACGGTCGCGAGCGTCACCCAGCCGAGGTGTAGCCCGTTGGCGCCATCGATGAGGAGCGAGTCGAGCACTCCCCCGCCGGGCTCGCGGGCGCGCACCGCGATGCGGAAGATGACGCAGAGCACGACCAGCAGAGCGACGATGCCGATCACGGTGAGCAGCAACGTCGTGAACTGCGCGAACACGAGCCACAGCCCGTTGAGCACCATGCTGAGCGCGATCCACCACCCGATCGCGCGCTGCCGTTCGCTCGCGCGCTGCCCCGGCAGCGCCTGCCACACCGTGTAGGCGAGCAGCCCGAGGTAGATGACGCTCCAGATCGAGAACGCCTGCTGCGCCGGCGCGAGGTAGCTGAACTCGGCGCTCAGCTTGCCGTCTTGCAGGTCTTCGACGGGGGTGCCCCCGAAGAACCCCGTGCCGACGAGCGCGGCGATGATCATGAAGACGGCAGCGGCGATGACGGCGGTCTGGCGCGCGACGTCGGACGGGCGGGATGTTCGCTCGATCATGGGTCGACGGTATGCGGGGGCGGCGGATGCAGCAGGGGCCTTGACATCCTCAGCCGCGACGCCTCCCGCAGTCCCCTTGCAGCTGAGACGAGAGTTCTCCCCATCCTTGCTGTGTCAAGCGGCCGGCCCGCCCCTACGGCAGCGAATCCATTCGCGGCGCATACGACGACGGCTTACTCAGGCGCCTCGCTTCCCCAGCCCGCGGTCACGTAGTCGCCGCGCAGGAAGTCCTCCCGAATCGCGTCGAGGCGGCGCTCACCCTTCGACGTGTCCGCCTTCCAGAACAGCCAGCCGTTGATCGATCCCCCGCCCGCGGCAGCGGCCGCACCGGAGGGTGTGGGAAAGGCAGCGTCATCAACGACGATCCGCCCGAGTTCATCGATCTCCGCGATCGCGCTCACCGAGGGCCATGTCGAGGTCAATACGGTTCCCACCTCGAGAAGTCCCGCCGCAAGCAGATCCGCGATCGTCACCGCCGCATGCGGAGCCGCGTCTTCTGAAGTGGCGACGGGTCCATCTGCTGCCGGGCAAACCTCCGGATATTTCGCTGAGTATCCCGCTTGCGACAACCGCTCGAAGCCCTTCCGCGTCACCGACGCCATCAAGCGCCGGCGTTGAGCGAGGAACTCGGGATAATCCATCGTCGTCCACCCCTCGGGGAGCGCGTGTAGCGCCTCCTGGGCAGCGAGTCGACCGGGATCCAGGTAAGTCTTGGACGCGACCTGCGCAGGCCAATAATCCGACGGGCGAACATCCGAGATCGCAATGTTGTCATTCCACTCGACGAGCGCCATATTCGCGATCTGGTTGATCTGGCGTGTGTCCTTAATACCGAGGACGTCGCGGAGGTAGGCGCGCGGGAACAGATGGTGCCGTTCGATCCCTTTCCTCGTGGTGAGCGCCGGGTCGAGACGATCACGCACCTTCCCGGTGGAGAGAAGGGCGTCTGCGTCAAGGATGTTGAGCGCCGCGAGGTACGCGAACAGGGCGGGGCTTCCGGACGCTGCCGTCGCCAGCTCGTTCGGGAGAGTGATGCTCCAGAAGTCACTCGTGAGGGTGTCGTCGACGATGCGATCCAACGCCGCAACGAATCCCACCTCAGAGGCGAGCTCCTCGATGCGCGCGAAATCACGTTCGGCCTGAGTTTCGAACGAACCGGAATACCGCGACGTCGTGTGCGCCATGAAGAACCAGCGCGCGACCGCCTCGCGGAGCTTATCGACCGGTACTCCGTGATCGACGCGTCCGATCAACCAGATCGCGTAGGTGTAGAGAATGGCGTTCCTGCTGCTGATCATCTTCGAGCCCCGATACCCGGCTCGCTCGAGGCAACGGAGGAACTCATGCCAGTTCGTGAGATCGATGACGCGCGCCTGAGCTTCGCGAAGCACGTCGAACTGCTTGTCCCGCCGCCCGACGCTGGTCGAGCCGGACTCGAGATCCTTGCCACGGAGGATCGAGTACGCGTGCCGCAACACCGCGCGACGGAATCCGAGCGCGATAGCAACGCGGAGCAACTGGTCAGGCGAGGGTGCGATGTACCAGTTGAAGGGCGAGGCGCCGCCTGCTGAGGGAAGCTTGCACGCTCGGGCGAACGACTCGAGCTGCTTGCGCCCCTCATCCCAGAAAACGCTCATGAGGGTGAGAATGAAGTCCGCCTGGTTGAGCTTCACGCCTTCGGAGTTGATGCGGACGAAGACCTCGGCGACCTGCTCTTCATCAACGGATGAGTCCAACTCGACCACGTCGAACGGAAAGTTCTGCAAGTCGCGGACCCGATCGATCGCGTCTTCCCACGCATTCCGCTCCGTGGGCTCCAACGTGCCCCGAGCGGCCTCGTACGCGTCGAAGAACCTCGCGCTCGTCTTGCGGTAGTCGGTCCAGAGCTCGGTGATGTCGTCGAGGAACTCGGGATTGCGATCGGTAGTCGCATCGGCAACCGCGAAGTGCCCGTCACGAGGGCGGAATGCGAGCTTCACGCGCGACTCCGAGTAGTCCTCTCTCACGACGCTCTCCCCCGTCAGCACCGAGTAGAGCGAGGTCATGCGTTGCTGCCCGTCGACGATGAGCCAGCGGGCGACGCGTGCGTCCTTACCTGCGACACCGATCTGACGGGCCCCGACCTCGGCGCCCGTCTCCCAGAACAGCAAGTAACCAACGGGGAAACCGCGATACATCGAATCGAAGAGATCGCGCACCTTCGAGTTCGACCATACGAACGGGCGCTGGAGCTCGGGCAGAGCGATGTCGCCGCGCCGGATGTTGTCCGCAAGATGCCGGAGATTGAAGGTGGTTGTTCTGAACACGGTGGCGCTCACTCGTGGCTCCTCTCAGCGTCTTCCCATCGCGTACCCTGTACGGCCATCCACGCGACGAGCTTGATCTCGTCGATGCCGATCGGGGGAAGCGGCTCGACCTTCTCCGCCGGCTGGATGCCGAACTCGTCGAGCACCCGGACGATCCCCTGAACCTGCTCTGCCGACGTCGAGGCGTCCCGAAGTGCGCCTCGCATCGCCTTCCGCGCTTTGGCGCTGGGAACTGTCTGGAGCCGCTTCGCGACCTCGATCAGCCGCTCACCGAGAAACTGCCCTCCGTGCTCCATCACCACCCGGAGCGCGTCCTTGAAGGCGCGCGGAACCGCACCGACGAGTGCGTTCGGGTCCGTTCCCCTCATCCACTCCCCAAAGGCATCCTCCCGCGCGATCGCCCAGGCGTCGTAGGCGGCACGGTAGGCCTCGTCCGAGAGGATCCGCTCTCGCGCCGCCGACCCCGGATCGGCCGACACGAGCGACTTCAACGTGTCGTCCTCGACGCGCCAGGCGCCATTCTCGTCGGACTCCGGAGTCCAGTCAGCGCCAGCGCTCACGTTGCGGAACCAGACGCGGCCCGTTTCCCCCATCCGCATGCAGAACACGAACATGTTGCCGTCGACCGACGGGTTCTCGAAGCCACTTCCGACCCCGAGCGGAAGGTCCTTGAGCCGTTGCTCCAGCGCTGAGTCTTCCGAGAGGGCGTTCAGCAGTCGACGTCGGTACTCCTCGCCCGACCCGGCTGCGGAGCCACCGGCCGTATCGACGAGTTCCTGGATCTCGGCTGTCAGGTCGTCGGCGTCGTAGTGGTCCTTGGGCGGAAACGCGGAAACGCCGGGCAGCACGACGCCTGTACCGACGGCGGCATCCGCCTGCTTGAGCTTTCGGATCAGCGTCGCCTCAAGCTGCAGGTATTCATCGAGGTGCTCCGACGGGTAGAAGACGCCGAGGTGGATCTCCGGATGCTGGCTTCCGATGCGGTCGACTCGACCGTGTCGCTGCACGATGCGCATCGGGTTCCACGGGAGGTCGTAGTTGATGATCTCCGCCGCCTGCTGCAGGTTGACGCCCTCCGCGAGCACGTCGGTAGTGAGCAGGATGTCGTACTCATCGTCGTCGAGAGGGTTGCCCTCGCCATCGAGCCGGCCCGCAGTTCTGGGCGCGAACCCTGCGATCGCATTGGCCCGGCTCTCCTGATGCACACCGCCGGTCTTGCCGGAGGCGTACTGGCCGATGATCGGCGGCGCAAGGCGGCCGCGGTAGGGAGAGAGTGGAGACGTATCGTCGGCCTCCGCGAGCGCGTCCGTGAGGCGGGCGTGCAGATCGCGAATCGTGTCGGCGTACGTCGAGAAGACGATCACCTTCCGCCTGTCGGCAGACGACAGCCCCTTGGGGCTCACGGGTGCGGCCGCCGTGGCGATCGATCCGAGCTCTTCCACCAGCTTTCTGACCTTCGGCTCCTCGGAGTGGGCGGCCTCGCGAGCGAGCACATGGATCTCGCGGAGCAATTCCAGATCCAGAGCCACGTCGTCGCGGAGCAGGTCCGCGTGGTACTCCGAGGCCGGCGTCGCCTGGTGCTCGGTGTCCTCGTCGAGGCCGGCGAGGATCTCATCGAGGTCCTCGGACTCCGAGTTGATGTAGTCACGGAGCGCACCACCGATCAGGACATGGCCCTTGTGGAGCGCGGAGAGGAACGCCTCGTTGGCGGCGATGAGCACCTCGAGCGTCGCGGCCAGCGCGAGCGGCGAGGACTCGAGGCGCTTGAGCAGCGCCGACCGGAGCAGACCCATGTTGGTGACCTGTGTGCCGTCGAGCTTCTCGGATCGGAGATACGCGCTAGGTGCGTACCTCGAGAGCAGCAGCCGGCCGCGGTCGCTGCGGCGCACCTCGAAGGACGCCGCATGCTTCTCCTCCTCCGGGATGTCGAGCGCGTACGTGACCGCATCCACGAGTCTCCGACCCGGCTCGTCGAGCGTATAGTCGACGCGGCGCACCTTGGCGTCGGGGAACTCGACCGGGATCTTCTTCCCGCCGGGGCCAGGCACCGTCTCACCCTTGTAGTTGTTCTTGACGAACTGACGGGTGCGGCGTACGGCCACCTGGTCCATCAGGTCGAACAGGTGGTTGGGCGTGAGCGCCTCCGGATCGAGCCGCTGGGCGGTGCGGATGTAATCGCGGATCGAAGGAATGCCCTCGCTCGCGAAACGCGCGTCGTCGCGCACGAAGTACTTGATGAGCGTCTCGAGGTCGATGAGCGAGTTGTTGACCGGCGTCGCGGTGAGCAGCACGACCTTCTTCGGGTGCTTCCCCGAGAGGATCACGCGATCAAGTGTGGCCGAGCGCTTCGCGTTCGCGTTCCGGAGGTTGTGCGCCTCGTCGACGATGACCAGGGCGGCGTCCTCCGCCGTGTAGAGGAACTCCCGGTGCCGGTCGTCGTCCTCATCCATCCGGCGCGCCATCTCCTCGTAGGAGTGCACCGTGACCCATCGCGAGAATCCGTACCGGTGGAGCAGCGGCTCCCAGACACTGGACTTGAGTGCTGCAGGCGCGACCACCATCACACGCTGGCGCAGTACCTCCGTCGCCGCGGCGATCACCTCGAGGGCGAGGTAGGTCTTGCCGAGGCCCACCTCGTCGGCGACGAGCACTCCCCCCACCTCGTCGAGGAGGCGGCGGATGCGCTTGACACCGTCCGCTTGGAACCGGGTGAGGTCGAAGCGGGTCGGTCCGGGGGCGTCCTCGTCGAGGGTGGAGCCGTAGCGCTCCCACAGCATCCGAAGGAAGATCTCCCACGGAGTGTGCGGCGCCCAGAGCGGTTCGTAGAGGGCCGCCAGGTCATACGGGGCGCTGTCGGCCCAGCAGTCCTCGAACCATTCGATCACCTGCGGCGTCGAGCCATGGGAGTTCGAGGCGCCCACGTTGAGCTCGGCGTTGCGGGTGAGCCCCGCAAGCGTGAGGTTGCTTGATCCCGCCAGGTAGGCCGGATGCGTGGGGTGGTTGCTGATGTACGCTTTCCCGTGGAGGAAGCCGCCGGTGTATCGGCGGATCTCCACAACAGGTTCTCCTGCCTCGTCTGCGGCGCGCAGCCACTCGACCAGGCGCCTGGCCGCGGAGGTGGACTTCTGTGTGAAGCCGAGGGCGTCCCGCTCTGCGCGGAGCCACCTGTCGTGTTGGGCCAGCGCATCCTGCAGTCGATGCCCGCTGCCCTCAGCGTGGGGCCCAAGCTCAGGCTCCGGCAGCGGCTCAGCACCCAGGAGCAAGCGCACCCGGGGCATCTTCTCCAGCTCGTCGGCGATGTAGAGGAAGCCGTCCGGGTTCACATACGCCGTGGCGATAGCGGCGGTCGCCGCGGAGCCCAGCGCCTCCCGGTTGACGCGGAAGAGCCGGTTGATCTCGTCCCCGACACGCATCTCGGGGGCGATGCGGTTCGTCGCGAAGACGGGAAGCTGCTCGCTCATGCGTGCTCCTTCCAGCGGTTGTAGTGCTCAAGCACTGCGTCCAGGCGCGCGCGGTAATCCCAGCCGCGGTGGAACGTGGCAAACACGTGCTCGACCTGGTCTGCAGTGAGCCCGTAGAGAAGAGCGACAAGAGCATCGAGCTCGGCGATGAGGTCAGCCTTCACCGCGTCGTTGCCTACCGTCCCCACTTCTACGCCAACCTCGCTCGCCCAGACAGCGAACCGTTCGTCGACCGCTGCAAGGCGCGCAGCGCTCTCAGCCACGCGTGCGGCGTAAGTGGAGCGCGAGTCGTAATGAGGCACAGGGAGAGCGGAGAGCACATCGAAAGTGAGGTGGAGTTCTACCCAGCGCCGAGCACCCCAGTCGAACGGCATCGAGCACATGACCCCCAGGAGGAACGCCTCTGCTCGCGCATCGCCCTGTCGGGCGACAAGAACAGGAGCGTTGTGGACAACCGCCGCCCCAGGGGGCAACAACACGGCCAGAGTCGTGCGCGTGTCAGTCGCCCGCGCAATATCGCGGAACGCAATTCGCGCGCGATCCATGGGCAGCTCACCGTCACCGAAGGCCATCCGGTAGTACGCCGAGCGTGCGTTACCGATGGCGCGCTCCAATTTCTGCGTGAGCGCGGGACGGAGTACCTCCGGCTTCGCATAGGCGTACGGCTTGCCGAAGTCGGGGTTCCAGATGTTGAACGAGGCGCCCGCGAGCACGGGGATGCGCCCGCGCGGCTCGTCCGTGTCGAACTCGAACTTGTCCTTGTCTCCGGTCGCATGCAGCTCCGCAATCGGACGAAACTCCCAGCCGGGGCGCGCCTCGTCGAAGCGAGGTGAGCGCTTCATCTGAGCGAAGACCTCAGCTGACTTCGCGTCGGGAATCAGGGGGAAGGCCGCGGTCGACGCCCACGAGAGGAACTCGGTTGCCTCAACTTCCGCAACGTCGTCAGCGCCGCGCAGGAACTCTGCTTCGCTCGAAAACGGACCGCAGAAACGTGCCACGTGGGAGGTTCCGCGTTCGATCACCGTGAGTCCAACCGTGTATCGACCGTCGACGTTAGAGAAGATCCAGTTTCCGGAGTTCATCAGCAAGCAGACGTCTGCGAATGCCCCTTCGTCGAGCACCTGCCGTCGCCACTCGGCCAACGCGGAGCCCGAAAGCGCGCCGCGTGGGAGCACCAGCGCAGCCCGCCCGGTCTCACGCACCAGCCGCCAGAAGCGCCATGCAAACGCCTGGTAGAGGTCAGGATCGCCACCGGAACCGATACCCGGGTAAGGGCCTCTCACGATGACCGCCCGGTACCCGTCAGTCGCCGCGAGGTCAGCCGCGTACTGTGCTTCGAGGTCAGGCCGTCCGGCACGGAAGGCGGCAAGCGCCGCGTTCTTCTCCTTCTGCGGCATGCTCCGCAGCTTCGGAATCCGCATACCCCACCACTGGTGTTCTTCAATCTTCACCTTCTCCCACGGCGGGTTGCCCAGCAGCACATCGAATCCGCCGTTGCCGCGCAGGAAGACCTCGGGGAAGAGGTACGGCATGTGCGCAGGCAGGAGAGGGTCCACGGCTTCCGCGACTCGCGGGTCACGGGCGAGTTCGTCGATGTCGTCCTGGGTGAAAGCGGAGCCTGGCTTGACGATGCCAAGACGCATGGCCACCGCCACATCGAAGACAGCTTTCGCGGGAGCGGCCGCCTGCCGAGCCTGCGCGAGCACCTCAGCGCCCCTGGCGACCTCGGCCTTGTCGGCCTCGCTCGCGTTGGCGTAGTCGATCAGCAGGTCACGGGCCGCGTCGAGGGGCTCCTTGATCAGCGGCGCGAGGAGGTCACCCACTGCCAGCGCCTCGATTGCCTCGTCCACCGTGCCGATGCCGGTGAGCGAGTTGGCGAGCACGAGGTTGTGATCGAGACTCGCCATCGGAAGCCCCGGGACGAACGTGTGGATCCAGATCGCCAGCTGCGAGAGCTCGACGGCAAGCGGGTTGATGTCGAGCCCGTACACGCATCGCCGCGCCACCTGCCGGCGGAGCAGCTGCGCCTCGTTGATCTCGATCTCGGCGATCGACACTTCGTTGAGCGCCCTCTGCGCCGACTCGGCGAGGCGCTGCAGCTCGGCACGCACACCCGGCACCGGTGTCACAGTGAGGAAGTCGCGCATGTAGCGCTCGATCTTGTCCACCGCCGCCACCAGGAAGTGCGCAGACCCCATCGCCAGATCGGCGACCCGGAAGTCGAAGAAGAGGTCTGCCGCCTCGCGTTCGCGCCCGCTCTCCATCAGTTCACGAACCCGATCCAGGTGCTTTTCGATCGCTGGCACGATGGAGCGGTCGATCAGGTGATCGACGACGATCTTCGGGGTGTAGTACGAGCCTGTCGATTTGCGTTCACCCGAAGCGGAGTGGAAGTACGGCTCGCCCGCGCGCGCGACGACCGCGTCGCCCTCCTTCGCCGGCACGAACGCGCCGTTCCTGTCGAGCGTGAGGTCGCCCTCGGCGAGCGAAAGCGAGGACTCGAGCAGGCCTTCGTAGATGGTGCCGAACTCGCGCACCTGCAGCGACCGGAAGTCGACCGCACCGAGCACGCCATCCTCTGTGCGCTCGGTCAGCATCGCGCGAAGCGCCGGTCCGGTCACACTGTCAGGGAGCTTCAGCTTCTCGATGAGCTCGCCTTCTGCCGAGCTCTGATCGAAGAGGCTGCCGCCGTACGCGGGGATGCCCCACTGCTTGTTGCCATTGGCGATCGCGTCCCACACCTGCACCAGGTCGAGCCAGATCGACGACGCGTTCTCGTCGAACTCCGTCTTCTCATCGATGCTGGCGACGAAACGCTGCAGGCTGTTCGCCCGGTAGTTGTCGTTCTCGACCGGAAGGAGCTCGCTCGACTCGCCGTAGGCCTGGAACAGCAGGCGGAACAGGATGCGCATCGTGAGCGCATACGCAGTGCGGAGGCCATCCGCATCCACGGCGAGCCCGACGCTCGGCAGCCTCTCGGCGATGGCGGCCGCCAGCACGGGTACGACACCCTCATAGACCCGGTCGCGGAGCCGCGTGCCGAGATCGGCGGCGTACTTGCCGGAGCCGGTGAGGATCTGGTCGGCGGTGCCGTCCTTCTCCAAGGCATCTGCCGAGAAGATCAGCGGCAGGAGCCCCGCGAACTCCTCGTCGAGGAACGCAAGATCGAGCTCGAAGTACGTCTCCGACTGGCCACGCTGGCCGACTCCGATGCCGTCGCGCCCGGGGTACAGCCGCAGCGTGTCCTTGCGCATCACGATGACCCACGGCACCTCCTCACGACCTGCGACCTCAAGGCCGTGAGCGACGGGCGACAGCTGGTACTTGGCGCTCTTCTGATCGAAGTTCTCGCTCTCGTCGAGCAAGACCGCGATCGCGCGGCGGGAACCCGACGCTGCACGGAGCACCAGCGCACCGCCGGGGGCCGAATCCGTGGTGAAGCCGAGAGCCTCGATGAGATCCTTACCTCGCCTCGACAACAGCGAGGCGGCTCGCTCACGTGCCGCTGCCCAGTCCGCCCGGCGCGGCACGTCCGTGCGAAGGTGGTACGTCGCGAACAGGAAGTGATTGACGAACCCGGTGCCGCCCACGGTGCCGAGGTGGTTGCGGATCGCGCGGATCTGGGTATGGGCTGCGATCCCGTTTGGTTCGTCGAGAACCGACTGCAGGAGGCGCTCGGCTTGCTTGATCGAGACGGGGCCTGCCGGATCCTCCTTCTCGTCGGGACCATGCAGCCACACCCCCTCGGGAGCGACCGCCGCGACGATCACCGGCATGGCGACGTTCTGACCGCGCGTCTTCCACATCGCCGTGAGCGTGCCCTTGGTCGGACGCACCGTGGCCGACGCGACCGCGATCTGCACCGCCCCCACACCCGCGTCATCTCGCCCGAAGATCACCTCGGAACCGGACACCCCCTCGGGAAGTGCGTCCTTCCAGGGGACGCTTCGGGAGCCGACGACGTTCAGCTGGAGTGCCATGAGGTGGACCTTTCGGAGTTCGGGTACTGCAGCCCGCGAGCGCAGTGGATCAGGATAGGGGCAGGCGCCGACATCGGGTCACCCCAGGTGTCCGGGGAACCAGGTGGCCGGGCTGACGACCGCCACGCGACCGTTACCGCTGTCGTCGATGGCGATGAGGTCGCCATAGGTCGTCACGCGCAGGATCGTTCCGTCCGGGATCGCGACGCCTGGAAGCTCCCGGGTCGCCATGGAGTCGATGTCGACGACCCGGCCGTCGACGACCTCATACCAGTGCGGTGTATAGAAGCCGCGGGCCCATTCGTCCTCGGGGTCTGCCGATGTCCAGCCCAGCAAGCGGGCGTCACCCGAGACGTAGCCGCCCACCGCACCGTCTTCGGCGATCCAGACACGGTTGTCGAGGGGGTGAGCCGCGAACCACGCCCGGAATCGCTCCGTAGCGTCGCCCGTCACGCGCGCAGCGATGGAGTTCCCGGTCGCGTCGACGACATCACCGAACCGTGTTCGCGTGTAGCGCTCGGCCGGGATATCCCCGATCCATAGACCACCTATCCGCGGGCGAGGCGGCGGGGCGGCAAGCGGCGCCTCAGTCTCGGGCGGAGCAGGGGGCGCCGGTGGTGCGTCGGCTCGCGTTTCCGACACGGTAGGGATGGACCTGGCGCCCTGGTATTGGCCGGTGATGAGACGCTCGAGCCGCTTGCCGAGGGGAACGGCCCGTCCGGCGATCGCGAGGCCTTCGAGCTTGCCGAACTCGATGACGAGTTTGACGAAGTCGCGCAGATCGCCAGCCGTCGGGTCCTCCGTTGCGTGCACCCAGATGTTGCGGGTGCTCTGCAATTTTTTGGCCGCGGCGGTGCTCGCAGCCGTCCCGGTCAGCACCTGGCGGTACGGCGAGTCGTGCTCGCGCGCATAGTCGCCGAGGATGATCGACAGATCTCGCGGATCCTGGCGCCAACCTTGGAACGGTGGCGCCTTCTGGGCCTTGCGTCGAGCGACGAGGTCGTCGAACCAGCGCGGGCCCCGGATCAGATCGAGAGTCGACGAAGCGACGTCCGCGAGCTCGTCACCCAGGGATCGCCACAAGGTGAAGAAGCTCTTCATGAGCTCGCCGTAACTGCGCGACTCGGGAAGCTCGATCGGACGGATCGCCTCCGACATCACTCCACCGCCTCCACGCCCGGCTTGCCGTATCGGCGCATCAGCGGAACGACCCGGGTGAGTACGAACGCGGCGAACAGAGCGCTCGGTTCCTCGGTGGAAACCTCGATGCCAGGGCGCCGTCGATACTGTGCGCTCGTGTCCCAGAGATCACCGTAGTCGGCACATGACCTCGCTCCGAGCTCAGTCAGCAGCTGGCGCGCGTCTCGACCCGCCAGCCCGTCGAGATCCGCCCATTCGACGTTGGCCAGCTGGGCGTATCCCTTCGGCCCGTACTTAAGCGCCTTGAGCATCGCGACGAGGCGCCCCACGTCGCGCTTGACCGCCAGAGCGCCGGCCTGATGGAGGCGCCCGTACTCGCCCGCTTCTCCCACCGAGTCGGTCAGGCGCAGGTCCGTCTCACCGTCGGGCCACCGTTGGAGGGCGATGAAGCCCACGAATCCATCCGGCGTCGCCACCCGCGCGATCGTGGCGGTCGCCTCGAGTTCCGGGCCGTCGGCCTTGCCCCACGGACGGCCGGCGATGGTGCGTTCGCCGTCGAGCACCTCGACGGCGACCTGCCCGACCTCGAACGACGAAGGGATGCTGCTCATCGAACCGCCGCCTGCTCGTCCGCGAGCAAGTTCGCATACGCGGTCTTGACCACGTTGTACGCCAGGGGGGCTTTGCCGACCTTCATCGGGTCCCAGTTGAAAGCCGAGATGACGTCCTTGTACTGCTCGGCGATCGTCACGAGGTTGCGCTCCAGGAACGAGACGGGATCGGTCTTCCAACGCACCTCACCCGCAGGTGTCTGCTCCATGAGCGCGATGAGCCCGTACACGAGCGGGTACAGGAAGCCTTCCGGGCTCGAGGTGTCGATCTTGCCGCCCGAGAACTTGGCGTGGCGGGGCTTGCCATTCTCGGGGTTCAGCTTCTTGACTGCCGCAATACGCCCGTACTTGCCGTCGTTCTTGTTGTATGCACCAGGGAATTTGGCCGAGATGAGGTCGAAAAGCGCGGGCATCTGCGCGGCGACCTCGAAGGCGCTCCGCACGCGCGGATTGCGGAGCTCAGCATGACCTCCGTGGTCGGCGGTCACAGCGTCGAACTGCATGAGGTCGTGGAACTTCTGCATGCACTCGCCCTTGCTGCGGTAGAGGTTCTGCGGGATGGGTGCGGCGACCGGCTTCTCACCCTCGTCGACAGGCATCGGGTCGAGCATGCTGAGCGGGATCCAGGTGAGCGCCACGAGGTCGGCCGCCTTCACGGGCGCAGCCTCGCCGGCCTTCCACTCGATGCGGTCGGCGATCCCCTCCGGAAGCATCCTCCGCAGGTCGTCGAAGTAGCCCGCCTTGTTGACTTTCGCCCCCACCACCAACTCGGCGTTGTTGTTGCGAGCGGCGCAGATCTCGAGGATCGACGACTGGAACGCATCGACGACGCCTTCATCGTCGGGGTCGCTCGGTACGATCAGCTCGACGGGGATAAGGAAGGCCAGTTCGTCGTCGCCGGGCTCGAGCGTGCCGAAGGCCGACAGCCGTCCCCTCAGCTCGGCGACCGTCTCGCGCTCCGCATCCCACAGGGCACGGAACGCGGACCAGTCACGGGCCTTGCGGATCTTGACGTCCGATACGCCAGCGAGCGCGAGGAGGTGCAGACCGATCGCGAGCGTGTTGTGGCCGCCGTCGAGGATGCCCTCCTTGTCGCGTTCGCGGCACTCGATCCTGATGCGACCGCGATCGAGCCGCTCGTAGCTCGTCGCGCCGAGCAGCACGCCCTTCGTCTTGAAGGGGAACTCCTCAGGGGTCGTCTGGATCGACTCGATGATCGCGGCGGTCACCTTCCCGACCTTTGACGAGCGCGGGTTCGCCTCGAGGTCGAGCTCGTCGATGACGGGAACGAAGTGACGCGCCCGGACGAATCCTGAAATGCGCGTGATGCCGCTGACCGTCTGCTCGGCGAGCTGCTCGAACTTGAGCACGACGGGTTCGGAAGCGGTCTGGTTCATGGTCTCTCTCCTCTTCTTTGAAGGAGAGCTCCTAGACATGAGAAAAGCCGACGGGCCGTCGGCTTCGCAGGGTGCACGTGCGTGCAATTCCAGAAGCCCATCCGGGATTCATAGGGGTGGTTCCGCGCTCCCGTCCGGGAGTGCTGGTCCAGCATGACGGGAGGTTTGACTGTTGCACAAGTACCCCGTTGTGGGTGCGCCGGTGACCTGCCGGGTGACCTACTCACCCCAGGAACAGGTACTGCCCACCCAGTAGAACCAGAACGTCTCGGCGACGGCCTCGGGGGCAACTTCGCCGAACATGCCGAGACCGATGAACAAGGAGAGCATCGGCAGCACGAAGGTGGCGAGCAGGACGACACCGGCGAGCACGAGGGCGACGACGTTCACCCAGCGCTCCGGGGTTCGGCGGCGGAGACCGATCACGGCGAACACAACCACGAGGACCACGAACGGCTACCACCGCGACAGCCGACGTAGCGGGCCGAGGAGGCTGCAGACGAAGGCGCGGATCGAAACGCCCGCGCCCATCTCGGCGGGGGCGGAGGCGGAGGCGGTAGTCGAGACGGCGCTCTCGGGTGCGCCCTCGATGGTGGTCCTGTCACTCATCGTGGCAGAACGCCCGAACTGTCTTGGCCCCTAGACAGCCCCCACCAGCCCGATCGGACTCGTCGGCGGCTCGCTCTCCTCGCTCACACGCGCATCCGCCGCAGCAGCGGCAACCCGCATCCGCTCCCGCCCCCGCAGGATCCCCCGGATCCGCCACGCCGCATACAGCGCCGCGAGGCTGATCGCGATGTGCAGCCCCAGGAACGCATCCGCCAGCCCCGCGCCGAGCATCACGCCCGCCACGAGCGGCCCCGCCGCCGAGAACGCGGTCTGCAGGGCGCCGATCGCGCCGAGGGTCTGGCCGACCATCCCGCGAGGCGCGAGCGCCGCCGTCAGCGGGTTGAGCACGGGGCTGTACATCGTCTCCCCCACCGCGAACACGCCGTAGGTGGTGATGAAGATCGCCGCCGCGAGGCCCGGCGCGAGGTGCGCGGCCGACAGCAGCAGCCACGAGAACACCCAGATGCCCGCCACCACCATGAGCAGCGTCGGCGCGCTCCGCTTCGCGGTGAGCTTCACCACCACCACCTGCAGCGCCACGATCACGAGGCAGTTGACGGCCGCCGCGATGCCGATCGCCGAGGCGTCGACGTCGAGCACCGTGAGCGCGTACGCGGGCAGGCCCGACTCGAACTGGGCGTAGAACCCGAGGGCGAGGGTCGTGGTGAGCACGGCCGTCCAACGCAGGGCCGGGTCGGCGAAGATCGTGCGCAGGGCGCCGCGCTGGCTGCGGCGTCCGGATGCGTCGACCACCGCGATCGCGCCCGTGTTCGCCTCCTGCGCGGTCGCCGACACATCGACAGCGGATGCCGGTGCCTCGTCGCCGAAGGACTCGTCGCGACCGAGGGCCGCATCCGCCACTCCCCCGCGCACACGGCCCGCGGCCCAGATGATGATCGACGACAGCACGAAGCCGGCCGCCGCCATGAGGAAGCCGACATCGAGGCCGTCGGCACGGTCGAGATCGACCACGAGGCCCGCGAGGAAGGCGCCCGCGGCCATGCCGAGCGACTCACCCGTGAACTTGTAGGCGAAGATCTTGCGGCGGTCGCCGCTGTTCGACCACTGCAGCGCGAGCACCTGCTTGGCGGGCACGGCGGCGGCGAGGCCGAGTCCGAAGACGAGCATGCCCACGAGGAACGACACGGCGTCGCCCACGAACACGAGCATGCCCACGGCCACGGCGCCCACGAGCTGGGCGACGACGGCGACGGTCACCGGGTTACGGCGGTCGGCGAGGCGGCCGGCGAGCGGGGCGGCCACGAGGGCGCCGAGCGAGAACAGGGATGCGGATGCGGCGGCGAGCAGCACGCCCCATCCGCGCGTCTCGGCGGCGTACGCGAACTGGTACGGCAGCACGGCGCCCCAGCCGAGCGAGCCGATGCTGGACGCGAGCACGAGAAGCCGGGCGCGCATGGGTGGAACTCCTCCGTCGAAGTGCAGTGGTTTGGGGGGTGGGGCTTCGACGTCGAAGCTTTCGATGTCGAAATGTTAGCATTCGAACATCCGTGGGACAATCGAGTATGGCCCGAGCCCCACAGAGCGTGCAGGCGCAGTACCGCCGCGACGTCGCCACCTACGTCAACGCGGGCGGCGAGGAATCCGTCCAGCGCGTCATCACGGCGGTGTCGAGCCTCAACCGCAAGCTCGACCAGTGGTACGCCCGGCAGCTCGCCGACCTCGACATCGCCCCCGGCGAGTGGGGCGTCGTCACCGCGCTCGCGAAGGCCGGCACCCCGCTCACCCCGAGCCAGCTCGCCGACCTCACCAACGTGGCCCCGTCGTCCATGACCCACCGCCTCGACAAGCTCGCCGAGCGCGGCCTCATCGAGCGCGCGCCTGATCCGCAGAACCGCACGCGCGTCTACGTGAGCCTCACCGACGAGGGATGGCAGCTGTTCTCGCTCGCGATCCGCGGCGCGAACGTGGTCGAGTCGGATGTGCTGCAAGACCTCAGCGACACCGAGCGCGGCGAGCTGGCGCGGATGCTCGAGGTCGTGATCGCGCGGCTCGACGAGGTGGACGCGTAGGGTTCAGCAGCGTTCGAGCGTCTCTCGCAGGCTGCGTCGATCGGCCTCCGGCACGGCGAGTTCGTACTTCGCGAGAACGTGAGTGAACGCGACCGCGTACTCGCACCGGAACTCGGGGTTGGGCGGCCACCACCCGGAAGGCCCGGAATCCGACTTCGCCATGTTCGTCGGGCCGTCCACTGCACGCAGGTTCTCGGGGTCGTTGGCGAAGAGCTCTCTCGTCAGCGCATCCCACGCGGACGCTCCGTTTCTCCACGCCCACGCGAGCGGGACGATGTGATCGATCTGCACGGCCTCCGATGTGACGTTGCCGCGGACGAAGTGGATGGTGTTCCCCGTGTACGGGTCGAGGAGCGTCCCGCTCGCGACGACGCAGTCGTTCGTGCCGGGGCGGAACGCGACGTCGATCAGATCCCGGGCCAGGATGTCGTTCCGGGCGTCGCATCCGTTGCGGTCGGGGTCCCTCCACCCCGGGCCGAACGCCGCGCGCTCGTAGCCCGTCGCGGGCGCCCCCGCGGACGGCAGAGCGGCGAGGAGGTCGAGTGCCTCTTGACTCGCGGTCGGCGCATCATCGACGTCCGGGACAGGCGCGGAAGTGGCTGTGGGGCCCGCTGGAGGAGATGCGACCTGCCCATCGCCGTCGGGCTGCACGACCGCTGGCGGCGGCTCGACCCCAGGCAGGACCGAGCACACGAAGCCGACCGACGCGGCCACGAAGACCGCGGCCGGCAGCCCGAGAGCCACCAGCGGTTCCCGCCACGAACGCGACATGCGTCAGATCCCGGAGCGGTCGGACTCGATCGGCTCCTGACGGGCCGAGGTCCGGCCCCCGGCAAGTGCGTGCACGGCGTCAAGCGGTACTGGTCCCACGATGTCGACACGCAAGAGAGCGTCGAAACCCTCACTCGAGTCGAGGCCGGTCGTGCGCAGCACGAGAGATTCCCTCATCGCGGCGGGGATCGCCTCGATCACCGACTGAGGGCCCACGACGTAGGAAGCGACGCCCTCATGATGCGCCCGCTGGATCTGGTGGCTCGCGATCCCGAGCGCACTGAGCGGAGTCGGGTTGTGGGGGCTGCTGGTCACCGGCTCGAGGAGGAAATCGCTCCACCCTCGTGTCTCCACGTCACCGCGCCGTTTCCGGAAGGCAGAGATCGCATCCGCGCGCGGGATCGGCCGGACCATGATCCTCTCACCGGACTGGAGGTCGGTCTGGACGCCGTCCGCGATACGTGACAGTTCCTGCTCTGCGACCGACTGCAGCACATCCGACTCGGACATGTAGCGACGCACCAGCGAGCGTGAGTTGTTCGGCGCCTCGGGGAGGTCCGAGTCCAGTGCCTCGAGACCGAGCCTCGACTCGTCGAGCCCCAGCCGCCGGCCGACCTCAGCGAGCAGTTCCCGAAAGGCCGCGTCGCGCCAACCCTTCCGCAGCATCTCGCTCGCGGCGTCACGGGTGATGCGGTCTGCGCCTGTGCCGGAGCCTTCGACCGCTTCGCCGATCGCCATCGCGAACGGCATCCGCTGGGCGTCGAGCGCCGTGGCGTCGACCTCCTTCCACGATTGCGGGATCTCCCACGGATCGTAGAGCGCGGCCGCGACGAGGTCGACCCACTGCCGAGTCTGGTCATGGATGGAAGCGAGACGGCTCACCTCGGCCTGCAGCGCGCGTGCTCGGAGTGCTCGCGTCTCGACATGGAACTCGGCGAGCTGCACCCGTCGTGCGAACGTCGACCACCCGCGGTAGTAGGAGAC
The DNA here is from genome assembly GCA_003852775.1 of Microbacteriaceae bacterium. GTDB lineage: Bacteria > Actinomycetota > Actinomycetes > Actinomycetales > Microbacteriaceae > Homoserinibacter. The sequence continues at coordinate 12,719 of RDDZ01000002.1, read as the reverse complement.
CAGCAACAGGAGGGTCACGACTGCGAGGAGCCCGACCCCGTACAGCACGATCACCCACCACTCGGGGTACTCGCCGCGTTCGATGAGGTCCTCGACGACGGCGCCGAGGCCGCTGCTCACGCGCTCGGCCTGCATCTCGAGGTACCACGGGAGCGCGATCGAGGCGCCCGCGATGGCGGCGATGACCAGGAACGCGATCAGGAGGCCCCGATGGAACGCCTTGCGGAGCCGGACGAGCTCGCGAAGCTTCGGCACGTCTGCACCGGCCTTCTCGGCCTCCTCGAGTTCGCGCTCCGCGGTCTCCCGAGCGGCGCTCATCCGATCCTCGAGGCGGACCGCGAACGTGGAGCGCTGCTCCGCGGTCCACTCGTCGAAGGCCGCGAGGTGCACGGAGGCCTGCTCGAATCGCGACGTCTCTGCGAGGACACGGGATCCGGCGTCATCCTGATCCCCCTCGACTGCGCGTAGGCGGCTCTTCAACGCCTGCCATCCGGCCACCGCTGAGCGATGCGCCTCGACGGCCTCATCCGATGCGTTCTTGACGGGCTTGCCTGCCATGATCCGCCCGTCGGACCGCACCTTGAGAACGCCCTCTCCCAGGAGACGCTCCTCTAGCGCGGAGACCTCGCCTTTGAGTTCGTTCGCCGCGGCGGCCGCCTCCGCGTACTGGGCAGCCGCCTCGGCGCGGGCGGCTCCAGCAGCATCCACCACGGCCACGAGCTTCTCCCGCAACGACGGGTCGTCGCGCACCTGCGCCCACGTGACGCGCGAGGGAAAGCCCTTCGGCGGGTCCGGATGCTCCCAACCGCCGCGCGGGTCCGGCGCGATCGGGTCGAGCGAGTCGAACACGGGCACACGACCGTCGATCGGCGCGAAAGTCTCCCCGAGACCCGCGCTTCCGTCGACGGCGGAGAACATCAGCTTGCGGAGCCCGACCCACAGCCGGGGCGCGACGTGGTCGGACGGGGACACCGTCGCTGCCATGCGTTCCACCGCGGTGATCGGCTGCTGCAGGCGTTCGACCGTATAGAGCAGGCGGCGATCCATGGCATCCGGCCGCTGGTCGAGGAGGAGCGCGATCTCGCGGCGCCCTTCAGCACCCTGGAGCTCTCTCGCCACACCGCGTGCGAACAAGTCGTGGAACCACAGGATCATCCAGTGCGGAACGCGCGCGAGCTTGCCGCCGGCGAACCGGAAGAAGAGCCCGAGCTGCTTCCAGACGCCGATCTGGTCACGCTCCGGCGCACGGTCGAGCTGCGGCGGCCGATACGCGAGGGCGGAGTCGTCGAGGCTGACCGCCGCCTCCACCATCCGGTCGACGTACATCGGGATCCGATCCGCCGGGATCGCTGACGTGCCGTCGGGAGTGACGTTCACGCCGGTCGCCGCGATGGCACCGCGGTGCTCGACGAGACGCGACAGCACCTCGGCAGCCGCGCGACGGGAGATGCCCCTCGTCAGAACGCCGCGCACGAACACTCGTTGGATCCAGATGCTCTGGGCTGCCGAGCTCTCCCTCTCGAACAGTTCCAGCGTGCCGACAGGAGTGCCGCGCCACAGGCCGGCGAGAGTCGCGAGATGCATCAGCACGAAGCCGTCGAAGCGATCGTTCTCCCGAACGAAGGCGTCTCCAGCCGCCGGCGTCGCCCTGTCCTCGGGAGAGGCTACGACGACCACGCTCGAGTCGCGCTCGGCACCGCGCAAGCGCTCGTCGAGCTGCACCTGGGTAGGCGTGCAGATGAGACTCGTCCTGACGAGCTCGACTGACTCGGTGGCCCCCGATGCACTCGGGTGAAGCTGCGGCATCGAGTGCGCGACGTACCGCGCGACGAGGTCCGAAGCATCGTCCTGAAGCCCGTCAGCACTCGAGTTCCTGGCCGACGAACGCAGTTTCACGAGGCGCACCCGGGAGATCGCCTCAGTGGCGAGCATCTCGAAGAGATCCGTCTCCGCTTCGATCAGTTCGCCTTCCCCGTCGGCGTCGATGAGAGTCGCCCGCACCTGCGGGGGCCCGTCGCCACGGACGATCTGATCCGGGTAGACCCAGGCCGCAGGAGAGAGAAGACCGTGCTTGGTCCAATCCCTCACCAGCTCGAGCGTCTGATCCGCCTGCTCACGGGTCGAGAACAGCACGATGCTGACAGCACCGTCTCGCCACATCGACATCAGATGCCCATCGAATCCGGCTTGGTCTCGAGGACGCCGTCGCGGAGCTCACGGAGGGATCCCTGGATGGTGTCGCGGATCTCCCAGCTGACGGGGTACGCGAACACCGAGGTCTCGGTGTTCTGCTTCTCGACCTCTTCGCGGAACTCGGCGAGCTCGCGATCGATGTGCTGGCGCACCGCCTCCTGCCGCTCGTTGAGGTCACCGGCAGACGTGCCCGCACGCTCCGCAGCGGGGATGGGGCTCCCCTGCGGCATGGAACCGTCGCGCAGCCAGTCGGTGAGGAGCGGCGACAGCTGCTGGCGCTGACCACCCAGCTTCATGAGCACTTGGTACGCGCGAAGCGGCGCGAGCGATCCCTCCGCATTGCACAGCGCGAGGGCCACGATGAGCGACTCCATCACCACGCCCGGGTAGTCGTACGCGGGAGCGATGCCGGGATAGAGCAGCGGGTGCGGGAAGCTCACGAACTCACGTCGCTCGGCATCCCAGATGGACAGCTTGGGCCCGCGGTCGGGGTCCGAACGGTCGACCGCGAGCTGGCCGAGCACCTTGGCGACGTACCAGCCTCGGACCATCGAGTCGAACACCTCGGGGTCGGCGGGGACGGCTTCGCGAAGGAGGCGGGCTCGCTTCCACTTCCAGAACGCCGCGCGCGACTCGGATGTCGTGGAGTCGGTGAGCCATCCGCGCGCGATCGGTCCCATGACCGAGTCCATGACGATCGGCTCGTACGGGAAGCCCGACATGGCGAAGATCTCGATGCGGTCGGTCTTCACATCCTTGAACCAGCCCTTGGAGATGTTCTCATCCCAGACACCCGCGCTCGTCAGGGCGGCCTTGGTCACCTCGTACATCTCCGTCCCCTCGGCGAACGGGATGGCGCTGAAGACCAAGCGGTTCCGGTCGCCGATCGACTTGCCGTGCACCTCGGAGAGCAGGCTCGGGTTCAGCTTGACGAGCGGCTCGCTGGCGCCCAGCGCCGCGGTGAGGCCTTCCCGGAAGGCGTCGCGGCGCTGCTTGAGGGTGTCAGGGTCGACGTCGCCGCTGAAGTAGGTGTCGAGGTTCTCGGAGATGTACCCGAAGAACGGATATCCCTTCCGCAGCATCCACTCGCGCGCTCGATCCTGATACACCTCGAGATCGCTGGCGACGAAGAACCGGGGCGTCTCGTGCGTGGCGGAACGCTGAGCAGGATTCCCCGTCGTCGTGGGCTTCCACCCGCGACGCTGCTCGATGAAGCTCCAGCTGTTCGCCGCACTGATCCCGTCGTCGATCCCGGGCCCCCGGACGAGGTCGGCGATGACGTCGAGAATCGCCTCCTCGTAGCGACGCTTCTCGTGAGTGTTCTCGACGAGCCGCTGGAACTCCTTCGGGTAGTCCGTGTGCGGCACGAGCAGGCGCTCGTTCGGCGCCGGCTGGTACTTGCGCGGCACGACCGTGTCGAGACGCGACGGCCAGCTGTCGTACGGGTTCTCGCGACCGTCGGCCTGAACGCGGTCGCTGACTCGGGACAGCAGGGCCTGCCGGGCCGACGAGAGGTAGTCGGCGAGAGGGTCGATGAAATCCTGGCGAAGCTCCTTGAGCAGATGCGAAGCGACGTCACGCAGGTTGGCCTCCGCCTCCCAGTCGAACGAGTCCTCGATGTCGATGAGGGCGTTCTCGACGGCATCCTGATCCTTGCGGATCGAGTCGGGGTTCGCGGCAGCATTGAGAGCCTCGCTCACCCGCCCCGAGACGCGCGTCAGCCAACCGCGGCGCTGGTCCGCCTCCTTCGCGAGGTTGTCCGAGGCCGCGCGAAGGGCCCTCGACAGGTCTCGCATCAGCTCGACGACGACAGCGAGGCCGTGGCGCGCGATGAAGCGCTCGATCGTGTCGAGGATGTGCGCCTGCTCGGTCGCCACCCACTTCGCGACACGCTGCTCGACCGCGCTGGTCTCGCGAGCGAGGTACCCCGCGACCAGGTCATCGCGTGCGGCGATCAGGCGGTAGTGCCACTCGTTGGAGTCCAACCCCTCGTTCTTGTCGAACCCGTGGGCGCTCTTGTCGAACACCTCCTGACGGAACTCGAGCGCGAGCGCCTTGCGAGTCTCTTCGGGACGCAGCTTGTTGATGACGTCGTCGCTGCCGTCGAGCTCCTCGTCGAGCTCGAGTTCCCGGATGAAGGCCTCGAGCGCCTGCGACTTCCGGTGTTCGATCCACTCGTTCTCGGTGCGCGTCTCGAAGCGCGGGTCATCCTCCGTGTGGGCGTACAGCACACGGTCGATGACCGATCGCGCGAGGCGCTCCGACGCGTAGTCGAGGAACTTCTCGCGCCCGAGAGTCACTCGTCCGAACCCGAGGGAGGAGAAGGGCGGCGCCTGGTCGAGGGGGCGCATGAGCTTCGTCGCATCCGGAAGCACCGACGCGGCGACACTGGCGCTCCAGTTGCCCGTGACGTACTCGTCGATGTCGCCTTGGACCCGGTCGTCCGACATCCACGCCGAGATGCTGGTGGAGACGGCCGAGTAGACATCGCCCTGGTTGTCGAAGGCGACGCGTGCGTTCTGGCGCCCGATGATGAACGGGTAGGCCGCTCCCACACGGTCACGCGCGGATCCGTAGGACGGGCTCACACCCTTGCTGCGGTACAGCTCGAGGCTCGCCTTCGACGGGGTCTGCGTCCAGAACCCCGACATGGTCTCGGCCACCGTGGCGAGCGCGTTGCTGGGGATGCCGGCGGAGCCCTTGATCTGGTCGAACACATCGGGCGCGTACAGCAGCGCGAAGAACTGGTGCGCCCACGGCTCGTTACGCACGACGGACTTCACCGCCTCGATGACGTCGAGATACTGACCCGCGCCGGAACCACCGGCGATGGACGAGACGACGATCACCGTCGGGTTGGCGGACTTGCCTCCCTCATTGCGAGCGCCGAGGTGCTCGCCGAGGGACTGCAGCTCGCCCAGGGCCGTCGCATCCTGCATCCGGTTGATCGCATCCTGAGCCGCCTTGGAGATGTCCGCGAGCTTCGACACCGCAACCGCCCGACCGACCGCACGGAACTGCCCGGCACCTTTCGTCACGTCGACGCTCACCCGCGCCGGATCCGGGAACATACGGTAGACGTCGTTCGAGACATCGGCCGGGATGCCCTGGGCGACGATCGACGCGTGCACGCCGTCGTACGACGCCCCGCTGGCGACGAGGCCCTTGTAATCCGTGGCCGGGATGAACGGCATGACGTAGTCGGTGCCGTCCTGCTTCAGGGGCGTGTCGAAGTGGATCATCTGCCACGCGGCAGGAATGCCGCGCTTCCAACCCGCCTGCTCGAGGCGGAGCTCCAGCGCGTGGCGGAGACCGCGGATCGTCTTACCGCCGGAACCTCCGACACCGACAATCAGGAAAGGTCGCAACATCTCGTTACCTCGTTCTCTCGGACTTCTTCACGTAGGGGGCCGGCTCAGCGCGACCGGCGGGGAGGTTCGTCGCCGCCGCCCGGGCGGGACGGCCGGCGTGGGGGTTCGTCCGGACCTCCGGATGCGCGGCGCGGCGGTTCGCCACCACGCGAGGGGGGACCTCCGCCCGCCCCACCCCGTCGATGCGGTGGGTCGTCGGCGCGAGGGGCCACCGATCGGCGCGGCGGCTCCGGACTCGGCCCAGCCGCTCCTGTGCGGCGCGGCGGTTCGTCCGACGCCCTGGAGCTGCGAACGGGTTCACGCTCCGGCGGCTGAGAACGAGCTCGGACCTTCGCCACGTCTCGTTCGTCGCTCGCCGCGCGGGCGTCCCGGGCCGCCGCCAGCTGCTTCGTGAGCCCCCCGTAGCTCGCTACCGCCCGCATCCGGTCCTGGTACGCCGCCGACTCTCCCGTCGGGTTCCGGACGAACACGACGAGCTGGGCTGGGATCGCTTCGTCTCGAGGTCCAGCGAGCGCGGACTCCCGGATGGCGAGCGCCCAGACATGACCGAGGTCGCCCTTCACGCCGAGGAGACGACCTTCTGTTCCACGTGCTCGGAGACTCGGCGGGAGGAAATCACTGGGCCCGATCACGAGGTGCCCCTCGCGCGGCTCGAGCTGGTACCACGGCCGCCCGAAGGGGTTCAGGCCGACCCTCGCACGGAACGTTCCGAGCTCCGGATCCTCGAACCGGCGACTGTCATCTCGGGGGGACTCGAACTTGAACTGATCGAGACCCCAGCGCACCGATTGCAGGGGCGTCCCGTCGGATGTCGTGATGCGGCCGTCGGGGCCGACCAGCACCGGCAGCGATGCACGCAGGAGTTCGCGCCCCCGAGACATCCGAGTGAACCACCACCCGAACGCCCACAGGAGGATGAGCGGCAGCAGGAGACCGAGCGCGAGCAGGAGGACCGCGACGATCCCGAACGCCGCGGCGTTCACGGGACGCGTGGTCGTGAATGTGATCGGAAGAGTGCCGGAGATGGTCTCGCCGTTCGCCGTGCGGTACTCCACGTCGAGATGCGCTGTCACGTCGCCATTGGCCGCGACCGGGTTCGAGACGGCCACCGACACGACCGTCTCGGTGCCGGGCGCCAGCTCGACGCAGTCGCCCTGCTGCCCCAGTTCGGGATCGAACGACCACTTCCATGTAGCGCCGCGATCCCCGGCGTCCGAGTCCACCCTCGGCGCGAGTCCACCGGGGAAGCAGACCGCACCCGCAGTGCCGTCCTTGGGGGAGTTGAGAGTGAACGTACCCTCGGCGACCCCCTCGGCCCCCTCGAGATCCGAGAGAACGACCGGCAGGGGGCTGATCGTCGGGTAGTTGTCCGACAGGGTGACGGTGACGTCCTGCCGCGCCGAGATCGATGCGAGGGGAATACCCGAGGGCCGTGAGCGGACCTCCTGCAACGACGCCTGCAGCGTCACGAGACCCGATGCGTCGGCGGCCTCGTAGTGGAAGGTGAACTCACCGGTCTCCTCGTCGAGATCGAGGCGATCGGCGTCGACCGCGATCTCCCCCGAAGGAGTCACCACGGCGAGCTCGAGGCGGTAGTCGTAGGCATCGAGACCGACCCAGTCCGCCCCATCGCGCAGGACGCGTCCGCTCAGTTCGTTGTCTGCGCCTGCGAGGAAGACGGATGGCTGGTCGAGCTGCAGTCGCAGCCCGCTCGAGTAGTACAGAGCGTCCCGGGCAGAAGACGAGGAGCGCCAGGTCCATGTGCCGACGTCATCGGCCCCGAGGGGAGGCGAGGTGAGGCGGGTGGCGCCTCCCGATGTCGTCACGGTGAAACCGCGCGAGGCGGCATCGCCTGCGGCCACGACGGTTCCGTCGGGCGAACGAAGCGACCAATCGCTCGCCGTCGCGACGATCGAGAACGTCGCGACACCACGATCGACGGGGAACGTGCCGTCCGGGCCGAAAGCGGAGTTGGTGCCGCCGGAGACCAGCACCCCCAGTCGGAGGAACACGACGGCGAGATCGCCGTCGCTCGTCGCTTCCAGGTAGACCCCGTTGGCGAACCGCTCCGGTACGGGATGTTCGCCGCATACGACGGTCACGCCGTTGACGTCGCCTTCGCCTTCGACCAAGGGCCGCATGTACGGCACGTACTGACGTTGCTCGTCGGGATGGGACTCGTCCCGGAGCATCACGCCGAACACGACGATGCCGTTCTGCCGCAACTCGCTGAACACGCCGTGAGAGCCGCCCGCCGGGGAGGCCCCATCCGGATGGACCGGCGCGCCGCAGAGGTCGTTGAGAGCCGTTGCGTTGGTGCGAGGCGAGTTGTTGCCGACGCTGATACCGCCGTCGGTGAGCCAGATCACCGTCTGGCACCCGGCGCGCTCCACCGCTCGCAGCTCGCCCAACGCCCCGGCGACAGCGGCCCTCCAGTCCGTGCCGCCGCTCGCCGGCTGCGCACGGACCCTCTCGGCAAGGCGATCCGCCTCCGGGTCGATGCTGCCCGCGTCGACGACGGTCCACGGAATCGCGGCGGTGAACCGATCGGAGAAGAATCCGACTGCGTAGGAGACCGTCAGATCCTCGCGCAGCGACGCAAGCTCGCGGAGGCTGTTCGCGAGCAGCTCAGCGCGGACCATGCCCCTGTCGGTGTCCTTCATACTCCCGGAGCTGTCGACGAGGTAGTAGGCCTGGAGGCTGTCCGAGGATGCGAGACACGCCCGCAGGTCGTCGACGCCCCTCTCGCCGATGGTGCTCAGCAGGTCCCCGGGCCCGGCAGCACGGGCCCCTTGCCCCGGGGCCTGCATGCCGGTGACGAGAAGACCTGCGACTCCCAGCGCGATGGCCCACCTGCGGATCGTGTGCTTCATGCGCCGCTCAATCCGTAGGCGATGTTGAGCACGTGCCAGACCGCCACGACCATCCCGCCCGCCGCGAGCCACTGGAGAGCGACCGTGTACCGGGGCTTGAGACCGAAGTTCCTGTCTCGCAGTCCCAGGCGCTGCGCGAGTCGATCCCAGATCAAGGCGCTGAACACGACGATCGGGGTGAGCAGATACCCGCCGACGCTGAGGGGAAGCGTGGAGACGTCGGCGAACGGGAGGTCGATTGAGCCGACGAAAGGCTGCATGCGCGCTGTCGTGGCGGTCCATACCGCGAGCACGAGGCTGAGCCCGAAGGCCGTCGCCCCCATGATGACAGGCCATCTCGAAGCAACGGCGGGCGCGGCACTCGGCCGGCGCCGGAGCGTCTCAACCATGTCGTGTCTCCCCGATCGTCACCAGCGAACGGACGCAGCATCGGATTCCCCTACCCGGGGTCGGGCGGATGTGGGGTGAACGAAGACTAGAACTCGTTCCGCAGGCAGGGCAATGCTGGCTCATTCGCTGGCGCATCCCACCGTCACTCAGACGCCGCGCCGTCGGCGTCGCCATCGAGCCCGGCATACCGACCGTGGTCGGCCGCAGGCACGCGAGTCATCGAATACTCCTCATAGAGGAGACCCACGCTAGACCTGGGGCTGGAAGGCGAGTAGCCCCGCATTAGTGGGGTAGACGGTTGCGAGCTCTCCGCCTGACCCACCGCGACCCGCGTCAGCTCAGGACGAGGTACCGCCCGATCCAGAACTGCCAGTAGGCGTCCAGCACGTCCTCGGGCGCGAGCTCGCCGAACATCAGGAACGCCACGCCCACGAGGAGCGTCGGGATCAGGATCGTGCCGAGCAGCCCGAGGCACGCGAACACGATGCCGACGACGTTCATCCAGCGCTTCGCCGCCCGACGGCGCAGGCTGATCACGCCGAACACGATCGCCAGGATCGAGAACGGCCCGACGCCACCCGGATGCCGCCTGCAGCCCCGAATCGCGCCCGAACGGGGCGGACGGCGCGTTCCGCCCGCGCCGCACCTCGCCGGCCGCGGAAAGGAGGAGTGGGCGGCGCCTCACCCGGCGAGCAGCGAGGCGACCCAGAGCCCCAGCGCCGCGAGCGCCGTCGCCGCGACGAGCTGCACGAGCCCGTTGAGCACCGCGGCGCCCCACGCGCGCTTCTGCAGCAGGCGCACTGTCTCGAAGCTCGCCGTCGAGAACGTCGTGTAGCCGCCGAGGAACCCGGTGCCGAGCACCCACTGCCCCTCCCCCGCGAGCGCCCCCGCGCCCACGAGCCCCGCGAGCAGGCCGAGCAGCAGCGACCCCGTGAGGTTGATGGTGATGGTGCCCCACGGCATCCGCGTCACGCGCCGCGAGCGGATCACGGTGTCGAGCGCGAACCGCGCGACCGCCCCGAGGCCCCCCGCGAGCGCCACGACCACGAACAGCGCCGGGGTCATCGCGCCGCCTCCGGATGCCGCAGCGCCCCGAGCAGGACGCCCGCGAACGTCGCACCCGCACCCACCACGACCGTGCCGATCGCGTACACGGCGCCGAGCCATCCGTCGCCCGCGCCGAACAGCAGCGCCGTGTCGGTCGCGAGCGCGCTGTAGGTGGTGAAGCCGCCGAGGAAGCCCGTGCCGAGCAGCAGCCGCACGTCGCGACGGATGCCGTGGTCGGGTCCGCGCCGCGCGAGCGCCTCGAGCAGCAGGCCGAGCGCGAACGCCCCCACGAGGTTCGCGGCGAGCACGGCCCACGGGATCCCGGCGGATGCGGGCAGCACCAGGCCGAGCACCTCGCGCCCCGCGGTGCCGAGCGCGCCGCCGACGAACACGAGGGGGAGGGTGAGCGGGGTGAGGAGGGCCGCGACGGGCGGCCCGGCGGGCACCTCGACGACGTCGGTGTCCGGGTCGGCGGGGAGCTCCGGAGCGGCGTCGGGGGTGGGGGGCATCGCGACGATGCTAGTCGGCGCGGTGCCTGCGGGTCGCGGCCCCGGGGCGCCGCCGGAATGCTCCTCCACTCCTCCCGAACGCGTCTTCGATGAGTTCTCCACTGATCTTCCGATCTTGTGGTATATAGCTTCGACTCTCGCTAGCCTGGGAACACCACCTGATCGAACCTTTGAACGGAGCCCCGGTGTCGCTCGACCAGTCGCTTCTCTCCCGAGCCCACGCGCTCGTGGATGCGCTGGGCGGCGTGCACCTCTTCTCGGTCGACGACCTGGACTCCGCCCCACCCTCCGCCGTGCTCGCGGCGATCGACGCGCTCGGCGACCTGGTCCGCGCCGTCGACTCCCTCGGGGCCGTACTGTCGGCGCACGTCACGCATCGCGTGCAGACGGATGCCGCCTTCCGTGTGGAAGCCCTCGGCCGCGAGACAGGCGGTCGCCCGGCGAGCGAGCTGCTGCGCGACCGGACGATGCTCGACCCAGACGTGCTGCGCGACTGGCAGACCGTCGGAGACGGCATCGCGCCCCGGACGTCGCTGCAGGGCGAGCTGCTCCCCGCCCGCCACGAAACCGTGAGCGCCGCGGTCCTGGCGGGCGGCATCACCGCACGCGCGGCCGCGATCATCGTGCGCGGGCTCGACGCCGTGGCACCGTTCGCCGACCACGACTCCCTCAGCGGAGTCGAGCAGGCGCTCGTCGAGTGCGCGGGGGTCGTCACCAACCGGCAGCTCGGTCGGCTGCTGCGCGACCTCCCCGACCGCTTCCACCTCGCGGGCGCCGAGGGGCGTGAGGAGCGCCTGCGCGCGCGGGCGAGCGTCACACTCCGCGAGCTCCCGAGCGGACTCACGCGGCTCGTCGCCGACCTGCACCCCGAGGCCGCGGGTCTCGTCCGCGCCGCGCTCGACGCGCACACGGCGCCGCGGCGCCGGCCGACCTTCGAGCTCGTCGAGGGTGGCGCGAGCTCCACCGAGGGCGACGCCGCAGACGGAGGTCACGACGCCGCGGTCGCCGACCTCCGCCCGCTCGCCCAGCAGCGCGTCGACGCGCTCGAGAGCATGGCGCGCAGCTTCCTCGCCCAGGACCGCGGATCCCTCGCGGGCACCGCGGTCACGATGCTCGTCACGGTCCCCCTCGAGACGCTCGAGAGCGGCCTCGGGACGGCCCGCATCGCGGGAGTCGACGAGCCGATCTGCGCGGGCACGGCCCGTCGGCTCGCCGCGGAGGCCGAGCTCATCCCCGTCGTGCTCGGCACCGAGTCCGAGGTGCTCGACCTCGGCCGCTCCACCCGCCTCTTCACCGAGGCGCAGCGTCGAGCGATGGCCGCACGCGACGGCGGATGCATCTGGCCCGGCTGCGACGTGCCACCCGCCTGGTGCGAGGCCGCCCACCTGACCGCATGGCTCTTCGCCGGACGAACCGACCTCGACAACGGCGCCCTCCTGTGCGCACACCACCACCGGCGATTCGATCACGAGGGCTGGACGCTGCGACGCGACGACGGCGTGCCGCACCTCATCCCGCCGCCCTGGCTCGACCCGCGGCGACGCCCCCGCCGCGCCGGACGCTTCACCCTCGCCGCTTAGCCCCACGCCTCCCGCAGCTCCCGCGGCTCCTGCGGCACTTCGCTGCCCCACGCCGCCCACGCCACCCACCCGCAGCGTCGGTGCCCGCAGCGTCGGTGCCCGCAGCGTCGGTGGCCGCACCTACGCTCGCCCCCATGGGACGCTTCCGCTTCGACACCGCCACCACGATCGACGGGTTCATCGCCGACGAGCAGAATTCGCTCGCCTGGCTGTTCGCCGTCCCCGGCTCCGACGACGCGGAGCGCGACATCGCGACCCCGGACTCGACCGTCGACGTCATGGGCTCCACGACCTACCGCTGGATGCTCGACGAGATGGACCTCGTCGCTCACCCCGAGAAGTGGACCGAGTTCTTCGGCACGAAACCCGTCTTCGTCTTCACGAGCCGCGACGACCTCCCCGTGCCCGACGGCGCCGACGTGCGCTTCGTGCGCGGGCCGGTCCCCGACAACCTCCCCGCCATCCGCGAGCTCGCGGGTGACGGCGACGTGTGGGTGATCGGCGGCGGCGACCTCGCGGGCCAGTTCCTCGACGCGGGGGCGCTCGACGAGCTCGCCGTGTCGATCGCGCCCGTCACCCTCGGCGCGGGCGCGCCGCTGTTCCCCCGGCGCCTCGAGTCCGACCGGCTGCACCTCGTGGAGGCGTTCCCGGTCGGGCAGTTCGTGCGCGCGGTGTACGAGGTGCGCCCGGCCTAGCTGTACCTGGTCATGAGGTTGGTGACACCCGGCTGATCGGGGGTCGGCCGCCGCAGGCGGT
>RDDZ01000003.1 GCA_003852775.1 Microbacteriaceae bacterium | reverse complement strand
CGCACGCGTCGACGAGCTCGCGCGCGAGGGCCGCACGGTCGGCGTCGCCCTCGGCGAGCGCGAGCCGGAGCAGGCCGCCCGCGAGCCCGCCGTAGTCCTCGAGCGTCGCGACGGCGTCCGAGACGCGACCGGCGAGGCTCGCCCGCCGCAGCCGCGGGCCATCCGGGGTGCGCTCCAGGTGGACGGCGACCACGGCATCCGCCGCCTCCGCCGCGGCGCGCACCCACTCGGGTCGCCCGAAGCGCACGCCGGCGTCGGCGAGCGCGCCGATCGCGAGGCCGTCGAGCCCCGCGAGCACCTTCTCGTCGAGCGCGGGGGCGGGCTGCGCCGCGCGGCCCGCCGCGTCGAGCGCGTAGTACCCGCCCTCGCTGCGCCGCCCGTCGACGAGGCTCTCGGAGTCCTGGGCGGAGGCGAACGCACCGCCCGGCAGGCGCAGCACGTCGAGCAGGAAGCCGGCCACGGCATCCGCTCCCTCCGCGTCGCCGTGGGCGGTCGCGAGGTCGAGCAGCTGCGCGTTGTCGGAGAGCATGCGCTCGTAGTGCGGCTCGGTCCAGTCGCGGCGCACGGCGTAGCGGAAGAATCCGCCCTCGACCTCGTCGCGGAGGGCGAGGGTCGCCGCGTAGAGACGGTCGCCGAGGGCGCGGGCCGCCTCGTCGCCCTGGCTCGCGCGCTCCGCGAGGAAGGCGAGCACGGGCGCGTTGGGGAACTTCGCGTCGACGCCGAAGCCGCCGTGCTGCGGGTCCTCGAGGCCCGCGAGCTCGGCCACCGCATCCGCGAGCCGTGCGTCGTCGGGGAGCGCGACGTCGCCGACCTCGGGCTGGGCGAGCAGGGCCTCGGCCACGGCCGCCCCCGTGGCCTCGACCTCGGTGCGGCGGTCGGTCCACGCCTCGACGACGGCTTCGAGCACCTGGCGGAAGGCGGGCACGCCCTGCACCGGGCGCGGCGGGAAGTAGGTGCCGGCGAAGAAGGCGCGCCCCTCGGGCGTCGCGAACACCGTGAGCGGCCAACCGAGCTGGCGGGTGAACGCGGATGCCGCGGCGAGGAACGCCGCGTCGACGTCGGGGTGCTCCTCGCGGTCGACCTTGACGGACACGAAGTGATCGTCGAGGTAGGCCGCCACCTCGGGGTCGGAGAACGACTCGCGCGCCATGACGTGGCACCAGTGGCAGGTGGCGTAGCCGATCGAGACGAGCACGGGCACGTCTCGCCGCGCGGCCTCGGCGAACGCCTCCGCGCCCCACGGCCACCAGTCGACGGGGTTGTCCGCGTGGGCGCGCAGGTAGGGGCTGACGGAATCGGCGAGGCGGCTTCCCATCCTCCCGACCCTACGCCCCGGGTGACTTTTCCACAGATGTCGGAAATCGGTGGCGGTCGCGCGGAAGCGCCTGCTACCAATGTCCACAACGCCTGATCCATCAGGCCGGTCGAATCATCACCTCTCCGCATCCCCACACGAAGGAGTCCCCCCGAATGACCGTGCTCACCACCTCGCCCGTCCTCCGCACGGGTGTCCGCCTCGAGCTCGCCGCCCGCGCGGCGGCGCACCGGGTCGCATCCGCCCTCGCCGCGCGCGCCGCGACCGCCGCGCGCCCCGCGACCGTCACCAACGAGGCGGCACCGCTCGTGTTGATCGCCGTGATCGCGGTCGCCGCCGCCCTCGCCCTCGTCGCCGTCATCGGCGCCGCGGCCGCGTGGATCTACTACTGCCAGACCTACTTCGGCCGCAACTACTGGCCGGCGGTGCACTGGCCGAACCAGAGCAACGGCTGGTTCCAGCTGGCCTGCCGCCGGGCGTGACGCGTGACCGTGCTGCTCGACGCCCGCGGCATCTCGCTCACGCGAGGGCGACGGCGGGTGCTGCAGCCGGTCGACCTGCGGGTCCGGGCGGGGCTCACCCACGCCCTGCTCGGACCCAACGGAGCCGGCAAGACCACGACCCTCGGCATCCTCACGGGACTGCTCCCGCCCAGTACGGGCCGCGTCGAGGTGGATGGCATCGACATCCGCGAACCCGCCGCGCGCGCCCTCCTGGGCTACGCCCCCGACGACCTGCCCCTGCCCGTCGCCCTCACCGGGCGGGAGTACCTCACGCTGCACGACCGCCTGCGCCGCCGCGACGACAGCGCCCGCGCCGACGCGCTCTGCACGCTCCTCGGCATCCGCGACGCACTCGGGCGGCAGATCGCGGAGTACTCGCACGGCATGCGGCGCAAGCTCCAGTTCGTCGCGTCGGTCGCCCACGAACCGCTCGTGCTCGTGCTCGACGAACCGTTCCGGGGTCTCGACCCGCGCGCAGCCGACCTCGTGCGCCGGTACCTCGCGGGGTTCACCGCATCCGGGCGGGCGGTGCTCGTCGCCACGCACGACCTCCTGCGCGCCGAGCGCGACGGCGACCACGTCTGGCTGCTCGACGCCGGCCGCGTCGTCGCCGAGGGGTCTCCCGCCGCCGTGCGCGCGTCGGCGGATGCGCACGACCTCGAGCAGGCGTTCCCCCGGCTCACGAGCGGCGGGCTCGACACCGACGCCGAGGCACGGCTGCTGCGGGAGCTCCTGCCCGGTGAGGCGGCCGATCCTCCGACCGAGCACCCCGCCGTCCGCGCGTCCGCGAGCCCCGCATCCGTCACCCTCGAGAGGACCACCCCATGATCCGCACCACCGTCGCCGGCGCCCTCGCCGGCCTCGCCACGGGCGTCTTCGGGCTCGTCATCGTGGCCGCCGCCGCCATCGCCATCGCGTTCGCGACACGCAGCGGCGCACACGTGCCGGGCGTCATCCGCGCGGAGTTCGTCACGGTCGACGGCGCTCCGCAGCTCGCCTTCCTCCCCGACTGGGGCGGCATGGCGCTCGCCCTCCTCGTCTGGACGGCGCTCGCCGCCCTGCTCGGCGCGTCCGCCGGTCGCCGCGCGAAGGCACGAGGCGACGCGGGGCGCCCGGAGCACGCGGATGGCTGAGCGGCTCACGGGGTGGGGTGTGCTCGCGCGCGCCTCGTGGACGCTGTGGCGTCGCCACACCGCGCACAGCCTCGGCACGAGCACGCGGGTCGTCGACGTCGGCATCGTCGTCGGCCTCCTCCTGTGCGCGGGGCTCGCCGCGCTCGTGTCGACCTTCATCGCCGGGACCGTGGCCGCGGCGGGCACCCTGCCGGCCGACATCCCGCGCACGCCCTACCTGCGCATCACGGCGGCGGGGGCGATCATCGGCGGCGCGCTCCCCCAGCTGCTGCTCGCCGCCACCCGACCGCGCGGGAGCGCCCTCGGCGACCTCGCCGCCGTGCTCCCCGTCGGCACGGCGGCACGGGCGCTCGGCGAGCGAGCCCCCACGGTGCTCCTGGGCCTCGGGTTCTCGATCGTGCTCACGACGCCGCTCGGCACGATGCTCGTCACGCTCCACGGCGCCGACCCGGCGCGCGCGGTCGCGGCGGTCGCGCTCCACCTCCTGCTGCTCGCCCTCGCGGCGCTCGCCGCACCCGCCGCGTTCGAGCTCCTCGCCGCAATCGCCGCCCGGATGCGCCTGCCGCACGGGTACGCCGTGGCCCTCGCAGCGGGCGCCGCCCTCGCAGCCGTGATCGCGGCATCCGCGCCGTACCTCGTGCCGCGACCGATGCCCGACGCGGCCGTGCCGCTCTCGCCGATCGAGGCGGTCGCGCAGCTCGGAACGACCGACGACGGCTGGCGCGCCGCCCTCGCCGCCGCGATCCTCCTCGGGTGGGCGGCCGTCGCTATCGGACTCGTCGCGGTCGCAGCCCGGCACCCGGCGCCCACGACGACGGCCGAGTACACGCGGATGCTCGCGGACGCGCCCGTGCCCCGCGGCCGGACCGCGGCGGGCGTGGCCGTGCACGCGATCGCGCTCGCACGGCTCCCCCAGTTCGTCGTGCTCGGCGGAGGCTCCCTCGCGCTCGCCGTCGTCCTCGCGACGCCGCTCGCGCGCGAGCACGCGGCGATCACGCAGCCGCTCGCCGGGGTGCCGCTCATCGCACCGTTCGCGATCGCGATGTTCGCGTTCGGGCTCACGCACGGCACCTCCTGGTGGGTGCGAGGCCTCGGAGCCGACGCCCCGCTCCTCGCCCGGCAGCGTCTCGCCGCCGCCGGGCTCGTGGGCGCGGTGCCGGTCGCGCTCTCCGCCGGGGTGCTCCTCACGACGGGCACCCTGCAGCCGGTCGACGCCGCCGAACGGGCGGGGGCGGGCCTCGTGCTGTGTCTCGCAGCCTCGCTCGGAGGGGTGCTCGTGCCGTGGTCGCCGCAGAGCCCGCTTTCGACGACGATCACGAGCGCCGCCTCGTTCGCGCTCTTCGGCCTCGCGGTCGTCCCGCTCCAGCTCGCCGTCGACGGATGGCCCGCGCCCGCGCCCGTCCTCGCGCTCGGCGCATCCGGAGCCCTGCTCGCCGCGGGATGGGTCGCCACCTCCCGCCGCCGCCGCGTCGACGATCTCGTGATCGCATGAGCGACGACCCTGTCGCCCCGCGCGCCGTCGCGCTGCCGCCGGGACTCGTGCCGGCGCTCGCCCGGGGCGTCGCCGCCTTCCTCCGCGCGGATGCTGCCGCCCTCGCCGCCCTCGCGCTCCCCCTCGGCGCCGCGGTCGCGACCGGGCACCTCGTCGTCGCCCACGGGGTCGCTGTGCTCGCTCTCGCCCTCCTCGCCAACGCCCTGCACGAGCTCGGCCACATCGCCGCCTACCGACTGCTCGCCCCTCGCGGGCGAGCAGTGCTCGAGTGCGGCACCCTCACCGCACGGCTCCACCGCGATGCGCTCGCTCGGCGACGCGACAGAATCGTCACCGTCGCGGGGCCGCTCACCCCGCTCGCGGCCGCGGCGGGCTCGCTGCCGCTCCTCCCCGTCGCTCCGGCGGAGGTGATCGCGGCGTCGGCGCTCGGCCTCGCGCACGCGAGCTCGCTCCTGCTGCCCACGGCCGACCGTCGCGCGTGGCGCCGGGCCGCGTCCTCGCCCGCCGAGCAGGCCGCCCCTACACTCGGCGCATGACCACCCATGTGACCTACATCGGCGGCCCCACAGCCCTCGTCGAGTACGCGGGCCTGCGCATCCTGCTCGACCCGACCTTCGACGAGCCCCACCACTACCCGGACGACGACCTCACCAAGACCACCGGGCCCGGCATCCCCGCCTCCGCCGTCGAGCCCGTCGACCTCGTGCTGCTCAGCCACCACGGGCACGCCGACAACTTCGACGACGCCGGCCGCGAGCTCGCGCTCCGTAGCCCCCTCGTGCTCTCGCTGCCGGAGGCGGCGGCGGAGCTCGGCGACCCCGTCGTCGGCCTCGAGCCGTGGCAGGAGCACCGCGTGGGCGAGGTCACCGTCACGGCGCTCCCCGGCCGCCACGGCCCGCGTGTCCTCGCGACGCGCATCGGGCCGGTCACCGGGTTCCACCTGAGGGCGCCGGGCGAGCCGTCACTGTACGTCTCGGGCGACAACTCGTCGCTCGGCCTCGTGCACCAGCACGCCGCCCGCCTCGGCCCCGTCGACATCGCGATCCTGTTCGCGGGGGCGGCTCGCGTATCTCCCCTGCCCGCCGCCCTCACCCTCACCTCGTCGAAGGCCGCCGACGCCGCCCGGATGCTCGGCGCGCGCCGCGTCGTGGGCGTGCACGTCGAGGACTGGGCCCACTTCTCGGAGAGCCGCGCCGACCTCGAGAAGGCCTTCGCCGACGCCGGCATCGACGGGCTGCTCGTCGACACCCCGCGGGGCGCCCGCGTCGCGATCGAGCCCTAGCTGTTCTTCCTCGACACGTTGTGAACGCCTGAGGTAGGCGAAGACCTCCGGGACGA
>RDDZ01000066.1 GCA_003852775.1 Microbacteriaceae bacterium | reverse complement strand
CGGAAAGACCCCGTGACCTTTACTACAGCTTGGTATTGGTGTTCGGTGTGGCTTGTGTAGGATAGGTGGGAGACTATGAAGCGGGCACGCCAGTGTTCGTGGAGTCGTTGTTGAAATACCACTCTGGTCACTCTGGATGTCTAACTACGAACCGTAATCCGGTTCTGGGACAGTGCCTGGTGGGTAGTTTAACTGGGGCGGTTGCCTCCCAAAGAGTAACGGAGGCGCCCAAAGGTTCCCTCAACCTGGTTGGCAATCAGGTGTCGAGTGTAAGTGCACAAGGGAGCTTGACTGTGAGAGTGACGGCTCGAGCAGGGACGAAAGTCGGGACTAGTGATCCGGCAGTGGCTTGTGGAAGCGCTGTCGCTCAACGGATAAAAGGTACCTCGGGGATAACAGGCTGATCTTGCCCAAGAGTCCATATCGACGGCATGGTTTGGCACCTCGATGTCGGCTCGTCGCATCCTGGGGCTGGAGTAGGTCCCAAGGGTTGGGCTGTTCGCCCATTAAAGCGGTACGCGAGCTGGGTTTAGAACGTCGTGAGACAGTTCGGTCCCTATCCGCTGCGCGCGTAGGAAATTTGAGAAGATCTGTCCCTAGTACGAGAGGACCGGGACGGACGAACCTCTGGTGTGTCAGTTGTTCTGCCAAGAGCACCGCTGATTAGCTACGTTCGGAACGGATAACCGCTGAAAGCATCTAAGCGGGAAGCCGGCTTCAAGATGAGATTTCCATCCCTTCGGGGGAGAGGCTCCCAGCTAGACTACTGGGTTGATAGGCCGGATGTGGAAGTGGGGACTAAAGACCCATGGAGCTGACCGGTACTAATAAGCCGATAACTTGACAACACATGAGTTCTTAGAATCGTGTTGCTCGCGTCCACTTTGTGGTTCCCGATTGACGGTCGGGAACGCTTCGAGATTCATCGGAGCACTTTGACTGAGAAATCAATAGTGTTTCGGCGGCCATAGCGAAGGGGAAACGCCCGGTTACATTCCGAACCCGGAAGCTAAGACCTTCAGCGCCGATGGTACTGCAGGGGAGACCCTGTGGGAGAGTAGGACACCGCCGGACTTCTTTCGAGGAGGCCCACCCGTACATCGGGTGGGCCTTCTTCGTTTAAGGCCGCTAGGCGGGCCGCGATCGCGCGATCCGGCCGTAGCATGAACCGACCACGGGAGAACGATGGCTGACGAGAGCAAGCGTCCGCAGGGCAAGCGTCCGGGCGACGGCGCCCGCGGGCCGCGGAAGCCCGGTGGCCCGGCCGGCCGCTCGGGAGACACACCCGCCAGGAAGAAGCGCGACGGCGCGTCCACCGGCAAGCCCGGTGAGCGCGGGGAGCGCAAGCGGTGGGACAAGCGCGACGGCAAGCCCGGCGAGCGCAAGCCCTGGGCAAAAGAGGGCGAGCGCTCGGAGCGTCCCTCGCGCCCCGGCGAGGAGAACCGTCCGCGCCACGACGACCCGATCATCCCCGAGGACGTCACCGCGAACCAGCTCGACCGCGCCGCGCGCGCCGAGCTCAAGACCCTCAGCAAGGACAACGCCGACTGGGTCGCCAAGCACCTCGTGATGGCCGGGCGCCTCATCGAGACCGACCCCGCGCTCGCGCATCGCCACGCCCTCGCGGCTGCCCGCCGGGCGGGCCGGATCGGCGTCGTGCGGGAGACCTCCGCGATCACCGCCTATGCCAACGGCGACTTCGCGCTCGCGTTGCGCGAGCTGCGGACGTACCGCCGGATCACCGGCCGCGACGACCAGCTGCCGCTCATGGTGGACTCCGAGCGCGGTGTGGGCCGTCCCCGGCAGGCGCTCGAGCTCGGGCGTTCGGTGCCCCGTGACAGTCTCGAGCCGGCCGTCCAGGTCGCCCTCGCGATCGCGATGTCGGGCGCGCGGCTCGACCTCGGCCAGCCCGAGCTCGCCCTCGCCGAGCTCGAGATCCCGCAGCTCGACCCCGACCGCGCCTTCTCGTACAGCCCGGCGCTCTTCGACGCCTACGCGACCGTGCTCGAGGAGCTCGGCCGCGAGGAGGCGGCGGCGGAGTGGTTCGCTCGCGCCGAGCGGGCCGCGGAGGCGCTCGAGGAAGCCGCGGCATCCGACGGTCAGGACACCGTCGAGATCGTCGAGGAAATCCTCGAGCTCGATGACGCGGACACCGACCCGGTCTCGGACATCGACGAAGAGTCGGAGGCCCAGGCGGAAGTCGCGGAGGGCGAGTCCGAGTGAACCGGCCTGCCCCGTCGGCACCGCTCGCCGACGTCGACGTCCTGCTCGCCGACCTGGACGGGGTCGTCTACGCGGGCCACCGCGCGATCCCGTACGCGGTCGAGTCGCTCACGGCGGCGGCCGCATCCGGCATCCGGCTCGGCTACCTGACCAACAACGCCTCCCGGACCCCCGAGACCGTCGCGGGCCAGCTGCGCGAGCTCGGCCTCGACACGTCCCCGGACCAGATCGTCTCCTCGCCCCAGGCGGCGGTCGTGCTGCTCGCCGACCTGGTCGCGCCCGGCTCCACGGTGCTGGTCGTCGGGGGAGACGGACTCGTCTCCGAGGTCGAGAAGGCCGGCTTCCGGGTGACGCGATCCGCCGAGGACGATCCCGCGGCGGTCGTGCAGGGCTTCGCCCCCTCGGTGGCGTGGACCGACCTCGCCGAGGCCGCGTTCGCGCTGCGCGGAGGCGACGACGGCATCCCGTGGGTCGCCACCAACACCGACTGGACGATCCCGCAGGCCCGCGGCACCGCCCCGGGCAACGGAACGCTCGTGTCGGCAGTGCACACGGCGGTCGGCCGGCTGCCGGTCGTGGCGGGCAAGCCCGAGCGAGCCCTCTTCGACGTGGCCGTCGAGCGGTTCGCGGCGCGGCGTCCGCTCTTCATCGGCGACCGCCTCGACACCGACATCATGGGCGCGCGTCGGGCGGGCATGCCGTCCGCCCTCGTGCTCACCGGCATCGACGGCCCCAAGCAGCTCCTCGCCGCGGCGGCCGACTCGCGTCCCGACTACGTGCTCGAGGACCTGCGTGGGCTCAGCGAGCCCTACCCGGTCGTCGAGGACGTCACGGACATCCGCGGCGTGCGCCGGGTACGCGTCGGCACCGCCGTCGTGCGCCACGAGGGCCAGAGCCTCTCGCTCGAGACGCCCGGGCGCGACATCGACCGCATCCGTGCGGCGGCGGCCGCCGTGTGGGGCGCGGGTGTGCCGATCTACGCGCTCGACGTGTCGCCGGAACTATATTCGTGACCGTGAGCGACGAGACCACCCAGCCCGACGCCCCGGCCGACGCCGAGCCGAGCGCCCTGCTGTCGCGGCTGCGCCTCATCGAGGATCAGCCGCTCGCCGACCGTGCGGCCGCCCTCGCGCAGCTCCACGACGAGCTGCGCGCGCGGCTCGAGTCGGGGGACGCGCCCCGTCCGCATGCCTGACGCCGCCGCGTCCGGGGCCCGGCTCGACGCCGAGCTCGTGCGGCGCGGCCTCGTGCGCTCGCGCGCGACGGCCGTCGAAGCCGTCGAGCAGGGGCTCGTGACGGTCGACGGCGTGCCCGCGTCGAAGCCCGCGCTCCGTGTGGGGCCGGACGCCGAGCTCGCCGTCGCGGGCGCCGACCACTACGTGAGCCGGGGCGCGCACAAGCTCATCGGAGCTCTCGACGCGTTCGGGGTCGACCCCGCCGGACGCGTGTGCCTCGACGCCGGAGCCTCGACGGGGGGCTTCACGCAGGTGCTGCTCGAGCGCGGCGCCGCACACGTCTACGCCGTCGACGTCGGCCACGGTCAGCTCGCGGCGCAGCTGCGCGAGGACCCCCGGGTCGTGAACCTGGAGGGTCAGAACCTGCGGCACCTGACGCGCGCGTCTGCCGCATTCTCGCCCTATCGGGAGGAGCTCGCGCGCACCGGCTGGCCGACGCTCGTCGTCGGCGACCTCAGCTTCATCTCGCTCACCCAGCTCATCGAGCCGCTCGCGGCGCTCGCCGACCCGGATGCCGACCTCCTGCTGCTCGTGAAGCCGCAGTTCGAGGTGGGGCGGGGCGGCGTGAAGGAGGGCATCGTGCGCGACCGCGCCCGACGCCAGGAGACCGCGTCGACCGTGCTGTGGGCGGCGTGGGACGCGGGCCTCGGCGCGCTCGGCGTCGTCGACAGCCCGATCGCGGGCGGAAGCGGCAATCGGGAGTACCTCGTGCACCTCCGTCGCGGCGCACCCGACCCCTCTCGCCTGCGCGAGGCGGTCGCCGCGCTCGCCTGACCGCCCGCGCGCGCGATCAGACCGGGCGGCGGATGCACAACCCGGCGACACCCGCGCGGCGCGCGTCGGGCGCATCCGACAGAATGGGGACATGACCGACGCCGCCCGACACCTGCTGGTGGTCGCCCACACGGGCCGCGCGGATTCGCTCGACGCGGGCATCCACGTGTGCCGTCGGCTCATCGACGCGGGCCTGACGCCCGTCGTGTCGGACGACGAGCTCGCCGACCTGCGCGCGGCGGCCCCCGATCTCGCGCCCCTCGCGCTGCTCGGCGTCGACGTGCAGGCCTCCGAGCTCGAGCTCGTGATCGTGCTCGGCGGCGACGGCACCATCCTGCGTGCGGCCGAGCTGGCGCGCGGCTGCGATGCCCCCCTCATCGGCGTCAACCTCGGCCATGTGGGGTTCCTCGCCGAGGCGGAGCGCGAGGATCTCGACGAGACCGTGCAGCGCGCGCTCGACGGCGACTACGTCGTGGAGGAGCGCATGACGCTCTCGGTGCGGGTCAAGCACGGCGACGAGGTCGTGTACGAGACGTGGGCGCTCAACGAGGCCACGGTCGAGAAGGCGAGCCGTGAGCGCTCCCTCGAGGTCGTGGTGGAGGTCGACCAGCGTCCGCTCTCGACGTTCGGCTGCGACGGTGTCGTCATCTCGACCCCCACGGGATCGACCGCCTACGCCTTCTCCGCCGGCGGACCCGTGGTGTGGCCCGGGCTGCAGGCGATCCTCATGGTGCCGCTGTCAGCGCACGCCCTCTTCGCGCGCCCGCTCGTCGTGGCGCCCGACTCCCCGCTCGCGATCGAGCTGCTCGAGCGCTCGCAGGGTGTGGGCGTGCTGTGGTGCGACGGTCGTCGCACCTTCGAGCTGCCGCCGGGGGCGCGCGTCGTCGTGCGGCGTTCGCCGAAGCCCGTGCGCCTCGCGCGGCTCGCGCCGCGTCCGTTCGTCGACCGGCTCGTCAACAAGTTCGGGCTCCCGGTCGACGGCTGGCGCGGTCCCGCCTCGGAGGGCGCGGCGTCGGAGGAGCGGGGCCGGGCGTGATCGAGGAGCTGTCGATCAGCGGCCTCGGCGTCATCGGCGAGGCGCGCCTGCCCCTGGGCCCCGGCTTCACGGCCGTGACGGGCGAGACGGGGGCGGGCAAGACCATGGTGGTGACCGCCCTCGCGCTCCTGCTCGGCGACCGCGCGGATGCCGGCACCGTGCGGGCGGGCAGCGCCCAGGCGAGCGTCGAGGGCCGCTGGATCGTGCCCGAGGACGGCCCCGTCGCGGAGCGTGTACGCGAGGCGGGCGGCGACCTCGATCCCGTCGGGGACGGCCGCGCGGAGCTCATCCTCGCGCGCACCGTGTCGGCCGAGGGCCGCAGCCGCGGTGTCGTCGGGGGGCGCTCGACGCCGGTCGGCGTGCTCGCCGAGCTCGGCGAGCGGCTCGTCGTCGTGCACGGGCAGTCCGATCAGCTGCGTCTGCGCTCGGCGACGGCCCAGCGTGACGCGCTCGACGCATCCGCGGGCCCCGAGCACCTCGCGAGGCTCGCCGAGTTCGCGGGCGCCTACGACCGCTGGCGGGCGCTCACCGCCGAGCTCGAGCTTCTCACGACCGAGCGCGACGACCGCGCGCGCGAGGCGCAGCAGCTGCGAGAGGACCTGGCCGAGTTCGAGGCGCTCGCGCCGCAGCCGGGGGAGGAGGACGACCTCGCCGCCCGCGCGGAGCGCCTCGGCAACCTCGAGGAGCTGCGACTCGCGGCCGTGCTCGCGCAGGAGGCCGTGTCGTCCCAGTCGGGCGACGACCACCCGGATGCCGTCTCGCTCGTCGAGGAGGCTCGCCGCGCGCTCGCCCGCGTCGGCGACCACGATCCCGCGCTCGCCCCCGCGCGCGAGGGGCTCGACGCGGTGTCGTTCCAGCTCGCCGAGGTGTCGACCGAGCTCTCGCGCTACCTCGCGGGGCTCGACGTCGACGCGGCGGGTGAGCTCGAGGCTGTGCAGGAGCGCCGCGCCGCGCTCGCGGCGTTCGCGCGCAAGCACGGCGGACCGCTCGACGAGGTCGTCGAGCGTCTCGAGCGGGCCGGCCTTCGTCTCGTCGAGCTCGACGGCGACGACGACCGCATCCGCGCGCTCGAGACCGAGGCCGCCGAGGCCTTCGAACGCGTCGACGCGCTCGCGTCCGCCGTGTCCGAGGGGCGCCGCGCAGCCGCGGCGCGGCTCGCCGAGCAGGTGACCGCCGAGCTGGCGGCGCTCGCGATGCCCGACGCGCGGCTCGTCGTCGAGGTCGAGGAGGCGGAGCTGGCCTCCCACGGACGCGACCGCATCGCGTTCCTGCTGCAGCCGCATCCGGGGGCTGAGCCGCGTCCGCTCGCGAAGGGCGCGTCGGGCGGCGAGCTCTCGCGCGTCATGCTCGCGCTCGAGGTCGTGCTCGCGGCGGGCGGCGAGGTGCCGACGTTCGTGTTCGACGAGGTCGACGCGGGGGTCGGCGGTGCGGCCGCGATCGAGATCGGGCGGCGCCTCGCGCGCCTCGCCGAGACCGCCCAGGTGATCGTCGTCACGCACCTCGCCCAGGTGGCGGCCTTCGCCGGCAACCACCTCGTCGTCGAGAAGGACAGCGACGGCCAGGTCACGGCGTCGAGCGTGCGCCGCGTCGAGGAGGCCGATCGCGCCGCCGAGATGGCGCGCCTGCTGTCGGGGCTGCCCGACTCGGAGTCGGGGCTCGCGCACGCGCGCGAGCTGCTCGAGCTCGCGCGGGGGTAGCGCGGGTCGCTCGCGCGACACGCCGATACGCGTCCGCGGGGACGCGTGTCGCAGCGTTCCCCCCGATTCGTGACATATGCTGAAACCCCGTGGTGAACAATCCGGGACCAGCCGTTACCAAGCACATCTTCGTCACCGGGGGCGTCGTCTCCTCGCTGGGTAAGGGCCTCACCGCCGCCAGCCTCGGCAACCTGCTCACCGCGCGCGGTCTGCACGTCGTGATGCAGAAGCTCGACCCGTATCTCAACGTGGATCCGGGCACGATGAACC
This sequence comes from Microbacteriaceae bacterium, assembly GCA_003852775.1. Classification (GTDB taxonomy): domain Bacteria; phylum Actinomycetota; class Actinomycetes; order Actinomycetales; family Microbacteriaceae; genus Homoserinibacter. The sequence goes on along the minus strand of RDDZ01000066.1, from coordinate 28,957 downwards.
CCTTCCAGCACGGCGAGGTCTTCGTGACCGACGACGGAGCCGAGACCGACCTCGACATCGGGCACTACGAGCGGTTCCTCGACATCAACCTCGACCAGGCCGCCAACGTCACCACCGGCCAGATCTACTCCAACGTCATCGCGAAGGAGCGCCGCGGCGAGTACCTCGGCGACACCGTCCAGGTCATCCCGCACATCACCGACGAGATCAAGCGCCGGATGCGGCTGCAGGCCCAGCCGGGCGAGGACGGCACCCCCGCGCCCGACGTCATCATCACCGAGATCGGCGGCACGGTCGGCGACATCGAGTCGCAGCCGTTCATCGAGTCGGCCCGCCAGGTGCGCCACGAGCTCGGCCGCAACAACGTCTTCTTCGTGCACGTGTCGCTCGTGCCGTTCATGGGCGCCTCGGGCGAGCAGAAGACGAAGCCGACCCAGCACTCCGTCGCCGCGCTCCGCTCCATCGGCATCCAGCCCGACGCGCTCGTGCTCCGCTCCGACCGCATCGTGTCCGACGCGAACAAGCGCAAGATCGCCCTCATGTGCGACGTCGACGAGCGCGCCGTCGTGAACGCGGTCGACGTGCCGTCGATCTACGACATCCCGACGATGCTCAACCAACAGGGCCTCGACGCGTACATCATCGAGCAGCTCGGCCTCGCCGGGAAGGCGGGCGAGGTGGACTGGAGCGGCTGGTCGCAGCTGCTCAAGGCCGTGCACGAGCCCGCCCACGAGATCACGATCGCCCTCGTCGGCAAGTACATCGACCTTCCCGACGCCTACCTCTCGGTGACGGAGGCGCTCCGCGCCGGTGGTTTCGCGCACCAGGCGAAGGTCTCGGTGCGCTGGGTGCCGTCCGACGAGTGCGAGACGCCCGAGGGCGCCGCGAAGATGCTCGCGGACGTCGACGGCATCTGCGTGCCCGGCGGCTTCGGCGTGCGCGGCATCGAGGGCAAGCTCGGCGCGCTGCGTTTCGCCCGCGAGAACGGCATCCCGGCGCTCGGCCTGTGCCTCGGCCTGCAGTGCATGGTCATCGAGTACGCGCGCAACGTCGCCGGCCTCCCGGGCGCGAGCTCGTCGGAGTTCGACCCCGACACCGAGTTCCCGGTGATCGCGACGATGGCCGAGCAGGTCGACATCCTCGACCACGGCGACCTCGGCGGCACGATGCGCCTCGGACTCTACGAGGCCCACCTCGTGCCGGGGTCGCTCGTCGCGGAGGCCTACGGTGCGGAGGTCGTGCACGAGCGCCACCGCCACCGTTACGAGGTCAACAACCACTACACCGGTCAGATCGGCGACGCCGGCCTTGTGTTCTCGGGCACCAACCCCGAGCACGGGCTCGTCGAGTTCGTCGAGCTGCCGCGCGAGGTGCACCCGTTCTACGTGGGAACCCAGGCGCACCCCGAGCTGCGTTCGCGCCCGAACCGCGCGCACCCGCTGTTCCGCGGTCTCGTGGGCGCCGCTCTCGAGCGCCAGAAGGCGACGCGCCTGTTCGAGGTCGAGGGCGCGGACGCGCCCGCGGGCGAGGCGGTCCCGGACGTCCCGGCGACCGAGCCCGCCGAGGTCTGACCCCGTGACCCCTGCGGAGCGCGAGGTTCTCCTCGCCGGTCCGCTCGCCGACCTCGACGACCCCGCCGAGGTCGTCTGGTCGTCGCGCGTCTACGAGGGGCGCGTGTGGGACGTCCGGCGCGAGCGCTTCCGCTTCGGCGGGCACGAGCTCGAGCGCGACTTCGTCGACCACACGGGGGCCGTCGCCGTGCTCGCGCGCGACGACGAGGACCGTGTGCTCGTCATCAACCAGTACCGGCACCCGATCCGCAGCCGCGACTGGGAGCTGCCGGCGGGGCTCCTCGACTTCGAGGGGGAGGACCCGCTCGAGGCGGCCAAGCGCGAGCTCGCCGAGGAGGCCGACCTCGTCGCCTCCGAGTGGCGCGAGCTCATCGTCATCGCGACCTCGCCCGGCGGAAGCGACGAGATCATCCGCATCTACGAGGCGCGCGGCGTCTCGGCGGCCCCGGACGCGTTCGCGCGCACCGAGGAGGAGGCCGAGCTCGTGCTGCGCTGGGTGCCGCTCGCGGAGGTCGTCGAGGCGGCGCTCGCGGGCCGCATCCGCAACTCGATCCTCCTCGTCGGGGCCCTGGCCGCCCATGCCCGCGGCTGACGCGACGCCGGCGCCGCGCGTGACGCCGCTCGGGCGGCAGCGCGACCGCTACCTGCGGCACCTCGCGATCGAGCGCGGCCTGTCCGTGAACTCGGTCGCGGCGTACCGGCGGGACCTCGCCGCGTTCCTCGACGCGCTCGCGGAGCGCGGGGTGACGGATGCCGCCTCCCTCGACGCGGACGCCGTGCGCGGCTACGTCGTGGGCCTGCGCGACCGCGAGGTGCCGCTCGCGGCGACCTCGACGGCGCGCGTCATCTCGTCGATCCGCGGCTTCACGCGCTTCCTCGTCGAGGAGGGGGAGCTCGCGGCCGACCCCGCGGAGTCGATCACGGCCCCGAAGCTCCCCAAGCGCCTGCCGAAGGCGCTCACGCGCGAGCAGGTGGAGGCGCTCCTCGCCGCGACCGACGGCGACGACCCCGTGCGGCTGCGCGACAAGGCCCTGCTCGAGCTGCTCTACGCCACGGGCGCGCGCGTGTCGGAGGCGGTGGCCCTCGACGTCGACGACCTCGTGGGCGCCGACGGCACGCCGGAGCTCATCCGCGTCGTCGGCAAGGGCGACAAGCAGCGCATCGTCCCGGTGGGCTCGTACGCACGCGCCGCGATCGAGGCCTACCTCGTGCGCGCCCGCCCGCTGCTCATCGCGGGCACCCGGGCGACGCCGGCGCTCTTCCTCGGGGCGCGCGGGGCGCGTCTCAGCCGCCAGAACGCGTGGCTCATCATCCGCGCCGCGGCGGACCGGGCGGGGCTCACCGTCGAGGTGTCGCCGCACAGCCTGCGGCACTCGTTCGCGACGCATCTGCTCGCCGGGGGAGCCGATGTCCGGGTCGTCCAGGAGCTGCTGGGTCACGCATCCGTCGCGACGACGCAGCTCTACACGCACGTCACGATCGACGGGCTGCGCGACGTCTACCAGCAGGCCCACCCGCGCGCCCGCTGAGCGCTCCAGGGCGAGCGATTTCAACCTCTGGTTGAGAGTGAGGTGAACCGCGCGGGGTCCGCCTGTCGCCGCCGGGGCCGCTCGGAGGCCGGACGTACACTCGCGATATGACTGCACAGCGGGAGGTCGCGAACGAACTCGCCGGGCTCGAGGACCTGGCCGTCGAGATCGGACCGACGGGGCGACCCGTCACGGACTTCCCCGTGCCCGCACCCCTGACGACGCACGGACCCGCCCGCATCATCGCGCTCTGCAACCAGAAGGGCGGCGTCGGCAAGACCACGACGACCATCAGCCTGGGCGCGTCGCTCGCCGCCTACGGGCGCAAGGTGCTCGCCGTCGACTTCGACCCGCAGGGGGCGCTCTCGGCGGGGCTCGGCGTGCAGACGCACGACGTGACGACCATCTACGACCTCCTGCTCGGCTCCGCGAAGGACGTCCAGGGCGCCATCCAGACGACCTCGACCCCCGGGCTCGACGTCATCCCCGCGAACATCGACCTCTCGGCCGCCGAGGTGCACCTCGTCAACGAGGTCGCACGCGAGCAGATCCTCGCGCGCGTGCTGCGGCAGGTGACCGCCGACTACGACGTCGTGCTCATCGACTGCCAGCCCTCGCTCGGCCTCCTGACCGTCAACGCGCTCACCGCCGCGCACGGCGTGCTCATCCCGCTCGAGTGCGAGTTCTTCGCCCTCCGCGGCGTCGCCCTGCTCGTCGAGACGATCGACAAGGTGCGCGACCGCCTCAACCCCGCGATCACGCTCGACGGCATCCTCGCGACCATGTACGACCCGCGCACGCTCCACTCGCGCGAGGTGCTCGAGCGCGTCGTCGAGGCGTTCGGCGACAAGGTGCTCGAGACGGTCATCAACCGCACGGTCAAGTTCCCGGACGCGTCGGTCGCCGGCACGCCGATCACCGAGTTCGCTCCCGACCACCACGCCGCCGAGCAGTACCGCCAGCTCGCGCGCGAGCTCGTGCACCGGCACGCGGTCGCCTGAGCGCCGTCGGTAGACTCGCCTCCATGCAGGAGGCGTCCGTCGGGGTCGAGGAGGCCGCCGCGACCCCCGGGACCGGGGACGAGCCCACCGGCCCGGCCGAGAGCGGATTCCGCCTCACCCTGGCGAACTTCGACGGTCCGTTCGACCTGCTGCTCTCGCTCATCACGAAGCACGAGCTCGACATCACCGAGGTGTCGCTCTCGAAGGTCACGGACGAGTTCATCTCCTACCTCAAGGGGCTCGACGGGCCCGAGGAGCTCGACCGGGCGAGCGAGTTCCTCGTCGTCGCCGCGACGCTCCTCGACCTCAAGGTCGCCGGGCTCCTGCCGCAGGGCGAGCTCGTCGACGCCGAGGACGTCGCCCTGCTCGAGGCGCGCGACCTGCTGTTCGCCCGCCTGCTGCAGTACCGCGCCTTCAAAGAGGCCGCCCGCTGGTTCGAGGAGCACCTCGAGGCCGAGTCCGGACGCCACGCGCGCTCGGTGCGGCTCGAGGAGAAGTACCGGCGGCAGACGCCCGAGCTCGTCTGGACGCTCAGCCTGCACGACTTCGCGGCGCTCGCGGCGCTCGCCATGGCGCCGAAGGAGGTGCCCGTCGTCGGGCTCGACCACCTGCACGCGCCGCTCGTCAGCATCCGCGAGCAGGCGGCCGTCGTCGTGACGCTGCTGCGCTCCGGGCAGGCCACGACCTTCCGCGAGCTCATCGCGGGCGCCGACCAGCGCGGCGTCGTGGTCGCGCGCTTCCTCGCCGTGCTCGAGCTCTACCGTCACGCCGCGATCAGCTTCGAGCAGTTCGAGCCGCTCGGCGAGATCACCCTGCGCTGGACGGCGGCGCACTGGAACGACGACCAACTCGCGACCCTGGGGGCCGACTATGACCGATGAGGATCTCGATCAGCGGGACGAGGGCACAGCCGACGTGAGCATCGAGGTGGACCCCGCCGAGCTCGAGCGCCGTCTCGAGGCGATCATGATGATCGCCGACGAGCCGCTGCCGCTCGTGACGCTCGCGACGGCGCTCGGCGCGCCCGTCCCGGCCGTGCGCCAGGCGCTCGAGCGGCTCGTCGCCGACTACGACGGCGAGACGGGCGGACCCCGACGCGGCTTCGAGCTGCGCGAGGTGGGCGGCGGATGGCGCCTCTACGTGCGCGCCGAGCACGACGACCTCGTGCGCGACTTCGTGCTCACCCAGAGCCCCACGAAGCTCTCGCAGGCGGCCCTCGAGACGCTCGCGGTCATCGCCTACAAGCAGCCGATCGCGCGCAGCTCGATCGCCGCCATCCGCGCCGTCAACGTCGACTCCGTCGTGCGCACGCTGCTCGGCCGCGGTCTCATCACCGAGGCCTACACCGACGCGGAGACGGGTGCCATCCACTACGAGACGACCCCGCTGCTGCTCACCCAGCTCGGCATCAACTCGCTCGACGAGCTGCCGCCGATCTCCCCGCTGCTGCCGGACGGCGTCGAGGGCTTCGAGGAGCTCGGCGCACGATGACGCACCCGTGGGATGAGCGCCCCGAGGGTGAGCGCCTGCAGAAGGTCCTCGCGGCGGCGGGAGTCGCGTCGCGTCGCGTCTGCGAGCAGTACATCGTCGAAGGACGCGTCAGCGTCGACGGCCGGGTCGTCACGGAGCTCGGCACGCGCATCGACCCCGCGACCGCGGAGGTCGAGGTGGACGGTGTGCCCGTGCAGCTCGACGTGGGCAAGCGCTACCTCATGCTCAACAAGCCCAAGGGCGTCGTGAGCTCGATGTCCGACGAGCAGGGTCGCCCCGACCTCAGCCGCTACGCGGAGCAGGTGGGTGAACGCGTCTACAACGTCGGCCGCCTCGACGCCGAGACCACCGGCCTCCTCGTGCTCACGAACGACGGCGAGCTCGCGAACGTTCTCGCGCATCCGTCGTACGGCGTCGAGAAGACCTACCTCGCGACCGTGCGCGGCGTCGTGAAGCAGGAGGCGCTTCGCCGCCTCCGCCAGGGCGTCGAGCTCGACGACGGCCCCATCGCCGCGGACCGCGTGCGCATCGTCGGCGAACCCGCGGGCGGCCGCACGATCGTCGAGATCACGCTGCACTCGGGTCGCAACCGCATCGTGCGCCGCATGTTGGCGGCCGTCGGCCACCCCGTCATCGACCTCGTGCGGCGCTCGTTCGGCCCCCTGCACCTCGGCTCCCTCGGCGCCGGGCGGATGCGCGATCTCACTAAGGTGGAGGTCGGCGCGCTCCTCGCGCTCGCCCGCGACGCGAAGGCGCACGACGGCACGGCGCACGGCGCCCCGTCCCGGCCCGCGCGCGGAAAGGCATCCGGCACCAAGAAGCGAGATCCCCGATGAACGACCGCCGCCTCGTCGAGCAGGTGCGCATCGTCGGCTCCGGCCTGCTCGGCGCGAGCATCGGCCTGGGCCTCTCGGCGAAGGGCGTCGACGTCATCGTCGACGACGCCTCGCCCTCGACGCGCGCCCTCGCGATCGCCTACGGCGCGGGTCGCGCGCCCGCCGAGGGCGACGCCCCGGGTCTCGTCGTGGTCGCCGTGCCCCCGGACGTCGTGGCCGACGTCGTCGCGGCCGAGCTCGAGCGCTACCCCGACGCGCTCGTGACGGATGTCGCGAGCGTCAAGCTCGCGCCGCTCACCGAGCTGCGTGCCCGCGGCGCCGACCTCTCGCGGTACCTCGGCTCGCACCCCATGGCGGGGCGCGAGCGCGGGGGAGCGGTGTCGGCGCGCGCCGACCTCTTCGTCGGTCGCCCGTGGATCCTCGCGGGCCACGACGGCATCACCTACCGCCGTGCCGCGGCGATCGAGCACATGGTGCTCGACCTCGGCGCCGTGCCGATCGAGATGGACGCGGCTGTGCACGACCGCAGCGTCGCCCTCGTCTCGCACGCGCCCCAGGTGGTCGCGAGCCTCCTCGCGAGCCGCCTGCGCGACGGCTCGGGCACCGCGCTCGGCCTCGCCGGCCAGGGCCTGCGCGACACGACGCGCATCGCGGGCAGCAACCCCGAGCTGTGGGTGCAGATCCTCGGCGCCAACGCCGCGGAGGTGGCCGCCGTGCTGCGCCCGCTGCGCGACGACCTCGACGCCGTCATCCGCGCCCTCGACGACCCGGAGGCGCCCGCCTCACGCCGTGTCATCGCGGAGGCGCTCGTCGCCGGCAACGAGGGAGTCTCGCGCATCCCCGGCAAGCACGGTCAGGACAAGCGCTACGCGTCGCTCGTCGTGAAGGTCGACGACAAGCCGGGCGAGCTCGCGCGCCTGCTCACCGAGATCGGCGAGGAGGGCGTCAACATGGAGGACCTCCGCATCGAGCACTCTCCCGAGACGCGCGTCGGCTTCGCCGAGATCTCCGTGCTGCCGGAGGCCGCGCATCCGCTCGCGACCGCGCTCGAGCAGCGCGGCTGGACGCTCATGGAGGCGGAGCGATGAGCACCGAGCCCGGTCGGCCCGTCGTCGTCGCCGTCGACGGCCCCGCGGGGTCGGGCAAGTCGAGCGTCAGCAAGGCGGCCTCGCGCCGCCTCGGCTACGCCTTCCTCGACACGGGGGCCGCCTACCGCGCCCTCACCTGGCTCGCGCTCGAGCGCGGCGTCGACACCGCCGACGCGGGTGCCGTCGTCGCGCTGCTCGACGACTTCGCGTACACGACCGAGGTCACCGACGAGGGCACCTGCGTCTGCGTGGGCGAGACGGACGTCACGACCGCCATCCGCGAGCCCCGCATCTCGGCCGTCGTGAGCGACGTCGCTCGCGTGCCGGAGGTGCGCGTCGCGCTCAACGACGCGTTCCGGCGCATGATCGCGGGCACCGCGGCGCCCGGCATCGTCGTCGAGGGGCGCGACATCACGACCGTCGTCGCACCGGATGCCCAGGTGCGCATCCTGTTGACGGCGGACGAGGCGGTTAGAATTGCCAGGCGATCGGCGGAGCTGGCGCCCGGCACCGCCTCCACGGCGGAGCAGTTGCGCGAGCGCGACGCCCGCGACTCCCAGGTGGTCGACTTCATGACGGCGGCACCCGGGGTCACCACGATCGACTCCACCGAGCTCGACTTCGACCAGACCGTCCAGGCGGTCGTCGAGCTGGTGCACGCGACCATCTCCCCTCACTGACAGGACACGACATGACCGAGCGCGAGCCGGACGCCCCGTTCGACCCCGAGTTCGACGCGGCCGACGAGTTCGAGGCCGACCCCGGCCTCGCCGACCGCCTCGCGGAGCTCGACGACGACCTCGCCGAGCAGCGCGCCGCATCCCTGCGCGCCGGGCTCGCCGACTACGAGCTCGACGACGAGGACCTCGAGGTGCTCGAGGCAGCCGACGCGGGCCCCGACGGCATCACCTACCTGCCGGCGCTCCCGGTGCTCGCGATCGTCGGCCGCCCGAACGTCGGCAAGTCGGCGCTCGTCAACCGCATCATCGGCCGCCGCGAGGCCGTCGTCGAGGACGTCCCCGGTGTCACGCGCGACCGTGTCTCCTACAAGTCGGAGTGGCTCGGCCGCCGCTTCACGGTCGTCGACACGGGCGGCTGGGAGCCGGATGCCGCGGGCATCAACGCCTCGGTCGCCGCGCAGGCGGAGGTCGCGGTCGACCTCGCCGACGCGGTGCTCTTCGTCGTCGACATCAACGTCGGTGCGACCGCGACCGACGAGCACGTCGTGCGCATGCTGCGCGCGGCGAGGAAGCCCGTCATCCTCGTCGCCAACAAGGCGGACGACGCCATCAAGGACCCGCAGGCCGCAGAGCTCTGGAGCCTCGGTCTCGGCGAGCCGTGGCCCGTGTCGGCCCTCCACGGCCGCGGTGTGGCCGACCTGCTCGACCACGTCATGACGGTGCTGCCCGAGGTCTCGGCGGTCGCGAAGCAGGAGATCGGCGGCCCCCGCCGCGTCGCCATCCTGGGCCGCCCGAACGTCGGCAAGAGCTCGCTGCTCAACAAGGCGGCGGGCGAGGAGCGCGTCGTCGTGAACGAGCTCGCGGGCACGACGCGCGACCCCGTCGACGAGCAGATCGAGCTCGGCGGACGCGTGTGGACCTTCGTCGACACGGCCGGCATCCGCAAGCGCGTGCACCTGCAGCAGGGCGCCGACTTCTACGCGTCGCTGCGCACCTCGGCCGCGCTCGAGAAGGCGGAGGTCGCCGTCGTCGTGCTCGACGTGACCGAGCCCATCAGCGTGCAGGATCTGCGCATCATCGACCTCGTGCTCGAGTCGGGCCGTGCGCTCGTGCTCGCGTTCAACAAGTGGGACCTGCTCGACGACGACCGCCGCCGCTACCTCGAGCGCGAGATCGAGCAGGACCTCGCCCACGTCACGTGGGCGCCGCGCGTCAACATCTCGGCGCGCACGGGGCGCCACCTCGAGAAGCTCGTGCCCGCCCTCGAGACGGCTCTCGAGAGCTGGGACACGCGCATCCCGACCGGCAAGTTCAACGCGCTGCTCGCCGAGCTGACGGCCGAACACCCGCACCCCGTGCGGGGCGGCAAGCAGCCGCGCGTGCTGTTCGGCACGCAGGCGGCGACGCGTCCGCCCACCTTCGTGCTCTTCACCACGGGCTTCCTCGACCCGCAGTACCGCCGCTTCATCCAGCGGCGGCTGCGCGAGGTGTACGGCTTCGAGGGCACGCCGGTCCTCGTCAACATGCGCGTGCGCGAGAAGCGCCGCCGCTGACCGCTCAGGCGTCGCCGACGATCAGGGCACACTCGCGTACTGCGGGGCATCGGCCCGCGTGCTCGCCGCGTCGCCGCGGCGCGACCCGACGGCGCGCAGCGCGGCGATGATCGCGACGAGGTCGACCACCTCCTGCAGCAGGGCACCGGCCGTCGCCGGGATGAAGCCGAAGCTCGCCACGAGCATGAGACCGATCGACACGACGATGCCGATCCAGATGCTCTGCAGTGCGATGCGCACGGTGCTGCGGCCGATGTGCACCGCGTCGGCGACGCGCGAGACGTCGTCGACGAGCACGACCACGTCGGCCGACTCGCTCGCCGCCGTCGCGCCCTTCGCCCCCATCGCGATGCCGACCTCCGCGGCTGCGAGCACGGGAGCGTCGTTGACGCCGTCGCCCACCATCACGACGGGGCGCTCGGCGAGTTCGCGGATCGCGGCGACCTTGTCGGCGGGGAGCAGCTCGGCGTGCACCTCCGCCACCCCGAGCTCCGCTCCGACGTGCTCGGCCGTCTCGCGGGCGTCCCCCGTGAGGATGAGGGTGCGCACGATGCCGAGCCGACGCAGCCGGGTGAGGGTGTCGCGCGCCTCCGGCCGCACGACGTCGCGCGCCAGGATCGCGCCGGCGTAGCGGCCGTCGATCGCGGCGTACACGGCGAGCTCGCCGGGTGCGATCGGGGTGCGCTCGGCATCCGGGGCGTGATCGGCGACGAAGGCGAACTTGCCGACCACGATGCGCCGTGCGTCGACGACGGCCTCCACGCCGTTCGTGGCGAGCTCGCGGGCGCTGTCGGCCTCCTGCAGCACGAGCCCGCGCGCGTCGGCGGCGCGCAGGAAGGAGGCGGCCAGCACGTGCGAGGAGTACTGCTCGGCGGCGGCGACCGCCGCGAGCAGCTCGTCGGCGTCGACGCCGGGCTGCGGGCGGAGTTCGGTGATCTCGGGGGTGCCGCGCGTGAGGGTTCCGGTCTTGTCGAAGGCGACCGTGCGCGCGCGGGCGAGCCGCTCGAGCACGGCACCGCCCTTCACGATGAGGCCGTTGCGTGCGGCGCGGCTCATGCCACCGACGAAGGCGACGGGCGCCGCGATGAGCAGGGGGCACGGAGTGGCCAGCACGAGCACCTCGGCGAAGCGGGCGGGCTCGCCCGAGACGAGCCACGCGACCCCGGCGAGGGCGAGCGAGAACACCGTGAACGGCACGGCGAAACGGTCGGCGAGCCGCACGACGGGGGCCTGGCTCGCCGACGCCGCCGCGACGAGCGCGACGATCTGCTGGTACTGGCTGTCGGCGGCGACCGCGGTGGCGCGCAGCTCGACCGCCTCGACCCCGTTGACCGAGCCGGAGAGCAGCGCGTCGCCCGCCACCTTCTCGACCGGGATGCTCTCTCCCGTGAGCGAGGACTCGTCGACCGTCGTGGCGGGGGAGACGAGCACGCCGTCGACCGGCACCACCTCGGAGGGGCGCACGAGCACGAGCTCGCCGACCGCCACCTCGTCGACGGGCACGTCGAGGAACGCGCCGTCCCGCTGCACGCGGGCACGCTGGGGAGCGCGCGCGAGCAGGGCGTCGAGCTCGCGCTTGGCGCGCCGCTCGGCGTAGTCCTCGAGGGCCTCACCTCCCGTCAGCATGAGCACGACGAGCAGGGAGGCCACGTACTCGCCCACGAGGATCGTCGCGATGATCGCCGTGACGGCGAGCACGTCGAGACCGAACTCCCGCCGCAGCAGCTGGCGCACCATCCCGACGCCCTGCCAGAGCGCGATCGCGAGCGCGTAGCCGCTGAACAGCCACGCGACGCCCGCGCCCGCGCCCGCGAGGGCGAGCACGATGCCGAGCAGGCCCACGAGCAGCGTCGCCGTGACGGCCCAGTAGCGGCGTGCGAGGCGCAGGACGCGGCGCGCGGGGCGCATGGTCAGGCTCACGGTCGGGCGCGGGGCGGGCATGCCCCCATCGTCTCAGGCGCCGACATAGCGCGCCAGGTGCTCGCCCGTGAGGGTGGACGCCTCGGCGACGAGCTCGGCGGGGGTGCCCTCGAAGACGACGCGCCCGCCGTCGTGGCCGGCGCCGGGGCCGATGTCGATGATCCAGTCGGCGTGCGCCATGACGGCCTGGTGGTGCTCGATCACGATGACCGACTTGCCCACGTCGACGAGGTGGTCGAGCAGACCGAGCAGGCCCTCCACGTCGGCCAGGTGCAGGCCCGTCGTGGGTTCGTCGAGCACGTAGACGCCGCCCGGCTCGCCCATCTGCACGGCGAGCTTGAGCCGCTGGCGTTCGCCTCCCGAGAGGGTCGAGAGGGGCTGCCCGATGCCGAGGTAGCCGAGCCCGACGTCGGCCAGGCGCTGCAGGATGGTGTGCGCGGCGGGGATGCGCGCCTCACCCTCGGCGAAGAACTCGAGGGCCTCGGCGACGGGCATCGCGAGCACCTCGCTGATGTCGCGCCCCGCGAGCGTGTACTCGAGCACGGAGGAGTCGAAGCGGCGCCCCTCGCACACCTCGCAGAGGGTCTCGACGTCTGCCATCACGCCGAGGTCGACGTAGATGAACCCGGCCCCGTTGCAGTTGGGGCAGGCCCCTGCGGAGTTGGCGCTGAAGAGGGCGGGCTTGACCCCGTTGGCCTTCGCGAAGGCCTTGCGGATCGGCTCGAGCAGACCCGTGTAGGTGGCCGGGTTGCTGCGGCGGGAGCCCCGGATGGCACCCTGGTCGACGGTGACGACGCCGTCGCGCCCCGAGACGGAGCCGTGGATGAGCGAACTCTTGCCGGAGCCGGCGACGCCCGCGACGACGACGAGCACCCCGAGCGGGATGTCGACGTCGACGCCTTGCAGGTTGTTGGTGGAGGCGCCGCGGATCTCGAGGGCGCCCGTGGGCGTGCGCACGGCATCCTTCAGCCGCGCCCGGTCGTCGAGGTGACGGCCGGTGAGGGTGTCGGCGCGGCGCAGCTCGTCGACGCTGCCCTGGAACACGATCTCGCCGCCGGCCGATCCGGCGCGCGGGCCGATGTCGACGACGTGGTCGGCGATGGCGATCGCCTCGGGCTTGTGCTCGACGACGAGCACCGTGTTGCCCTTGTCGCGCAGCTCCCGCAGCAGTTCGTTCATGCGCTGGATGTCGTGCGGGTGCAACCCGACCGTCGGCTCGTCGAACACGTAGGTGACGTCGGTGAGGGCCGAGCGCAGGTGCCGGATCATCTTGGTGCGTTGCGCTTCGCCGCCCGAGAGGGTGCCCGAGGCGCGGTCGAGCGAGAGGTAGCCGAGCCCGATCGCGACGAAGGAGTCGAGCAGCTGGCGCAGGGTGTCCAGCAGCGGGCCCGCGCCGGGGGCGTCGAGGCCGCGCACCCATGCGGCGAGGTCGGTGATCTGCATCGCGCACGCGTCGGCGATCGAGACGCCGTCGATCTTCGACGAGCGCGCTCCCTCGTTGAGCCGCGTGCCGCCGCAGTCGGGGCAGGGTTGGAAGGCGACCGCCCGCTCGACGAAGGCGCGGATGTGCGGCTGCATCGCATCCGGATCCTTCGAGAGCATCGACTTCTGGATCTTGGGCACGAGGCCCTCGTAGCTGAGGTTGATGCCGCTCACCTTCACCTTGGTGGGCTCCTTGTAGAGCAGGTCGTGCAGCTCGGTCTCGGTGAAGTCGCGGATGGGCTTGTCGGCGTCGAAGAAGCCGGATTCGGCGTACATGCGGGTGGCCCAGCCGTCGGCGGTGTAGCCGGGCACGGTGATGGCGCCGTCGTTGAGCGACTTGCTTTCGTCGTAGAGCTGGGCGAGGTCGATGTCGTTGACGGTGCCCATGCCTTCGCAGCGGGGGCACATGCCGCCCAGTTGGGCGAAGTCGCGCACCACCTTCTTGACGCCGTCGCCCTTCTCGATCGTGATCGCGCCGCCGCCGTGCACGGTGGGGATGTTGAACGAGAACGCCTGCGGGGAGCCGATGTGGGGGTCGCCGAGGCGGCTGAAGAGGATGCGCAGCAGGGCGTTGGCGTCGGTGACGGTGCCGACGGTGGAGCGGGCGTTCGCGCCGAGGCGTTCCTGGTCGACGATGATCGCCGTGGTGAGGCCCTCGAGCCGATCCACGTCGGGGCGGGCGAGGCTCGCCATGAAGCCCTGCACGAAGGCGGGGTAGGTCTCGTTGATCATGCGCTGCGATTCGGCGGCGATGGTGCCGAAGACGAGCGAGCTCTTGCCCGAGCCGGACACGCCCGTGAAGACGGTGAGGCGACGCTTGGGGATGTCGAGGTCGATGTTCTTGAGGTTGTTCTCGCGAGCCCCCCGCACCCGGATGACGTCGTGGCGGTCGGCGGCGTGCGCCTCGGTGTCGCTCTGCGTGGTCGACCGTGCGGTGGTCTGTGCGGTGGGCTCGGCGTGCTGCGTCATGCGTGCGAGGTTACGGGCGGACGCGGACACTCCGCTTCCTGATTCCTGATCGTCCGCCGGGGGTCACCCGGTGGGGTCACCCGGTGTCGACGTGGGTCTCGTAGTGTCGCCCGAGGTAGCTCGTCCACTGGAGTGAGCCGTCGGCGCGTTGGGTGACCTTCCACCCGCCGTGGTGTTTGAGGGTGTGATGGCCGCGCGAGAGGTGGGCGAGGTTGCGGTGGTCGGTCTCGCCGCCGTGGGCCCAGTCGTGGGTGTGGTCGATGTCGCAGCGGGCGGTGCCGATGCCGCACATCGGAAAACGGCAGGAGCCGTCGCGGATGCGCAGCCAGCGTCGCAGCCCGTCCGGCACGCGGTAGCTCGTGCGGCTGAGCGAGAGCGCGACGCCCGTCTCGGGGTCGGTCAGAAGGCGGTGCAGCGTGGGGGCCTGGGCGGCGAGGCGGCGGGCGGTCGCGGCGTCGATGGGGCCGACGCCTTCGAGGGTGCCGGGGGCGCAGTCGCCCAGCAGGGTCTGCACGGGCACCGTGACGATCACGGTGGGCACGATGCCGCTGAAGGGCCCGAACTCGAGCTCCTGGATCGCGGCGGCCTCGTCGGGGTCGAGCGCGAGCGCCTCGAGCTGCGTGCGGGAGAGGCCGAGGGTGCTGTCGCGCTCGAGCAGGGCGTCGACGACGAGGTCGACGCGCAGCTGGGCGAGCGTGCGCGGGTCGCCGTCGGCGGCGGCCCGCGCGGCGGCCGCGGTGGCCCGGTCGTGGATCGCCTTCGCCTCGACGGCGCCCACGAAGAGGGTGAGGTAGGCCATGCCGTCGCGGGTCGGGTCGAGGGTGAGCTCGCGCGCGGCGCGCGCCGCGCGCACGCGCTCGACGAGGGTGGCGGGAACGCGCTTCTCGCGCAGGCGGCGCACTCGGCGGGTGAACTGGGCGACGGTCGTGGTGCCGGCGGTGCCGAGGGCGACACGTTCGACGGCCGCGCGATCCGCGTCGTCGAGCTCCGCGAGCTCGTCGACGAGCACCTGTGCGTGGCGGTACGAGAAGCGCCCCTCGGCGAGGGCCGCGAGCGTCGCGGGAAGCGCGCGCACGAGGGTGCGCGCTTCGCCGAGGAGGCGCTGCGCCCCGCGCTCGGGCACGCGCAGGGCGCACGCGAGCTCGGCGTTCCGTGCGCGTTCGCGCAGGGGCTCGGCCTGGGGCGGATAGGCGGCGGCGAAGGCCTCGTCGAAGGCGACGAGCGCCTCGGCGCGGGCGGCCGTGAGGGCGTCGAGCTGCGCCTGGAGCTGCACGACGCGATCAAGCGCGGCGTCGGCCGCGGCGATCGCATCGGGCTGCTTTTCCATAGCCCCAGACGACCGCCCACCACCGACATTCGCGGCGGAAAAACCCGCCTCAGCGGGTCATCCGGCGCCTTCCGTCCCAGTTGTTATCGAGCTGTGATGATCGGGCGGGTCAGAGGAAGAGCAGGGCGTGCACCTCGTGGGGGGCGAGCCGCTCGCGGCCCCCCAGCCTGTCGAGCTCGAGCACGACGCTCGTGCCGGCGAGGTGCCAGCCGGCGCGCTCGATGAGCCGCTGCGAGGCGCCGAGCGTGCCGCCCGTGGCGAGCACGTCGTCGACGAGCAGCACGCGCGTGCCGGCCGGCAGCTGCCCGGTGTGCACCTGCAGCGTCGCCTGGCCGTACTCGAGCGTGTAGCTCTCGTCGATCGTCTCGCCCGGCAGCTTGCCGGCCTTGCGGATCAGCAGCAGCCCGTGCTCGGAGCGCGCCGCGGCGGCCGCCGCGAGGGCGAAGCCGCGTGCCTCCACGCCCGCGACGATGTCGTAGCTGCCGGCGAACGGCTCGACGAGCGCATCCACGACGGACGCGAGGGCGGGGCCGTCGGCGAGCACGGGGGTGAGGTCGCGGAACTGGATGCCCGGTTCGGGGAAATCGGGGATGGTGCGGATCAGGCGGTGCAGGTGCGTGGCGGCGTCGGTCACTCGTCCAGGCTACGCGGGCCGGGCGCCCGGTGCGGACCGTCGGCGCGGGGCGCGCGGGAACGCGGGCCGTGCGAGGCGAGGTGGCGCCGGTGTGCGGCCATCGCGGCGGCGCGCAGGGTGCGGTAGTAGCCGACGAGCTCGCGATCCTCCGAGCGCTCCGCCCAGGTGACCGCCCGGTAGCCCCGCTCGCCGCCGATCTCGAGCAGGCGGATAACACCGTACGGCGCGCCGTCGGGGGAGCGCATCGTCCAGGTGCCGACGGGGTCCTCCTCGGCCGCGAGCAGCGGATGCCACTCGCCCCGGTATCCGGCCCGCGCGCGCTGGGCGGCGTCCAGACCATCCTGAACGTCGGCGTTGATGACCATGCGGCTCCCTTCTCGAGAGCAGGCCGGCCCCTGCACGTGAGAGCCTAACCGCGTGGGCCGACGCCGGCCGTGCCCGGGTCGGGGGCCGGGAGTACTGTGGCGGCATGTCGCGCGTCACCGCTCCCACCCCGAAGCCCGGCGAGAAGCTCGCGGGCCCCGCATCCTATTTTCCGAGCATCGAGAGCAGCTACGGGCGGCCGATGCAGCACTGGCTCGACCTCGCCGCCGACCGCCTCGACGAGCACCGCCATATGGAGGTCGTCGAGTGGCTGAAGGCCGAGCACGGCCTCGGGCACGGCCACGCGAACGCGATCGTCGCCTACGTGAAGGCGAAGCTCGCCTGACGCATCCGCGAGACGGTCACGGGCGCCCCGCCGACAAGGTAATGTAGGGAGCCGTGCCGGATCCTCGGATGCGGCACGAGCCACGGGCTGTGGCGCAGCGATGCGGTCGCCCGGCTCGACAACTGAACAACGGGATGTGGCGCAGCTTGGTAGCGCACCTGACTGGGGGTCAGGGGGTCGCAGGTTCAAATCCTGTCATCCCGACAGAAAAGCCCAGGTGAGAGCAGAATTCTCACCTGGGCTTCGTCGTTTCTGTTGTCCTTTTCGAAGGGGTTTATGGAAGCATCCGACAACGGGTGCTGATGCCTGCCGCGACGCCTCGATTGCGGCTGTTGTGACGAGCCGGGACCTGGCCGGGACCTGGAGCCCATTTGGGCCGCGATCGGCAGCCTTGTCAACGCCGAGGTGCCGTTACTCGACTGGATGTAGTGGGGCTCTCACGCTCGGGGTTCTCGTGTCCGTCGAGGAACGCGTTGGCTCGTGCGGCAGCGTCGGTGAGGTGCCTTGTGTCAGGGTGGAGGTAGCCGCGGGTTGTCTCGATCGATTTGTGCCCGAGGATGCCTTGAAGAACATGGAGCGGGATGCCTGCGTCGGCGAGCCAGGTCGCTCCGGTGTGGCGGAGCCCGTGCCGGGTGAGGCTAGGTAGCTCGAGCTCGGTGACGAGCTGGTCCCACTTCGTCGCATCCCGCACGGACGCTGTGGTGAGCACCCCACCTCGGGGACCGGTCAGGAGCAGCTCGTCGGGTTCACGGTCCTGGGTGAGGCGTTCCAGTATGGGGGTGAGGGCTTGCAGGATGGGGACGTGGCGGATGTCTCGGCCCTTGGTTTGTTTGGTGACGAGGCCGCCTGCGCCGGGATAGGTTTGGCGGCGGATCGTGACGATGCGTTGATCCCAGTCGATGTCGCCGACTTGGAGGCCTGAGATTTCGGAGCCTCGCGCGGCGAGGAGAGCGCCGAGCATGACGAAGTCGGAGTAGCTCTGATGCACGTCCCCACACCGATCGGCCAATGTCGTGAGGGTCGCGAGGTCTTTGA
The DNA here is from genome assembly GCA_003852775.1 of Microbacteriaceae bacterium. GTDB lineage: Bacteria > Actinomycetota > Actinomycetes > Actinomycetales > Microbacteriaceae > Homoserinibacter. Next base: position 11,132 of record RDDZ01000066.1, on the reverse strand, counting down.
GTGCGTGCACGCGTGGCGAGAGGTCGTTCTCTTTGAGGTTGAGTGCTGATTTTCCGAGAGAGCGCCGGGATCGGTTGCGTGCGGGGTTACTGGGTAAGAGGTCGTCGCGGACGGCGTCATCGAGGACGCGGACGAGGGGCGCGATGGTGTTCTTGATCGTTGACGCGGAGTGCTGGGTCTCCCATTGATCGATGGTGCGGTCGATCATCCCGGCTGTGAGCTGCGACAACGGCAGATGCCCCAGCGCGGGGAGTACGCGGAGGCGGAGACCGAGTTTGTAGCCGTCGACGGTGGAGGTGGGGTCAAGGCCACGCTGCCACCGGTCGCCGATCATGTCGACGTAGTCGGAGAGCAGGATGCGCTTGTCGATCCCGAGCTCGGCGGAAGCTTGCAGGTACTGGAAGAACTCGTCCGCTGCTTCCTCGTCGGGGACGACGAGGGCACGAGTGACGCGCTTGCGGGTGTGTGGGTCGATCCACCGTGCGCGGGCGCGGATCCCGGAGGCGCGGTGTTGGTTCTACGTCGTGTACCTGTTCTCGTGCTTCCGGCTGTGGAGCCTCATGCGCTGGCCGTTCCTGCGGTTCATCACGCTGGCGCTCGGCGGTGTCGTGCCGCTGCTGTCATTCTTCATGGAGGCACGCGTCGCCCGCGAGGTGAAGGCGTACCTCGCCGAGCGGGAGGCCGAGGCCGCGGCCGAGGCACAGACCGCCCGGCCGTCGTCGCTCGCCGAGCATTCGACCTTGACCGCCAGCATCCCGACCGAAGGTGACCGGTGAGCCCGCAGACCGAAGCACGTCCCGTCCTCGTCGTCGACTTCGGCGCACAATACGCACAGCTCATCGCCCGCCGCGTCCGTGAGGCCGGCGTGTACAGCGAGATCGTGCCGCACTCGGCGACCGCCGCGGAGATCGCCGCGAAGAACCCGGTGGGCATCATCCTCTCCGGCGGCCCGTCGCCGGTGTACGCAGACGGCGCCCCGGCGCTCGATCCGGGCATCCTCGAACTGGGCGTTCCGACGCTCGGCATCTGCTACGGCTTCCAGGTGATGGCGCAGGCGCTCGGCGGCGAGGTCGCGCACACCGGCCTGCGCGAGTACGGGGCGACGGATGCTGCGCTCACCGCCGACGGCGGCACGCTGCTGAGCGGTCAGCCCGCCACCCAGAACGTGTGGATGAGCCACGGCGATCAGGTGTCGCGGGCGCCCGACGGGTTCGAGGTGCTGGCCTCGACGGCGGCGACGCCGGTGGCCGCCTTCGGAAACGACGAGCGGCGCCTCTACGGTGTGCAGTGGCATCCCGAGGTCAAGCACACCGATCACGGGCAGCAGGTGCTGGAGAACTTCCTGCACAAGGCGGCCGGGCTTCCGGCCGACTGGAACAGCGGGAACGTCATCGCCGAGCAGGTCGCCCGCATCCGCGAGCAGGTCGGCGATGCCCGCGTCATCTGCGGGCTGTCGGGCGGGGTCGACTCGGCGGCCGCCGCCGCACTGGTGCACGAGGCCGTCGGCGATCAGCTGGTCTGCGTGTTCGTCGACCACGGGCTCTTGCGCAAGGGCGAGCGCGAGCAGGTAGAACAGGACTACGTGGCCGCCACCGGCGTGCGGCTGGTGACCATCGATGCGCGCCAGCGGTTCCTCGACGCGCTCGCCGGGGTGAGCGACCCGGAGGAGAAGCGCAAGATCATCGGCCGCGAGTTCATCCGCACCTTCGAGGCCGCGGAGCGCTCGCTCGTGGAGGAGGCCGCCGCCGACGGCGAGCCCATCCGGTTCCTCGTGCAGGGGACGCTCTACCCGGACGTCGTCGAGTCGGGTGGGGGATCGGGCACCGCGAACATCAAATCGCACCACAACGTGGGGGCCTCCCCGACGACCTGCAGTTCGAGCTCGTCGAGCCGCTGCGCACCCTCTTCAAGGACGAGGTGCGCGCCATCGGCCGCGAGTTGGGGCTGCCGCCGGTGATCGTGGAGCGCCAGCCGTTCCCCGGCCCGGGCCTCGGCATCCGCATCGTCGGCGAGGTCACCGCCGAGCGCCTTGAGATCCTGCGCGACGCCGACGCGATCGCCCGTGAGGAGCTCACCAAAGCGGGCCTGGACGGCGAGATCTGGCAGTGCCCGGTCGTGCTGCTCGCTGACGTGCGGTCGGTGGGGGTGCAGGGCGACGGCCGCACCTACGGGCATCCGATCGTGCTGCGGCCGGTGTCCAGCGAGGACGCCATGACCGCCGACTGGACGCGCCTGCCCTATGACGTGCTGTCGCGCATCTCGAACCGCATCACGAACGAGGTGCGGGAGGTGAACCGGGTCGTGCTCGATGTGACGTCGAAGCCCCCGGGCACCATCGAGTGGGAGTAGCCCCGGTCAGGGGCGGCGCGACTCCCAGGGGTCGTAGTCGGCGAGCAGGGGCTCCTGCGGAGGGCGGGATGCCTCCGGCACATGCTGCAGGTTGATCCGCACGCGATACCAGAGCGAGCTTGAGCCGCGCATGCCGTCGACGAGGACATCAGCCGGATGCAGGTGGCTCGCGGCATCCCGATGCGCAGCCTTCCACTTCTCGAGCGCGGCCTCAGCCTCTGGCTTGGTCTCGGTGCGGGCGATCTCGATGAGCGGCATCGCCGAGACGCGACGGCCTGACCCGTCGCCCTTGCGGGGCGCCTTGGGCTCCGGGCCGAGCTCGTCGGAAAGCCGCAGCAGCCCGTCGAGCGTGCCGACCGCGTCGTCGATGCCGGCGTGCGGGTCTCCGTGCGCGGCGAACCGGTCGGGTACCGTGCCCACGGTGAACTGCTCGGGCCGGGCGGTGCGCAACTCGTCCCACGTGACGGGCGCCGACACCCGGGCGTCGGGCCGCGGACGCACCGAGTACGCGGAGGCGACCGTGCGGTCCTTCGCGGCGCACGGGCGGATCACCCGCCCGTGCGCCGGGCGAGGTCGAGAGCGACATCCTGTAACAGGTCTTCCTGCCCACCCACCAGGCCGCGTCGGCCGGCCTCGACGAGCACCGCGCGGGTGTCGAGGCCCTGCGCGGCGGCGGCCTCCTCGGCATGCCGGAGAAAGGACGAGTAGGCGCCGGCGAATCCCAGCGTGAGGGTCTGGCGATCCACGCGGATCGGGCGGTCCTGCAAGGGGAGGACGAGATCGTCGGCAGCGTCCTGCAGTGCGAAGAGGTCGGCACCGAGGGCGTGTCCGTCCAGCGTCGCGGCGGCGACGAACGCTTCGATCGGAGTGTTGCCGGCGCCCGCGCCGAGCCCCGCGAGCGACGCGTCGACACGGAAGGCCCCTTCCTCGACGGCCGCAAGGCTGTTCGCCACGGACAGCGAGAGGTTCTGATGCGCGTGGATCCCGATCTGGGTGCGCTCGTCCAGGACGTCCCGGAAGGCCCGCACGCGCGCGCGGACGCCCTGCGGCGTGAGTCGTCCGGCCGAGTCCGTGACGTAGACGCAGTGCGCGCCGTAGGACTCCATGAGACGTGCCTGCGCGCTGAGGGTGCTCGGCGAGGCCATGTGACTCATCATCAGGAACCCCGAGACGTCCATGCCCCACTCGCGGGCTGCGGCGATGTGCTGTGCGGCCACGTCGGCCTCGGTGCAGTGGGTTGCGATCCGCACGGAGCGGACCCCGAGACTGTGGGCGAGACGGAGGTCGGAGAGGGTTCCGATGCCGGGCAGGAGCAGGGTCGTGAGAACCGCCCGCTCCAGGGCGCCCGCGGCGGCCTGGATCCACTCCGCGTCGGTGTGCGATCCGGGTCCGTAGGTCAGGGAGCCGCCGGTGAGCCCGTCGCCGTGCGCGACCTCGACGGCGTCGACGCCCGCCCGCTCGAGCGCGGCGGCGATCGTTGCCACGGACTCCGGAGTGATCCGGTGGCCGATGGCGTGCATGCCGTCCCGCAGCGTGACGTCCTGCAGGTAGATCCGACGGGGGGATGCGGTCATCGCGAGGCCTCCGGAACGCGGGCGTGCACCAGCTCCTCGCCGACGCGCAGGGCCGCGCTGGTCATGATGTCGAGGTTCCCCGCGTAGGACGGGAGATGCATGCCCAGCCCCTCCACCTCGAGGAAGGCGCTCACCCGGGTGTAGCGCTCCCGGCGTCTCCCGTCGGGCACGAGGCCGTCGACGGACGGCCCCTCGTCGCGGAACTGCACGGCCTGCTTGAGCCGGTAGCCCGGGACGTAGGAGGCGACGACCGCGACGCGCTCGGTGATCGCGCGGTCGATGCGCTGCCGGGTCTCGTCGTCGAGGTGATCGGTGAGCACATGGACGGTGTCGCGCATGACGACCGGCGGCTCGGCCGGATTGAGGACGATGATCGCCTTCCCGCGCGCGGCGCCGCCGACCGACTCGATCGCGGCGGCGGTCGTCGCGGTGAACGCGTCGATGTTGGCGCGGGTGCCCGGCCCGGCCGAGCGCGAGGCGATAGAGGCGACGATCTCCGCGTAGTGGACGTCGACGTGCTCGGAGACGGCCGCGACGATCGGGATGGTCGCCTGCCCGCCGCACGTGACGAGATTCACGTTGTCGTGCAGGAGGTGCTCACGCAGGTTCACCGACGGCACGACGAAGGGACCGACCGCCGCCGGCGTCAGGTCGACGACGATCTTCCCGTGTGCGGCGAGCACTCTCGCGTGCTCCGCGTGGGCGGCCGCGCTCGTGGCGTCGAAGACGAGTGCGATGTCGGCGAACTCCTCGCTGTGCACGAGGCCGTCGATCCCGTCCGCCGTGACGGCGACCCCGAGCCGGCGGGCGCGGGCGAGTCCCTCGGAGTCCGAGTCGATCCCCACCAGCATGCCCATCTCCAGCGCTGTCGACCGGCGGATCACCTTCAGCATGAGGTCGGTGCCGATGTGGCCGCTGCCGATGATCGCCACGCGCGCGGGGGCGGTCACCGGGCCCCCACGGTGAGGACCCCGTCGATGCGCCGGGGGAGCGGGGCGGCGCCGTCGCGCAGCTCGGGCGGGAGCACGGATGCCGGGGCATCCTGGAACACGAGCGGGCGGAGGAAGCGGCGGATCGCCGTCGCGCCGACCGAGGTGTGCAGGGGGTTGGTCGTCGCCGGCCACGGACCGCCGTGGTGCTGCGCCCAGCCGACGGCGACGCCGGTGGGCCAGCCGCCGAACAGGAGGCGCCCGGCGCGGTCGCGGAGGGCTCGGAGCACGCGCGAGGAGCTGTCGTCCTCGGCATGCACCGTCGCGGTGAGGGCGCCGTCGATGAGGCCGATCGCACGCAGGAGCTCGTCCTCGTCGGCATACTCCACGAGGAGGGTGGTCGGACCGAACCGCTCCTCGAGCAATGCGGGGTCCTCGACGAGGCCGGAGACCGTCGTCGCGTACACGGCGGGCGCGCCGAGTCCGTCGCCGCCCTGATCCGCGGCGAAGACGAGGCGGGCGCCCCTCGAGTCGGCCAGTTCCGCCATCGACCGCGCGTACGCGTCCGCGATCGACGGGGTGAGCATGCGCTGCGGCCCGTGGCCGGCGAGCGCGGCGGCCAGATGGGGCTCGAGGTCGCGCCCCGGCGGGACGAAGACCAGCCCCGGCTTGGTGCAGAACTGCCCGACGCCGAGCGTCATCGAGCCGGCGAGGCCGGCGGCCAGCGCTTCCGCGCGCGCCGAGGCCGCGCCCGGTGTGATGACCACCGGGTTGAGGCTGCCGAGTTCGCCGTAGAACGGGATGGGCTGCGGGCGGCGGGACGCCACGTCGAACAGCGCGCGGCCGCCGCCGAGAGAGCCGGTGAAGCCGACCGCCTGGATGCGGGGGTGGGCGACGAGGTCGATGCCCGCCTCGCGGCCCTCGACCAGTCCGATCGTGCCCCGCGGGGCGCCGGCGCCCTCCGCCGCGGCGGCCGCCAGGGCCGCGACGGCGCGGGAGAGGCGCGGATGCCCCGAGTGGGCCTTCACGACGACGGGGCAGCCCGCGGCGAGCGCCGAGGCGGTGTCGCCGCCGAGGACGGAGAAGGCGAACGGGAAGTTGCTCGCCGAGAAGACGGCGACGGCTCCGAGCGGCACGAGCATGCGTCGCAGGTCCGGACGGGGCGGTGTCGCCTCCGGCGCCGCGTGGTCGATCGTCGCCTCGAGATAGCCGCCGTCGCGGAGGACCTCGGCGAAGAGCCTGAGTTGCCCACTGGTTCGCGCCACCTCGCCGACGAGGCGCTCGGTGGTCAGTCCCGTCTCCTCCGCGGCGATCTCGACCAGCCCGCTGCGGGACTCGTCGAGGGCGTCGGCGACTGACTCGAGCATCCGCGCGCGGCCCGCGCGGCCAAGGTCCTCGAGGCTGGGGGCGGCGGCGTGCGCCGCGGTGACGACGTTGTCAACGGAATCGATCACGGGTCTCCTTGTCGGCTAGGGTCCCGGCATCCGCAGCTGTTCCGCGAGGTGCAGGGTGTAGAGGTTGGTGGGGCGGCCTGGGCCGGAGGTGTGGGTCGTGCCGACGTGGCTGACGACGTTGTGCTTGCGCAGGGTGCGGATGATGCGTCGGCCGCTGGCCGGAGTGAGCCGCAGTTTCGAGGCGATGTCCTCCGCGACCACCGGCTGTCCTGCCGTCTCCTGCTCGAGGTCGACGAGGTGGGCCACGGTGTCGACGCCGAGTCCGAGGCGATGCGCCAGGTTCGCGACCTGACTGTTGTCGGTGCTGAGGTGGTAGCGAGGGGTCTGTCCGCCGTCGACCGACATGGGGCCGATGACGACGCCGTCCTCGCTGACGAGGTAGGCCGTGCCCGATCCCTCGTCGGCGGCGAGACGCGTCGCCGTCTCGGCGAACTCGACCGACTTGCGCGCGGTCTCGCCGAGCCCGAACCCGACGGCGATCTTGAGGCGCAGCGATTTCTGGAGGTCGGTGAGGACGGCGGCGGTCGTCCAGTGGTCGGTCAGCCTCTGCATGAGCCCCTTGTGCGCGAACACCAGGATGTCCTGCCCACCGCCGCGCGCCTCGACCCAGGCGCCGTCGAACGCCGGCAGCTCGTGGATGGCGCGGGCGAGATCCAGGCGCCGCAGTTCGGACTCGATGAGGTCGCCCCGGTCGAGCACGCGGAACAGCGCGGCCGCGAATCGCATCTCCGAGTGCTTGTGGCTGACGGCGCCGAGCGTGGCGCGGTTCATCGCGACCCGGATGGAGGGGACGACGGGCACCGCAGGGAACACGGGCACGTCCAGCCGCTCGCTGAGCGGCGTGACCGCGTTGCTGCGACCGGTGATCGCGAAGCTCGTGCCGCGGTCGCGGTGGGCGGTCGTGTGGAAGTCGAGGACCTGGTCGACGGTGACCGCGCGGCCGTGCGGCAGGGAGGCGATGCCGTCTCGGGGTATGTCGAGCTCTGCGGCGAGCTCGGTCACGATGCCCGGGTCGATGGTGTCCACGCTGAAGCGCGACGTGTCCAGCCGGGAGGTGGCGGCACGGTAGAGTGTGACGGCGAGGTCGACGCTCGTGAGCCGCACGACCGAGGTCGGCAGCTCCGGCGGCAGGATGTCGCGGCACGCCGCGAACGGCAGCTCGCCCGAGAAGCACACGCAGTCGCATTGCGCCAAGGCCTCGCGGACGCGCTCGGCGATGTCCTTCTCTTCGACGTAGGTGATCCAGACCGGGGTGACCCCGCTGAGGGTGTCGGCGGCGGTCGCGAAGGCCTCACGAGAGGACTCCGGGCAGACGATTCCGAGGCGAACGTTCATTCTCACGCTCCTTTGAGACGACCACAGTACGCCGATAGGGAACGTCGCACGTAATTCTTACGCAAAGTCACGTGGACCACGTGGTCACCCGCACGTGAGCTCTCCGCGCGAGGGGCAGATCGATCCACGTGGCGCCGTCGGGCAAGGGCGTCCCCAGGCCCCCGTCCACGGCGAACGAGGTGGCGCGTGTGCCGCTCGGGAGCCGGAGGTGGAGGCGGATGCGTGCGCCCTGCGCGCCCTGCGTGCGCTCCGCCAGCTCCACCACCACCTCGACTGAACCCTCACGGGACTCGGCCTCCACGCCGAGGGCGCCGACCTGCGTGGGCAGGTCCTGCACGCTGATGCGATTGCCGGGCTCCAGCCAGGCGCGCGGGGTCGCCGGCAGGATGTGCAGGAAGATCGGCCGGCCCGAGGCATCCAGCTCCTCGCGCACGAGAGCCAAGCGCAGGTTGTCCAGGAACCCGGCGTTGCTCGTCCCGTTCGGGGGATACCAACTCGAGCGGTAGGGCTCGCCGGGCACGACCCCCACCGTCGTGGCCTCGCCGTCGACGAACGTCCCGGGTGTCATGCCGTGCGCGAGCTTGGCGTAGAGCGTGAGCACGAGCCGGTCGGCCGCCTCGTTGTCGGCCAGGAAGTGAACGGTCCGCACGCCGAAGGCGTTGTCGATGCCCGGCGACTTGTAGCCTCCGGTCCCGTCGGCCCGGTGCGTCCCGATCTCGGTCGGGGGGTCGTAGAGGCCGTTGTACCGGGTGAGGCCCATGAGCCACGCGCCATGGCGGCGCATGTACTGGATCACGCCCTCCGCGCGGGGGTCGCTGGGGGGAAGGATGCCGGTGGCGAACGCGAAGGGGGCGACGAGGTTCCAGTAGTTGGCCCTGCGCGACTCCGTGAGGCTGCCGTGCACGGGCTCATCGCCGTACAGGCACACCGGAACGAAGTAGGTGCCGTCGTCGAGCCAGGACCCGCACTCGTCGATCGCCGTGCGCAGCCGCTCCAGGAGGAGGTCGGCGTGGGAGCGGTAGCGTTCCGCATCCTCCAGCAGGCCGGCATCCTCCAGCGCCGAGACCATGTCGCGCATGCCCCGCCAGGCGCAGGCCTGACTGTGCAGGCCGTAGACGGGCTCGGGGATGTCCCACGCATACCGCTCGGGGTGGAGGAGCCCGCGCGGATCCGAGGCCATCTGCGCGATGAAGTCGTCGAAGTATGCGATGTACAGCGCGGCGTGGCGCTCGAGCAGCGACGGGTCGCCCGTGAGCCGGAAATAGAGGGCGCCCGCCTCCAGCTTCGCGCCGCGCTCCCACGATTCGTACCATTCGGGCGCCGGACCGTTCGTCTGGGTCGCCAGCCGGTCCAGCGCGTCCCTGGCCACGGCTGCGTGGCCGTGGCGGAGCAGGGCGAGCACGGCCAGGTGCGCCTCCATCATGAAGACGGTCTCGTACGGGTTGCCGACGCTGTAGCGCTCGCGGAGGATGAGGTTCTGCACGATGAGGTTGCGGGCCGCTGCGGTGACCTCCGCGTCGGGAACCGCGATGCGGGCGCCCGATGCCAGGACGTCGTCCCAGCGGCGGATCACGTCGGCCCGGGCCCGGTCGTGGTCCGCGAGGGTCGCACTGCGCGCAGGCTGCGGAGAGAGCCTGTTGTCGAGGACCATCGCGACAGCCGGCGCTGCGGCGCTCACCTCGACGGAGTGGTCCGCCACGGCGGCGCCGGCGAAGTCACGACTCCGGATGAGCACGTGCGCGGCCGTGACTCCCTCGCCCCACGTGCGCACGCGCAGGAGGAGCCTGCTGCGCAGCATGCCGTCCTCGCGGCGCGCGAAGGACTCGCGCTCCCACACGGTGCCGGCCTGGTCGCGGTAGACGTTCCGCAGCACGGGGAGCCCGGCATCGGCGAGCTGCGGCTCATCGAGGCGCGTCAGGGCCGAGCCGAAGCGCTCCTCGCCGATCAGCACGTCGTGCTGGACGACGTCCGCGCCGCCCCGCGTGGGTCGATCGAAAGGAAGAGCCCACTCCGGAGCGCCCCACAGGGGCGTGTACTCGGAGATGATCTGGCCGCCGTCTGCGACGTGCAGGGCGTAGCTGGAGTTGTCGTCCGGGTCGGCGAAGACGACGTAGTGGAAGCCGGACTCCACGAGATAGTCGGGGTCGCCGAGCACGGACGGCCGCAGGCGTGCGCGGAGGGAGGCGATCGTGGGACCGCCCGGCTGATCGAGCTCTTCTTCTCCCCACACGTCGTCGCGTGCGCGCAGGACGGCGTCCACGCGCGTGCGGTAGGCGTCGTCGGTCATGGCATCCTCACCGTCAGGCCGCCGTCGGCGATGAGCGTGTGGCCGGTGACGAACGAGGCGTCGTCCGAGGCCAGGAACGCGACGGCGCGTGCGATCTCGGCCGGCTCGGCGAGCCGGTTCAGCAGGTTCAGCGCGGCGATCGCACTGCGGTCGTCCTCGCTCCACCCGCCCGTCTCCCAGATCTCGGTCCGAGTGGAGCCCGGGAGCACCGCGTTGACGCGGATGCCCAGGGGTGCGAGTTCGACGGCGAGGGTCTGGGTCACCGATACCAGGGCCGCTTTCGAGGCGTTGTACGGCAGCATCTCGGGCTGGCCGCGCAGCGCATTGACCGACGAGACGTTGACGAAGGCGCCGGGTCGGCCCGCGTCCGCGAGCCGTGCGGCCACGGCGGTGCACAGCAGCACGGGGGCGTGGAGGTTGATCGCCATCACCTCCTCGAGGAGCTGGAGGTCCAGGGACAGGGAGTCGCGGCGCGGCGCGATCGCGGCGTTGTTGACCACGACCTCCGGGAGGAGACCGCGGGCATCGAGGAACGCCTCGATGGCGGCTGTGTCGCGCACGTCGACGGTGCACGGGATGCTCCCCGGCAGGTCGGCGGCCGTCTGGGCGACATGCGGGTCGCTGTCGAGGAGGATGACGCGGCAGCCCTGGGCATGCAGCTCGGCCGCGATGGCCGCGCCGATGCCGCGGGCTGCGCCGGTCACGAGGGCGGGGGAGGAGATCATTGCCGTCCGTTCTGGGCAGGGAGGGGGGGCGCAGGTGCGAGGGCCTGGAGATCGTCGTCGAGGCGGAACACGCGCGTCGCGGTCAGCCCGAGGATCGCGGCGCGCGCATCGGGATCGAGGCTCGCCGTCACGATGGTCCCGAGCTGACGCGATCCGCTGATGAACGGCATGTCGCTGCCGAACATGAGCCGATCAGCGCCGACGAGGTCGAGGAGCGATTCGAGGACGCCGCGATGGGTGAGGGTGCCGCACAGGTCGAGGAGGACGTTGGGGTGCTCGGCGACGACCCTCGCTACTCGGTCGAGGCCGAGATCGAGGCCCGCGTGTCCGATGATCACCGTCGCGTTCGGGTAGGCGGCGGCCATGGCGGCGAAGACGCGCAGCGAGTCGCCCGCGAAGTAGCTGTGGGACAGCACCGGCAGCGCGTGCGCGTCGGCGTACTCCCACGCGGCCCGGTAGCCGTCGTGATCGAGCGGGTA
>RDDZ01000104.1 GCA_003852775.1 Microbacteriaceae bacterium | reverse complement strand
GGCGCGGCGGCCTCGCGCCCCGGGTTTTTGTGGTGCCCCGCCCGCCCGGGGCCCGGGTGTTTTATTTTTGTGGCGGGGGGGGTGGGGGGGGGGATATTTAATGTCACACCTCGGGGGTTGTGCGGTCGGCGAGCACGCGTAATATAGGCAGCAACCTATAGAAAGGATGTCGCCATGAGCCTCCTGGAGAACCCCGCCGGGATCGCGGGCCTCGTCACGCGCGAGCTGCGCACGGGGGAGCGCGACGGCGCCCCCACCCGCATCGCCGTCGCCCGCCGCGAGTACGCGACCACCCCCGACGACCTGTGGAACGCGCTCACCGACCCCGAGCGCATCCCGCGCTGGTTCCTGCCGATCAGCGGCGAGCTGCGCGTCGGCGGGCGCTACGCGCTCGAGGGCAACGCGTCCGGCACCGTCGAGGCCTGCGACGCCCCGCGGCGCTTCGCGCTCACGTGGGAGATGATGGGCGCCCCGTCGTGGGTGACCGTCACCCTCGCGCCCACGGCATCCGGCACCGAGCTCGAGCTCGTGCACGAGGCGCACGTGCCCGAGGAGTTCTGGACCGTCTACGGCCCCGGCGCGGTCGGCATCGGCTGGGACGGCGCTCTCATGGGCCTCGGACTGCACGTCGAGACGGGCGACACCGTCACGGGCGAGGACGCCGAGCGTCTGCCCTTCACCGATGAGGGGCGCGCCTTCTACCGCGCCGCCGCCGACGGGTGGACGGATGCCGCCATCGCCGTGGGCGAGGACCCGGACGCCATGCGCGCGGCGGGCGAGGGCGCCTACGCGTTCTACACGACGGCGCCCGCCTCGTGAGCGCGCTGCCGCTCGTACCCGACGCCGCCCCGGTCTTCGAGGCGCTCGGCGACCCCGTGCGGCGCCTCATCGTGCGCCTCGCGGCGGCGGGGGAGCAGCCGGCGGGCGCGCTCGTCGAGGGCGTCCAGCGCGTGCACGCCATCTCCCAGCCGTCGGTGTCGCAGCACCTGCGCGTGCTGCGCGACGCCGGGGTGCTCACGATGCGCGCCGAGGGCACGCGACGGCTCTACGCGCTCGACGCCGCTGCCGTCGAGGCCGCGCGCGCGTGGCTCTCGGCCCTCGTCGATCCGCTCGCGCCGCTCGCGAATCCGCTCGACGCCCTCGCGACGGAGGTCGCGCGCGGCAGGCGGGAGCGCCGCGCGGCCGAGGGCGACGCCGGCGGGCCGCGGACGGCATCCGCCTGACCCCCGAGGTGTCACTTTCCGTCGCCTGAGCGGCGTCGGCCGCGACCGAAAGTGACACCTCGGGTGAAGGAACGGGAGGACGACCCGCCGCAGGCGCGGCACGTCGTCCTCCCGGACGTCACACGGATGCGGGATCAGCCCGCGTAGGGCACGACCTTCACGATCTCGACCGCGATCTCGCGGCCGTTGGGGGCCGTGTAGCTGAGCTTGTCGCCCTGCTTGCGCCCGAGGATCGCCTGCCCGATGGGGCTCGACTCGGGGTAGACGTCGAGCTCGTCGTTGTCGGCCGCGATCTCGCGGTTGCCGAGCAGGAACGTCGAGTCGTCGCCCGCGATCTTCGCGGTCACGACCGTGCCGGGCGCGACGGTGCCGTCGGACGCCGGCGGCTCGCCCACGGTCGCGGTGCGCAGCAGCTCCTTGAGCTGGCGGATGCGCGCCTCGATCTTGCCCTGCTCGTCCTTCGCGGCGTGGTAGCCGCCGTTCTCCTTGAGGTCGCCTTCCTCGCGCGCCGCCTCGATCTTCTTCGCGATGTCGATGCGCGCGGGACCCTCCAACTCGGCCAGCTCGGCCTTCAGGCGGTCGTACGACTCCTGGGTGAGCCACGTCGTGGTCTCGGGCATGTTGCTCCTCACAAACAATCGAGACCGGCACTCGGCCGGTCTCTACAGGGTGATGCGTTCCGAGAATCTTAGGACAGATCCCCAGGAACCGCATCCGCCGCCTCGGAGCCCGTGATCCAGCAGCGGTGCACCGCACCGCCCACGGCGGGCTCGCTCGTGCGGAGCGTCGCGCGCAGCAGCCGCGTGGTCTGCTCGGAGGGCTCGACCTCGACCACGCGCCAGCCGATCACGGCGTGCTTCTCGCTCACGGCCTTCACCGAGCACGACACCTCGGCGCCCGCGGGGGCGGTGAGCTGCCAGCGGACCTCGATCGAGGTCTCGGTGAGCTCGCCGAAGCCGACATCCTTCGCCTCGAGCGAGGCCGAGGGGCCTATGAGCCCGACCCAGACGACCCACGCGACCACGACGACCCCGACTCCGACCGCCGCGAGGATCGCGAGCAACCGCATCCGGGCCCGGTGGGCGGGGGTGCGGCCGTACCTCTCGTCGAGGTTCTGGGTCAATGGGAGCTCCGGGGGCCGATTACGCTTGGTACCAGGTTAATCGCTTCGGAAAGGCCGACCGTGCTCCCTCTGCTCTGGGCGGCGACGCCCACCCCCAGCCCGACGAGCGGCGTCGACGAGAACCTCGTCACGCCCGGCGTCGTCGGCTTCTCGGTGACGCTCGGCCTCATCCTCGCCACGATCCTCCTGCTCATCAGCCTCACGCGTCGCATCCGCCGCGTGAACAACCGCGCCCTCATCGCCGAACGGCTGGATGCGGAGGAGGCGGCTGCGGCCGCCGAGGGCGACGAGGCGAAGTAGCCTCGCTCAGACGTGCACCGGGTCCAGCACGATGAGCAGGATCGCGGTCCAGTGGCACAGGAACGCGACGACCGTGCACGCGTGGAACAGCTCGTGGAACCCGAAGACGCCGGGTGCCGGGTTGGGCCGCTTGAGCGCGTAGAACACCGCGCCGACCGTGTAGGCGACGCCGCCCACGATCACGAGGACCATCATCGCGACGTTCGCGTTCATGAGGTCGACGATGTACATCATCGCGGCCCAGCCGAGCGCGACGTAGAGGGGCACGTAGAGCCAGCGCGGCGCCTTGAGCCAGAAGACGCGGAAGCCGATCCCGAGCAGCGCACCGCCCCACACGATCGACAGCAGCAGGATGGCCTTGTCGGTCGGAAGCGCGCACACCGCGAGCGGCGTGTAGGTGCCCGCGATGAGCAGGAAGATGTTGGCGTGGTCGAGGCGGCGGAAGACCGCCTTCACCGTCGGCGACCAGTTGAAGCGGTGGTAGGTGGCCGAGATGCCGAACAGCAGCATCGAGCACACCATGAACACGGCCGACGCCCACTTGGCGGGCGCGCCGTCGGCGAGCGCGATGAGGATGATGCCGCCCGCGATCGCGAGCGGGAAGGTGCCCGCGTGCAACCAGCCGCGCCACAGGGGCTTCTTCTCGACCGGCGGATGCTCGAGCTCGTCCTCGAGCAGCGGCAGGTTCGGGAGGCTCGCGGCGGGTTCGCGTTCGGCCTCCGCCTCGGGGGAGGACGCGGCAGTCATGCCGCGACGATAGCGCGACCCGTATGCCGCAGTCTGTGAAGGGGCTGCATCGCCGCGGCACACGGGGTCGAGTAGCGTAAACCCGTGAGCGAGCAGCAGGGTCCGGGCGGCACAGGACTCCTCTACGGGCTGTACCAGGCCCGGCTCCGCCGCCAGCTCCAGAACGCCACCCTGCCCCACCACGTCGCGATGATCATCGACGGCAACCGGCGGTGGGCCCGCGAGCGCGCCCTCGAGACGACGGCCCACGGTCACCGTGCCGGCGCCGAGAAGATGCGCGAGTTCCTCGGCTGGTGCGACGACCTCGGCATCCGCGTCGTCACGATCTACCTGCTGTCGACCGACAACCTCACGGGCCGTTCGAGCGAGGAGCTCGGGCAGCTCTTCGAGATCATCGCCGACCTCGCCGACGACCTCTCGCGCGCCGCCGATTGGCGCATCCAGCACGTCGGCACGACCGAGGGGCTGCCCGAGCCGCTCGTCGGCGCCCTGCGCGCGGCGGCCGACCGCACCTCCGGCAACGCGGGCCTGCACGTCAACCTGGCGGTCGGCTACGGCGGGCGCCGGGAGATCGCGGATGCCATGCGCAGCATCGTGCGCGCCCACGGCGACAAGGGCGGCAGCATCGAGGAGCTCGCCGAGATCCTCACGCCCGAGCTCATCGGCGAGCACCTCTACACGCAGGGGCAGCCCGACCCGGATCTCATCATCCGCACCTCCGGCGAGCAGCGCCTCTCCGACTTCATGCTGTGGCAGTCGGCGCACAGCGAGTTCTATTTCGTCGAGGCGCTCGGCCCCGACCTGCGCGAGGTCGACTTCCTGCGCGCCCTGCGCGCCTACGCGACGCGGCATCGCCGCTTCGGTCAGTGACCCCGACGGAGACCGCCCGTGACCCTCTCGATCGACGACTTCGCCGCCCGCTTCCATGAGGAGCCGGGTTACCTCGACTTCGCCTCCGCGGGTCCCATCGGCGACACCGTGCGCGCCGAGCTGGACGCGTTCGCCGGGGTGCTCGGCGGCGGCCGCTTCGGCTCCTTCGCGACGTTCTACGAGCAGGACGAGCGCGTGCGCGCCGCCGTGTCGGCGCTCACCGGGTTCCGTCCCGACCAGATCTCCTTCCAGCCGAACACGAGCCAGGGGCTCATGCACGCCCTCTTCGGGCTCACGGGCGGCGTCGCGCTGTCGCCGGGGGAGTTCCCCTCGCTGCCCTACGCCGCGGTGCGCGCGCAGCAGGCGCTCGGCGTCGTGACCCCGCAGTGGCTCGAGACCGACCACGGCCGCGTGACGCCCGGCAACATCCGCGACCAGCTGGACGCGTCGACGGTCGCCGTCGCCGTGAGCCTCGTCGACTTCCGAACGGGCCACCTCGTCGACCTCGAGGGTCTGCGTCAGGTGATCGGCGACCGGCTGCTCATCGTCGACGCGATCCAGGGCTTCGGTGTCGTCGACGCGCCCTACGACCTCGCGGATGTCGTGGTCGCGGGCGGGCAGAAGTGGGCGCGTGCCGGGTGGGGCACGGGCTTCCTCGCGCTCTCCGACCGCGCCCTCGACCACCTGACGCCGGTCTGGTCGGGCTTCCCCGCCTCCGAGAGGGCGGGGATGACGCTCGACGAGGTGCTCGCGCCGGCCCACGACGCGCGCGCCTACACCGTCTCGAACCCCGACTGGATCGCGATGGCGCGCTTCTCGGCGGCTCTCGAGGAGATCGCCGAGGTCGGCGTGCCGGCCATCAACGCCCGCATCGCCGAGCGCGTGAGCGACATCATCGACATCGCCGACGAGTTCGCCCTCCCCGTCGTGTCGCCGCGGGCCGAGAACGAGCGCGCGGGGATCGTCGTCGTGCAGCCCGACCCCGACCACCTCACGGTGCTCTCCGCGGCGCTGCACAACCACGGCGTGAGCGTCACGGTGCGCGAGGGGACCGTGCGCCTGTCGGCCCACGCCTCGACGGACGCCGAGACCCTCACGCTCCTGCGCTCCGCGCTCCTGTCGTTCGCGACGGCGTCCGCCACGCGCTGAGAGTTCATCAGGACGTAACACGGGCGCGCCGCGTGTCGCGCGCTCCGCACGGATGCCGCGGGCTTACCGTCAGGGCATCAGGCACCGTGCCTGATCGGAGCGGCCACATAAGTTCGCTACCGACGAGCCCCTGGCCGATCCGCGACAGGATCCGGGTGGCATCCCACCCGGGGATGGAGTGGGAGTGCCCGCGCTCGACAAGCCCCAGCAGAAGTCCACGACCGGCGCAGTTCGCAAGCGGAAGCAGGGGGAGCGCACCTACGTGCTCGACACCTCCGTGCTGCTCGCCGACCCGCGCTCGATCTTCCGTTTCGCGGAGCACTCCGTCGTGCTGCCCGTCGTCGTGGTCACCGAGCTCGAGGCGAAACGCCACGACCCCGAGATCGGCTACTTCGCCCGCCAGGCCCTGCGCCTGCTCGACGACCTGCGCGTCGAGCACGAGCGCCTCGACTTCCCGATCGCGGTCGGCGACTCCGGCGGCACCCTGCGCGTCGAGCTCAACCACTCGAACATGTCGGTGCTCCCCTCGGGGCTCCAGCTCAACGACAACGACTCCCGCATTCTCGCGGTCGCGATGAACCTCGCGAACGACGGCCTCGACGTCGTGGTCGTCTCCAAGGACCTGCCGCTGCGCGTCAAGGCCGCCTCGATCGGTCTCGCGGCCGAGGAGTACCGCGCCGAGCTCGCCGTGGACTCCGGATGGACGGGCCTCGCCGAGCTCGAGGTCTCGGCCGAGCAGATGGCCCAGCTCTACGACCAGGAGGTGCTCGTCACGCGCCTCGTGCAGGACCTGCCCGTCAACACGAGCCTCGTCATCCACTCCGACCGCGGCTCGGCCCTCGGCCGCGTCACCGCCCGCGGGCAGCTCAAGCTCGTGCGCGGCGACCGCGACGTGTTCGGCGTGCACGGGCGCAGCGCCGAGCAGCGGCTCGCGATCGACCTGCTGCTCGACCCCGAGGTGGGCATCGTGTCGCTCGGAGGCCGCGCCGGCACCGGCAAGTCGGCCCTCGCCCTCTGCGCGGGCCTCGAGGCGGTGCTCGAGAAGCAGCAGCACCGCAAGATTATGGTGTTCCGCCCCCTCTACGCCGTCGGCGGCCAGGAGCTCGGCTACCTGCCCGGTGACAAGGAGGAGAAGATGAGCCCGTGGGGGCAGGCGGTGTTCGACACCCTCGGCGCCCTCGTCTCCGACAACGTGCTCGAGGAGGTCATCGAGCGCGGGATGCTCGAGGTGCTGCCGCTCACGCACATCCGCGGCCGCTCGCTGCACGACGCGTTCGTGATCGTCGACGAGGCGCAGTCGCTCGAGCGGAACGTGCTGCTCACGGTGCTCTCGCGGATCGGCCAGAACTCGCGCGTCGTGCTCACCCACGACGTCGCCCAGCGCGACAACCTGCGCGTCGGGCGCCACGACGGCGTCGCCTCCGTCATCGAGACGCTCAAGGGCAACGAGCTCTTCGGGCACATTACCCTCACCCGCAGCGAGCGCTCCGCGATCGCGGCGCTCGTGACGGAGCTGCTGGAGCCCGCCGAGCTGGCGTAGACACAGGGGCTGGTTTCGACACGCGCCTGCGGCGCTACTCAATCAGCGGTGTGCCGACCCGCTGGTTGAGTAGCCCGCGGAACGGGCGTGTCGAAACCAGCCCCCTGCCACCTCAGCGGGGCATCACCCCGGGTGCGTCATCGAGAGCACGTCGAGCGCCGCGTCCAGCTGCTCGAGCGTGAGCTCGCCGCGCTCGACGAAGCCGAGCTCGATCGTGGCCTCGCGCACCGTGATGCCCTTGGCGACGGCGTGCTTCGCGATCTTCGCGGCGTTCTCGTAGCCGATGAACTTGTTGAGCGGCGTCACGATCGACGGCGACATGCCGGCGAGGGCGGCGGCGCGCTCGAGGTTCGCCTCGAGTCCGTCGATGGTCTTGTCGGCGAGAACGCGCGTCGAGTTCGCGAGCAGGCGGATCGACTCGAGCAGCGCCGTTCCCATGACCGGGATCGCGACGTTGAGCTCGAACGAGCCCGTGGCGCCGGCCCACGCGACGGTCGCGTCGTTGCCCACGACGCGCGCGGCGACCATGATGACCGCCTCGGGCACGACCGGGTTGACCTTGCCGGGCATGATCGACGAGCCGGGCTGCAGGTCGGGGATGTGCAGCTCGCCGAGGCCCGTGTTGGGGCCCGAGCCCATCCAGCGCAGGTCGTTGCAGATCTTCGTGAGCGACACCGCGATCACACGGAGGGCGCCCGACGCCTCGACGAGGGCGTCGCGGTTGGCCTGCGCCTCGAAGTGGTCCTTCGCCTCGGTGATGGGGAGGCCGGATGCCGCGGCGAGCTCCGCGATGACCTTCTGCGGGAAGCCCTTCGGGGTGTTGATGCCCGTGCCGACGGCGGTGCCGCCGAGCGGGACCTCGGCGACGCGGGGGAGGGCGGCCTCGACGCGCTCGATGCCGAGGCGGATCTGGCGGGCGTAGCCGCCGAACTCCTGGCCGAGCGTGACGGGCGTGGCGTCCATGAGGTGGGTGCGGCCCGGCTTGACGGCGTCCTTCCAGAGCTCGGCCTTCTTCTCGAGGGCCGTCGCGAGGTGGTCGAGGGCGGGCACGAGGTCGGAGATGAGCGCGCCCGTCACGGCGACGT
Organism: Microbacteriaceae bacterium; assembly: GCA_003852775.1. Taxonomy (GTDB): domain Bacteria; phylum Actinomycetota; class Actinomycetes; order Actinomycetales; family Microbacteriaceae; genus Homoserinibacter. The sequence goes on along the minus strand of RDDZ01000104.1, from coordinate 29,323 downwards.
GCACCGAGGTCGGGAAGACGTCGTTCGACGACTGCGACGCGTTGACGTGGTCGTTCGGGTGCACGGGCGCGCCGAGCTTCTCGGTCGCGAGGGTCGCGAGCACCTCGTTCATGTTCATGTTCGAGCTCGTGCCCGAGCCGGTCTGGTAGGTGTCGACCGGGAAGTGCTCGTGGTGCGAGCCGGCGATGATCTCATCGGCGGCGGCGACGATCGCGTCGGCGATCGCGGCGTCGAGCACACCGAGCTCCTTGTTGGCGATCGCGGCCGAGCGCTTGATGCGGGCGAGGGCGACGATCTGCGCGGCCTCGAGGCCCGTGCCGGAGATGGGGAAGTTCTCGACGGCGCGCTGCGTCTGCGCGCGGTAGAGGGCCGAGACCGGGACCCGGACCTCTCCCATGGTGTCGTGCTCGATGCGGTATTCGGCGTCGGTGCCCATGCGTGTGCCTTTCGTGCGGTGCTGTGCTGTGGTGCGGGGAGCCTCTCTAGGAGCCTGCGCCGATGTCGCCGATGACGTACGACGGCACGGCGGTGCCCTCGAGGAGCTTGTAGTTGGCGCCCACGACGGCGAGGGTGCCGTCGGCGACCGCGTCGGCGATGAGCTCGGAGCGCGCCACGAGGTCGCTCACGGTCCGCTGCAGGTGGGTGAGGCCCACATCCTCCGGGTCGCGCGACGGCGCGGCGCGCACGGAGGGGCGGATGGCCGCGATGAGCCCCGCGATGTGCGGGGGCAGCGGGCGGGCGTCGGGAGCGTCGAGGTCGATCGCGGCGCGCACGGCGCCGCACGCGTCATGGGCGAGCACGACGATGAGGGGCACCTCGAGCACCGCGACCGCATACTCGAGCGAGCCGATGACCGAGTCGGAGATCACCTGCCCCGCGTTGCGCACGACGAAGAGGTCGCCGAGGCCCTTGTCGAAGATGATCTCGGCCGCGAGCCGCGAGTCGCTGCAGCCGAAGAGCGCGGCGTGCGGCGCCTGCGCGGCCGCGAGCTCCTCGCGGCGCTCGACGTCCTGACGAGGATGCAGCGGCGCGCCCGCGACGAAGCGCTGGTTGCCGCGCGCCATCTCGCGCCAGGCGTCCGCGGGGGTGCGACGGGGGGTGCCGCTCATTCCAGCTCCTTTGCGACGGCGGCCGCGAGGGCCTCGAACTCCTCGTCGTCGGCGGTGCCGGCGAGCACGATCGTCGAACCCCCCGCCTCCGTGACGAGCGCGTAGGCGACGTTGCCGGGGGAGGACTCCCCGCGGCGGTCGTAGATCGTCCACGGCACGCCGTCGATCGTGACGACGGCGCCCGCGCGCGCGTCACGCACCTGATCGGCGAGCCAGCTCGTGTTCGCGTCGACGCCCTGGATGATCGCGAGGTACTTCTCGGCGGGGGTCGTGAAGCCGACGCTCCACGCGGTCACGCCGTCTGATCCGGTGCGCAGCTCGGCGTGGTTCGCGTGCCAGTCCTCGGGCATCGCGGGGGCCACGACGGGCACGTCGAGGGTGCCCTGGGCGGCGTCGGCGGCGGCGAGGTAGTCGGCGGGCTCGTACATGCGGCCCTGGTCGGGGCGCACGACGACCATCACGAGGAACGCCACGATGCCGAGCGACGCGAGAAGGGCGACGAAGAGGTTGAGCGCGGTCTTGCCGTTGCGGCGGGCCGCGCTCGCGGCGGCCTTGCGCGCGACGGCCTCCTCGGGGGTCTCGGCCCGGCCGAGCTCCGCGACGATCGGACGCCCCGACTCGTCGACGCCGCTGCCGCGCCGGCTCACGATTCCTCGGCCGCGGCGCGCGCCGCGTCGAGGCGCGCCTTCGCGCCGACGAGCCACTCCTCGCACCGGCGGGCGAGCGCCTCGCCGCGCTCCCACAGGGCGAGCGACTCCTCGAGGGTCGCGGCGCCCTGCTCGAGCTTCGCCACGACCTGGACGAGCTCATCGCGCGCCTGCTCGTAGCTGAGCGCGGCGACGTCGTCGGGGGTCGCGTCGGTCATGGCCTCAAGCCTACTCGGCGCTCGCCGTGAGCTCGCCGCCCGCGACCCGGATGCGGAGGGCGTCGCCCGGCGACACCTGGGAGGGATCGCGCACGATCGCGTCGCCCGCACGCACGACGGCGTACCCGCGGTCGAGCGTGCGCTGCGGTGAGAGCGCGCGCAGCTCGGCGGCCAGGCGGTGCACGGCCGTCTCCTCGCGCTCGACGCGCAGCTGCATGAGGTGCGAGCCGCGGTCGACGAGGCGGATGAGGTCCTCCGCGCGCGACTGCACCATGACGCCCGGGTCGGCGAGCACGGGGCGCGAGCGCAGGGCGGCGATCCGGTCGATCTCGCCCGTCACGAGCGACGACAGACGCAGCGCCATCCGGGCTCGCGCCTGCTGCACGCGCGCCGCCTCCTCGGTGACGTCCGGGACGACGCGCTTGGCGGCATCCGTCGGCGTCGAGGCGCGCAGGTCGGCGACGAGGTCGAGCAGGGGGCTGTCGGCCTCGTGGCCGATCGCCGAGACGAGCGGGGTCTCGCACTCCGCCGCGGCGCGCACGAGCTGCTCGTCGCTGAAGACGAGCAGGTTCTGGAAGTCGCCGCCGCCGCGCGCGACGATGATGACGTCGACCTCGGGGTCGGCGTCGAGCTCGCGGATGCCGGCCGCCACCTCGCGGGGCGCGTTGAGGCCCTGCACGGCCGCGTGGCGCACCCGGAAGCGCACCTGCGGCCACCGCAGCTGGGCGTTGCGCAGGACGTCCTTCTCGGCGTCCGAGTCCTTGCCGGTGACGAGACCGATGCACTGGGGGAGGAACGGCAGCGGCTTCTTGCGTGCGGGGTCGAAGAGCCCCTCCGCCTGGAGCGTGCGCTTGAGCCGCTCGAGCTGGGCGAGCAGGTCGCCGATGCCCGCGTGCCGCAGCTCGGAGGCGACCATCGAGAGCGTGCCCCCGCGCATCCAGAAGTCGGGCTTCACGAGGGCGACGACCCGGTCGCCCTGCGCGAACTGCTCGGTGAGCCGCTGCAGCGTCGACGACCACACGGTGAGCGACACCGTGACGTCCTGGTCGAGGTCCTTGAGCTTGGCGTAGACGACGCCCCGCGCGAGGTTCCACTGCGTGAGCTCGCCCTCGACCCACACCGAGCCGAGGCGGTCGATGTAGCCCTTGATCTTCGACGAGAGGGTCGAGACGGGCCACGGATGCTCGGCGCTCGGCCCCTCGACGTCGGTCATGCGGCCAGGGTACGGGATGCCGGGGTCACCGCCCGGCGGTATCCCAGCCGTCGCCCGTAGACTCGGGGGGATGAGCGGGATCACGAACGGCGCCCTGGGGACGACCCTCGAGGCTCCCCGCATGCCCGCCGCCCGCAGCCGACTCCGCGACGAGCCCGTCGGGGCTCCCAAGCGCGTGCTGCTCGCTGCCCCGCGCGGTTACTGCGCGGGCGTCGACCGCGCCGTCGTCGCCGTCGAGAAGGCGCTCGAGAACTTCGGCTCGCCCGTCTACGTGCGCAAGCAGATCGTGCACAACGTGCACGTCGTCTCCGAGCTCGAGCGCCGCGGGGCGATCTTCGTCGACGAGGTCGACGAGGTGCCGCCGGGCTCGCACCTCGTCTTCAGCGCTCACGGCGTCTCACCGGCGGTCGTGCGCTCCGCTGCCGAGCGCGAGCTGCTCGCGATCGACGCGACGTGCCCGCTCGTCACGAAGGTGCACCGCGAGGCGACGCGCTTCGCCAAGCAGGACATGCAGATCCTGCTCATCGGCCACGCGGGACACGAGGAGGTCGAGGGCACGATGGGGCACGCCCCCGAGCGCACGATCCTCGTGAACTCACCGGACGACGTCGACCGGATCGAGGTCGACGACCCCGACAACCTCGTCTGGATCTCGCAGACCACGCTGAGCGTCGACGAGACGATGGAGACGGTGCGCCGCCTGCGCGAGCGCTTCCCGAACCTCCAGGACCCGCCCTCCGACGACATCTGCTATGCGACGCAGAACCGTCAGGTGGCGATCAAGAAGGTCGCCCCCGAGGCCGACCTCGTGATCGTCGTCGGCTCCGCCAACTCCTCCAACAGCGTGCGTCTCGTGGAGGTCGCGCTCGAGCACGGCGCGAAGGCGGCGCACCGCATCGACTACGCGAGCGAGATCCGTCAGGAGTGGCTCGACGGCGTCGCGACGGTCGGCGTCACGAGCGGCGCCTCGGTGCCCGATGTGCTCGTGCAGGAGGTGCTGGCCGACCTCGCCGACGCGGGCTACCGGGATGTCACCGAGGTGCGCACGGCCGAGGAGGATCTCATGTTCTCGCTGCCCAAGGAGTTGCGCCGGGACGCGTCGGGCAACGCCGACGCACGGGCGCTCGGTGGCCGTTCCCGCGCCTGACTCCGTCGAGCGCGCCGTCCGAGAGAGTCGAGTCCGGGTGAGGGGGTGCGGATGCGGGTGACGCTCCTCTCGCGCGACGCCGCGGCGCGGGTCATCACGGGGTCGATCGCGGTCCTCGCCTGGTCGGCGGGGGCGTTGATCATCGTGCTCGCGATCCCGGTGCTCCTCGAGACGCTCGCCCGGCGGGACGCGCTCGCGGTACTGCCGGTCCCGCTCGCGATGCTGCTCGTCATCCTCGCCGGCATCGGCATCGCCCTCTGGCGGATGACGCCGCGCGTCGTCGTCGGCTACCTCGTCGTCGCGACGGCCGCCGCGGTCGTCTACGAGGTGAGCCTCCTGCGGGCCGACCTGTCGCTCCTCGAGCACGAGCTCTACCTCCTCAACCGTCCGGCGCTCGCCCTCGTGGCGATCGGCGTCGCCTCGACCACCGCCCTCGGTGGCATCGCGTGGTGCCTCTTCGGCTACGCCGCGGCGAACATCGCGGCGATCGCGACCGCGGTCATCACCGAGACACCCGTACGGCCGGGCCTCGGCCCCACGATGGTGCTCCTGCTCGCCGTTGTGCTGTACCTCACGCTCTTCACGCTCCAGGCGCGGCAGCGGCGCAAGCTCCCCAAGTTCGAGGAGCTCGAGGAGGCGACGAAACGCCGCGCCGCGTCGGCCGACCTGGCGCTCCGGGCGACCGCCGTCGTCCACGACACGGTGCTCAACGACCTCACGATCGTCATGAACGCCCCGGCCACGCTCGACGCGCGGACGCGGGAGCGGCTCCTCGAGGACCTCGCGACGCTCGAGGGGGGTGACTGGCTGCACGCGTCGAACGAGGTGACCGTGCCCGACCGAACCCAGGTCGCCCTCCGCAACGCCCTCTCGCGGCTCGTGAGCGAGTACCGGTGGCGCGGCCTCAACCTCAACGTCACGGGCGCCACGACGGGTGTGTACCGGTACGGCGCGGCCCAGGGCGAGGCGCTCGCCGGCGCCCTGCGGGCCGTGCTCGAGAACGTGCTGCGGCACTCGGGCGCCGACGTCGCCAACATCGAGATCGTCTACGGCGATCGCGAGGTCACCTTCATGGTGTCGGACGAGGGCGTCGGATTCGACATGGCCGAGGTGGGATCCGACCGCCTCGGCATCCGCGAGTCGATCGTCGGGCGCATGGAGGCGGTCGGCGGGCGGGCGCGCGTGTGGTCGGCGTTCGGTCAGGGCACGACCGTCATGCTCACGATGCCCATCGAGGAGGTCACCGACCCGGGTGCGCCCTCGCGTCACCAGGAGACCGGTGCGATCGTCATCCCGCCCCGAGGGGAGGCGGGTCGTGTCGACTAGGCGGGTGAGCGTCATGGCGTACGCCGCGCGCGACGTCGACCCCATGAGCTGGTTCACGGGCCCCTACGTGCCGCTCGTGTTGGCGGCGCTCATCGCGATCTACGGCGGGGTCTTCACGGCCGCCGCGTGGACGGAGGGCGGCTCGCCCTGGCTCCAGGTGCTCGGCGTCGCGCTCGCCGTGGGGGCGTGCGTGCTCGTCCAGGTGCTCACGCTCCTGCGCCGACGACTCGACTGGCAGCTCGGCGCGGTCGCCGCCGTGATGGGAGGCGCCGGCCTCCTCGTCTCGTCCATCGGCTACGCCCCCGCGTCGATGCCGGTCGAGCTGTGGTGGGCGCCGTTCGGGTCCGCCCTCGCGCTCGCGTCGCTCGCGCCCTACCTGTCGCCGAGGCGGCTCCTTGGGTGGGGTGTCCTCTCGCTCCTCACCGTCATCCCCGCCTCGTTCCTCATCGTCGACGAGCGCGTCCCCGAGTGGGGCTCGGTATCGGTCTTCCTCCTCATCGCGACCCCGACGATCGTCGCGACGGTCTCGAGCGCGGCGTTCGCGGCGAGCGTCGTGAGCCGGACGCTCCCGATCGTCGACAACCGCTCCCGGGAGGTCGTCTCCGAGGCGCTTGCACCCGCCCCGGAGGATGAGGAGGCCGAGCGGGTCACGCTGGCCCGCTTCACCGCGCGCGCCGCGCCGTTCCTGCGCGAGATCGCCGAGACGGGCACTGTCACCGAGGGTGACCGCTTCCTCGCGGGCGAGCTCGCGCGGCACCTGCGGGACGACCTCGTCTCGCGCAGCGACCTCGCGTGGCTCGGGCTCCGCGCCGACGACACGCGCGTCGTCATCGCCGACCCGGATCGGCGGGTCCGGTCGCTGAGGACGGCGCAGCGCACCGCCATCCGCGACCTCGTGCGCGCCGTGCTCGACGATCCGGGGACGGACGCGACGACGCTGTTCATGGCGCTGCGGGCGCAGCCCGACGGCTCGACCGCGGTCGCCATCACGCTCGACACCGAGCTCCCCGAGGGGCGACGCGTGCGGCACATCGCGCCGTACTACTTCAACCTGCGCGGCGCGATGGACGACGTGCGGCTCAGACGCGACGGGGTCTCGTTCCGGGTTCCCCCGGCCGAGACCCCGTAGCGGGTCGGATCGCGTGCCGCGATCCGGAGACCTCAGGCGCTGATCGAGTGGCCCGCCGAGCCGAGCTGCTGCGTGGCGGAGACGACGCGCTTCGCCATCGCCGTCTCGGCGCGCTTGCCCCAGGCGCGGGGGTCGTAGACCTTCTTGTTGCCGACCTCGCCGTCGACCTTGAGCACGCCGTCGTAGTTCTCGAACATCCAGCCGGCGATGTCGCGCGTGTACGCGTACTGCGTGTCGGTGTCGATGTTCATCTTGACGACGCCGTTGGCGACGGCCTCGGCGATCTCGGCGTCCGTCGAGCCCGAGCCGCCGTGGAAGACGAGGTCGAGCGGCTTCGGGCCGGTGCCGTACTTCGCGGCGATGCCCGCCTGGATCTCGCCGAGCAGCTCGGGGCGGAGCTTGACGTTGCCCGGCTTGTAGACGCCGTGCACGTTGCCGAAGGTGAGGGCCGCGATGTAGCGGCCCTGCTCGCCGAGGCCGAGCGCCTCGACGGCCTGCTCGACGTCGCCGAGGGTCGTGTAGAGCGCGTCGTTGCTGCCCTCGTGGCGCACGCCGTCCTCCTCGCCGCCGACGACGCCGATCTCGACCTCGAGGATGGCGCGGATGTTGTTCATGCGCGGCAGCAGCTGCTTCGCGATCTCGATGTTCTCGGCGAGCGGCACGGCCGAGCCGTCCCACATGTGCGACTGGAAGATCGGGTTGCGGCCCGCCTTGACCTCGGCCTCCGAAGCCTCGATGAGGGGGAGCACGAAGCCGTCGAGGGCGTCCTTCGGGCAGTGGTCGGTGTGGAGCGCGACGGTGATCGGGTAGTTCTTGGCGACCTCGGTCGCGAAGGCCGCGAAGGCGAGGGCACCGGAGGCGCGGGCCTTGACGCTCTGGCCGGCGAAGTAGTCGGCGCCGCCCGTCGTGACCTGGATGATGCCGTCCGAGCCTGCCTCGGTGAGGCCCTGGAGCACGGCGTTGATGGTCGAGGAGCTCGACACGTTGATGGCGGGGAAGGCGAAGCCGTTCTTCTTCGCCTTGTCGAGCATCTCGGCGTACTGATCCGGGGTGGCGACGGGCATGGGGGTCCTCCTGGAGGGGATGGGGTGGTCGCCCCGAGTCTACGGCGTGTCGGATTCCACCCAGTCGAGCGTCCGCTCGACGGCCTTGCGCCAGCGCGCGATGCCGCGTCGGCGTGCCGTCTCCTCGACCGCGGGCTCCCACCGGCGGTCCTCCGCCCACAGCGCCCGGAGCTCGTCGACGTCCTTCCAGAGCCCCACCGCGAGCCCCGCGGCGTAGGCGGCGCCGAGCGCCGTCGTCTCGGCGACCGCGGGGCGCACGACGGGCAGGCCGAGGGCGTCCGCCTGCAGCTGCATGAGCAGCTCGTTGGCGACCATCCCGCCGTCGACGCGCAACTCCGTGATCGGCACGTCGAGCTCGGAGTTGGCCGCCTCGACGACGTCGAGTGTCTGGTAGGCGACGGCCTCGAGGGCCGCGCGGGCGAGGTGGCCCTTGTTCGCGAAACGGGTGAGGCCCACGATCGCACCGCGTGCATCCGGCCGCCAGTAGGGGGCGAAGAGCCCCGAGAACGCGGGCACGACGTAGACGTCGCCGTTGTCGTCGACGGTCTTCGCGAGCGCCTCGACCTCGGGCGCGGTGCGGATGATGCCGAGGTTGTCGCGCAGCCACTGCACGAGCGAGCCGGCGACGGCGACCGAGCCCTCGAGCGCGAAGCGCGGCGCGTCGTCGCCGAGTCGGTAGGCGACCGTCGTGATGAGGCCGCTGCCGCTGTGCACGAGCTCGGTGCCAGTGTTGACGATGAGGAACCCGCCCGTGCCGTAGGTGTTCTTCGACTCGCCGGCGTCGAACGCGGCCTGACCGAACGTCGCCGCCTGCTGATCGCCGAGGATGCCGGCGATGGGAGTCTCGCGCAGGAGGCTGTTCTTCGCGGCGTGCCCGTAGACCTCAGAGGACGAGCGGATCGCGGGCAGCATCGCGCGCGGCACGCGGAACGCCGCGCACAGCTCGTCGTCCCAGTCGAGGGTCGCGAGGTCCATGAGCAGGGTGCGGCTCGCGTTCGTGACGTCGGTCGCGTGGACGGCGCCGCCCGTGAGGTTCCAGAGCACCCAGCTGTCGGGGGTGCCGAAGGCGAGCTCGCCCGCCTCGGCGCGCTCGCGGGCGCCCTCCACGTGGTCGAGGATCCAGGCGATCTTCGTCGCCGAGAAGTAGGTCGCGAGCGGCAGGCCCGTCTTCGCGGCGAAGCGGCGTACGCCGCCGTCGGCGGCGAGGGCGTCGACGGCGTCCTGGGTGCGCGTGTCCTGCCAGACGATCGCGTTGTGGATGGGCTTGCCGGTCGCGCGGTCCCACACGATCGCGGTCTCGCGCTGGTTCGTGATGCCGACCGCGGCGACGTCGTGGCGGGTGACCCCCGCGTCGGCGAGGGCCTCGCCGATCACGTGGCGGGTGTTGCGCCAGATCTCCACGGGGTCGTGCTCGACCCAGCCGGGCCTCGGGAAGTGCTGCTTGTGCTCGCGCTGGCCGGTGCTCAGGATGCGGCCGCGGTCGTCGAAGACGATCGCGCGTGTGCTCGTGGTGCCCTGGTCGATCGCGACGACGGTGCGCGGGGCGTTCTCGGATGCGGGCATCGTTGCTCCTTCGCTTCGGCTCCACCGTAGCGAGGCCCGACGCGCACGCGCCGCGCGGGTGAACGGATGTGCAGCTCAGCCCGTGGTCTCGACGAGCCGCCGCGCGAGCGCCTCGTCGAGCACGAGGTCCGTCACGAGCCCCGCAGCGAGGGCGCCGCGGAGGCTCGCGAGCTTCTGCGGACCCGAGACGACGCACACGCGGCGCGCGACCTTGCGCAGCTGGTCGAAGCCGGGGCCCGTCGCGCGCGCGTTGAGCGCGATGTCGCGCCACGAGCCGTCCGCCCGGTAGAACACGGTCGCGACGTCCCCGACGGCGCGCGCGTCGCTCAGGCTCTTGTAGTCGGCGCGGTCGAGGTAGCCGCCGATGTAGACGCGGCTCGGCACCTCGGCGAACGGGGAGCCGAGGCCGAAGACGGCCACATCCATCCGCTTCACCAGGTCGAGCACGCGGCGCGTCGAGCGCTCCCGCCACAGCGCCTCCTTCGTGAGGGGGCTGTCGAAGAAGGCCGGCACGGGAAACTGCTGGATGCGCGCGGAGAACGCGCGCCCGAAGCGCTCGAGGATCTCGCTCGCGTACTCGATGCCCGTCGTCTCGAGGTTGCCCGCGCCGTTCATCTGCACGATGACGGACCCGTGGGTCTCCTTCGCGGTGAGATGGCGGCTCATCGCCCCGAGCGTCGAGCCCCACGCGATGCCGACGATGCTGTTCGACTCGACGTAGCGGGGGAGGAGGCGCGCCGCCGTCATGGCGACGCGCTCGAGGCGGTCGACGTCGGAGATCGTCTCGGGGATCGGCACGACGTGCGCCGCGACCTTGAAGCGCTCCGCGATCCGCCGCTCGAGCACGGCGCCCGTCTCGAGGGGCGAGCGCACGTGGATCTCGACGAGGCCCGTCGCACGCGCGTAGCTCAGGAGGCGGGAGACCGAGGAGCGGGACGTGCGCAGCTCGCGCGCGATGGCGTCCATCGTGAGGTCCTGCAGGTAGTAGAGCTGGGCGGCCGTGAGCGCGGCCGCGAGCTTCGGGTCGGTCGTCTGTCTGCTCTCCATTGCACATCCGTTCAAGCGGCTTGCGAATCCTTGCGGAACGTCCTCAGATGGTACGCGTGAGCGACCGTTCTGCGTCCACCGACCGTCCCGCGCTCCGCCGTGCCCGCGTCGAGCGCCTGGCCGAGAAGGGCCGCGCCGACGTGCTCGTGATCGGCGGCGGCATCAACGGCATCGCGACCGCGCGCGACCTCGCCCTCCAGGGCGTCGACGTCGTGCTCGTCGAGCGCGGCGACTTCGCCTCGGCGGCCTCCGCGTCGTCGAGCCACATGATCCACGGCGGCATCCGCTACCTCGAGAACGGCGAGTTCCGCCTCGTGAAGGAGTCGGTGCAGGAGCGCAACGCCCTGCTGCGCACGACCCCGCACCGCGTCGTGCCGCTCGAGACGACGATCCCCATCTACTCGACCTTCTCGGGCATCCTCTCGGCGCCGCTGCGCTTCCTCACGCACCGCCAGAGCGGCAAGCCGAAGGAGCGCGGCGCCCTGCTCATCAAGGTCGGCCTCACGATCTACGACACCTTCTCGCGCGGCGGCGGCATGGTGCCGCGCCACCGCTTCCGCACCAGGAAGAAGGCGCACGCCGACCTGCCCGCCCTCGACCCCGCCGTGCGCTACACGGCCACCTACTTCGATGCTGCGATGCACGACCCCGAGCGCCTCGCGCTCGACGTGCTACTCGACGCGGAGTCGCTCGGGGCGCTCGCCGTGAACTACGTCGAGGCCGTCGGCCTCACCGAGCGCGGCGTGCGGCTCCTCGACCGCGAGACGGGCTCCGAGTTCGCGGTGGAGGCGGACGCCGTGGTCAACGCCTCCGGGCCGTGGACCGACCTCACGAACGAGGCCCTCGGTCAGCCGACGCGGTACATGGGCGGCACGAAGGGATCGCACATCGTGCTGCGCAACCCCGAGCTGCTCGCGGCGACGAAGGGGCGCGAGATCTTCTTCGAGCACTCCGACGGCCGCATCGTGCTCATCTACCCCCTCAAGGACCGCGTCATGGTGGGCACGACCGACATCGACGCCGACCCCACGCAGCCCGTGCGCTGCACCGAGGAGGAGGTCGACTACTTCTTCGAGCTCGTGCGGCACGTGTTCCCGGCGATCGAGGTCGATCGCGAGCAGATCGTCTACCGCTTCTCGGGCATCCGCCCGCTCCCGCGGCACGAGGACACCGCCCCGGGCTTCGTCTCGCGCGACTACCGCGTCGAGGTCGCGCGGGAGCCGGGCCGCCTGCCGGTGGTGAGCCTCGTCGGCGGCAAGTGGACGACCTTCCGCGCGATCGGCGCGAGCGTCGCCGACGCCGTGCTCGGGGTGCTCGGGCGCCCGCGCGTCGCGAGCACCACGGGCCGCGTGCTCGCGGGCTCCGCGGACTACCCGCTGGACGACGCCGCGCGCGAGCGCTGGCTGCGCGAGCACCTCGCCGCCGTCGCCCCCGAGCGACGAGAGGTGCTGTTCGCGCGCTACGGCACCCGGGCGCGGGAGGTCGCGGAGCTCGTGGCGGCATCCGACGACCGCGTGCTCGCCGGCGGGCGCCTCTCGACGGGGGAGCTGCGCTGGATGCTCCAGCACGAGCACCTCGAGCACCTCACCGACCTCGTGCTGCGGCGCACCGACCTCGCGTTCACGGGCGACGTCGACGCCGCGCTCCTGGGGGAGCTCGCCGATGCGCTCGCGGAGGTCGCCGACTGGCACGCCGTGCGCCGCGACAGCGAGCTCGCGGCGTGCGCGGCCGAGCTCGCCGAGGCGCACAGGATCCCGGGGCTTCCCCGCGCGCTCGACTGAGAGCCCGCCACGGCGGGGGATCATTGTGGGTGAGCGCTCGCTGGCATAGGCTCGCGGCTCGTCGCGTCCGGACGACGCGACCGCACCATCTGAGAACCACGAAAGAAGCACCGTGCTCGGCAAACTCCTCGTGCGCTACCTGAAGCCGTACTGGCGGCTGCTCATCGGCGTCGTGATCTTCCAACTCGCGCAGTCGATCGCCTCGCTCTACCTGCCCGCGCTCAACGCCGACATCATCGACGACGGCGTCGCGAAGGGCGACACGGGCGTCATCCTCGGCCTCGGCGGGCTCATGCTGCTCATCACCCTCGCCCAGATCGCGGCCGCCATCCTCGCCGTCTACTTCGGCGCGAAGGCCGCCATGGCCCTCGGACGCGACCTGCGCGCATCCGTCTTCACCCGCGTCGGCGAGTTCTCCGAGCGCGAGGTGGCCCGCTTCGGAGCGCCGTCGCTCATCACGCGCACGACGAACGACGTGCAGCAGGTGCAGATGCTCGTGCTCATGAGCTGCACGATCCTCGTGTCGACCCCGATCCTCGCGATCGGCGGCGTCGTCTTCGCGCTGCGCGAGGACCTCGGGCTGTCGTGGATCATGGTCGTCGCGGTGCCCGTGCTGCTCGTGTCGGTCGGCCTCATCGTCACGCGGATGGTGCCCTACTTCCGCAAGATGCAGGCGCGCATCGACAACGTCAACCGCGTGCTGCGCGAGCAGCTCACCGGCATCCGCGTCATCCGCGCCTTCGTGCGCGAGGAGCGCGAGCGCGAGCGCTTCGGTGTCGCCAACGAGGAGCTCACCGACACCGCCATCCGTGCGGGGCGCCTGTTCGCGCTCATGTTCCCCGTCGTCATGCTCATCCTCAACGTCTCGAGCGTCGCGGTGCTGTGGTTCGGGGCGTTCCGGATCGAGGAGGGCGACCTGCAGGTCGGCTCGCTCATCGCGTTCCTCAGCTACCTCATCCAGATCCTCATGGCCGTCATGATGGCGACCTTCCTCGCCGTGCTGCTGCCGCGCGCCGCGGTGTCGGCCGACCGCATCGGCGAGGTGCTCGAGACCGAGCCCTCGGTCGTGGCCCCGGCCGCGCCCGTCACCGAGCTCGAGACGCGCGGTGAGGTCGAGCTGCGGGCCGCCACGTTCGCCTACCCGGGAGCGGAGGCGCCCGTGCTGCGCGACGTGTCGTTCACCGCGCGCCCCGGACGCATGACGGCGATCATCGGCTCGACGGGTTCGGGCAAGACGACGCTCGTCAACCTGCTCCCGCGCCTGTTCGACGTGACCGGCGGCGCCGTGCTCGTCGACGGCGTCGACGTGCGCGAGCTCGACCCCGAGCTGCTGTGGAGCCGCATCGGCCTTGTGCCGCAGAAGCCCTACCTGTTCTCGGGAACCGTCGCCTCGAACCTGCGCTACGGCAACCCCGACGCGAGCGACGAGGAGCTGTGGCGGGCGCTCGAGATCGCCCAGGCGCGCGACTTCGTGGAGGCCAAGCCCGAGAAGCTCGAGACGCCCATCGCGCAGGGCGGTACCAACGTGTCGGGCGGGCAGCGACAGCGGCTCGCGATCGCGCGGGCGCTCGTGAAACGGCCCGAGATCTACGTCTTCGACGACTCGTTCTCGGCGCTCGACACCGCGACGGATGCCCGGCTCCGCCAGGCGCTCGCCCGCGAGGTGGGCGACGCGACCATGATCGTGGTCGCCCAGCGCGTGTCGACGATCATGCAGGCCGACCAGATCGTCGTGCTCGACCACGGCGAGGTCGTCGGCCTCGGAACCCATGACGAGCTGCTCGTGAGCTCCGCGGAGTACCGCGAGATCGTCGAGAGCCAGCTGAGCGCGGAGGAGGCGGCGTGAGCGCCGGGCAGAAGTCCCAGGGCGGCTCCGAGCCGGAGACGACCACGGCATCCGCTCCGACCGCGGCGCCCGCGCGCCGCCCCGGGCCCGGCGGGGGCCACAGCGGCGGACCCTTCGGGGGCATGGGCATGCCCGCCGAGAAGGCCATGTCGTTCGGGCCGTCCGCGAAGCGGCTCATCGGCCGGCTGCGCCCCGAACGCGTCGGCGTGTGGTTCGTGATCCTGCTCGGCACGATCGGCGTCATCCTGAGCGTCATCGGGCCGAAGGTGCTCGGCGAGGCGACCAACCTCATCTTCGAGGGCGTCATCTCGTCGCAGCTGCCCGAGGGCGTCACCAAGGAGCAGGTGATCGAGCAGCTCGTGGCGTCCGGCGACGAGACCCAGGCCGAGATGCTGCAGAACATGACACTGCGGCCGGGCGAGGGCATCGACTTCTCGGCCCTCGCGCTCGTACTCGGCATCGTGCTCGTGCTCTACGTGCTGAGCTCCCTCTTCATGTGGCTGCAGGGCTTCGTGCTCAACGGCATCACGCAGCGCACCGTGCTGCGGCTGCGGCGCGACGTCGAGGCGAAGATCCACCGCCTGCCGCTCAAGTACTTCGACCGGATGCCGCGCGGCGAGCTGCTGAGCCGCGTCACGAACGACATAGACAACATCTCGCAGAGCCTCCAGCAGACGCTGTCGCAGCTGCTCACCTCGCTGCTGACCGTCATCGGCGTCGTCGTGATGATGTTCGTCATCTCGCCGTGGCTCGCGCTCATCGCGCTCATCGCGATCCCGGTGACCCTCGGCATCACGATCGCCGTCGCGAAGCGCTCGCAGAAGCTCTTCGTGGCGCAGTGGACGCACACGGGCGAGCTCAACGCGCAGATCGAAGAGGGCTACACGGGCCACTCGCTCGTCAAGGTGTTCGGCCGCCACCGCGAGGTGCAGGCGCGCTTCGACGCGAAGAACCAGGAGCTCTTCCGGGCGAGCTTCGGCGCCCAGTTCATCAGCGGCATCATCATGCCCGCGACGATGTTCGTGGGGAACCTCGTCTACGTCGCGGTCGCCGTCGTCGGCGGCCTGTTCGTCGCGAACGGCACGATGCGCCTCGGCGACGTTCAGGCGTTCATCCAGTACTCGCGCCAGTTCACTCAGCCGCTCTCGCAGCTCGGGTCGATGGCGAACCTGCTGCAGTCGGGCGTCGCCTCCGCCGAGCGCGTGTTCGAGCTGCTCGACGCCGACGAGCAGACGCCGGATCCCGAGCCCGCCGACACCCCCGCGAACGCGACCGGGCGTCTCGCGTTCGAGGACGTCTCGTTCTCGTACGACCCGGAGAAGCCGCTCATCCAGCATCTCTCGCTCGTGGCAGAGCCGGGGCAGACCGTCGCGATCGTCGGCCCCACGGGTGCGGGCAAGACGACGCTCGTGAACCTCATCATGCGGTTCTACGACCCCGACGCCGGCCGCATCACGCTCGACGGGGTCGACACCCGCCGCATGACGCGCGACGACCTCCGCGGCCGCACGGGCATGGTGCTGCAGGACACCTGGCTGTTCGGCGGCACCATCCGCGACAACATCGCGTACGGCCGACCGGATGCCACGGAGGAGGAGATCATGGCCGCCGCGACGGCCGCCTACGTGGACCGCTTCGTGCACGCGCTGCCGGACGGCTACGACACGGTGCTCGACGACGAGGGCGGCAACGTCTCCGCGGGGGAGAAGCAGCTCATCACGATCGCGCGGGCGTTCCTCGCGAAGCCGAGCGTGCTCATCCTCGACGAGGCCACCTCGTCGGTCGACACCCGCACCGAGTTGCTCGTGCAGCGGGCGATGAGCGCCCTGCGGCGCGACCGCACGTCGTTCGTGATCGCGCACCGCCTCTCGACGATCCGCGACGCCGACCTCATCCTCGTGATGGAGGACGGCGCCATCGTCGAGCAGGGCACGCACGACGAGCTGCTCGCCGCGGAAGGTGCCTACGCGCGCCTCTACGAAGCCCAGTTCGAGGCCCCGCTCGCCGACGAGGAGCCGGATGCCGACGTCGTCGCCGCGGTCACCGGCCCGGTGCCGACGACGGGTGCCATCGTGCAGGAGGCGCTTGCGGAGGAGGCAGGGGCCCCGGAGGCGGAGTAGCGGCGGCGCGGTCCACCGCTGGTCGAGTGCCGCCGCGCCGCCCACCGCTGGTCGAGTGCCGCCGCGCAGCGGCGGTGTATCGAGACCGACGGATGCCTGACCCGCGCCCGGTCACCGGGTGTGCACGGCTTTCGGCGGGAGAAGTGCCCACGCGGCGGGAGTCGTTTCTCCCGCCGTGTGAACCTTTCTCCCGCCGCTGCGCGGCGCCCAGCGGGCGACGAACCCGACACCCGGCGGGAGAAGCCACTCCCGCCGCATGCACGGTTCACCGCCCGGTGCCGCCGCTGCTCCCGCCGATGGCGCGGTTTCTCCCGCCGCGCGAGAGCGGGGCGGGCCTGCCGCGGTGTTTGTACGTCCGCGGCTGCTCGACCCCAGTGAGGTCGGGAGGCGGGACCGTTCTCGACTGGTGGCGCGCCGGGGTCGTTCGCGGCTGATCGAGGGGCCTCCGCCACACACCGCTGGTCGAGTGCCGCCGCGCAGCGGCGGTGTATCGAGACCGACGAACGCCTGACCCGCGCCCTGGCCCTCGACCGCCCCTACCCTCGACCGGCCCCGACGCACGACGCGGGATGCCGACCCCCGCCCGGGCGCCGAGCCGTCAGGCGGTCTGCGCCTCGTCGTCCTCCTCGGATGCGGCATCCGCCTCGACCGCGGGCGTCGCCACCGCGGGGTCGATCTCGGGGCGGGCGGCGCCGAGCTCGTCGAGCACGGCGAACTCGGCCTGCGTGAGGTGCCGCGGGGTCTCCTCGATAATGCGGGGCTCGCCGATGACCTTGGACTCGTCGAGGGCGTCGAGCCGGCGCGCGGTCACGAGGACGCGCTGCTCAAGCGAGGCCGCGAACTTGTTGTAGTGGTTCACGGTCGACTCGATCGCGCCGCGCAGCTTGTCGGCATGCTCCGAGAGCGTGGCGAGGCGGCCGTAGAGCTCCTTGCCGATGTCGAAGAGGCGCTTCGCGTCCTCAGTGAGCACCTCCTGCTGCCACGTGAAGGCGATCGTCTTGAGCAGGGCCCACAGGGTGCCCGGGTTGGCGAGGATGATGCGCTTCGAGAACGCGTAGTCCATGAGGTTCGGGTCGGTCTCCATCGCGGCGGCGAGGAGCGGCTCGTTGGGGATGAACGCGATCGTGAAGTCGGGGCTCGCCTCGAGGCCCGTCCAGTACGACTTGGACGCGAGCGCGTCGACGTGGCTGCGCACCTGCTTGGCGTGGGCCGCGAGCAGGCGGTTGCGCTGGGCCTCCTGCTCGCCCGTGGCCGTCGCGGGGATCGCGCTCGCCTCGATGAACGAGTTGTAGGGCACCTTGGCGTCGACCGGGATCGACTTGCCGCCGGGGAGCTTGATGACCATGTCGGGGCGTCGCGTGCCGCTCTCGGAGGTGATCGTCTCCTGCACGGAGAAGTCGACGCGGTTGAGCAGGCCGGCCGACTCGACGAGGGTGCGCAGCTGGGTCTCGCCCCACACGCCGCGCGTCGCGTTGTTGCGGAGCGCGCTCGCGAGCTGCTCGGCGGTCTGACGCAGACGCTCCTCCGACTCGGTCGCCGTCCTCAGCTGCTGGCTCAGCTCGCCGTGCTGCTGCGCGCGCTGCGCCTCGAGCTCGACGACCTTGCGCTGCATCGCGGTAAGAGTCTCCTTGACGGGCGCGAGCTCCTGCAGCACCTTGTGCTCGGCCGCGGCCGCGCTCTCGCGCTTCTTCGCCTCCTCGCGCTGCTGCGCGACGAGCTCGCCGTAACGCTCCTGGGCGAGCTCGAGCTGCTCGCGCAGGCCCGCGAGGGATGCCTGGGCCGCCGCGAGGTCGCGCTCGACCTCCGCGCGCACCGCCGCCTCCTGCGCGCGCACCTCGGCGACGACGGCCTGATGGCGCGCCTCGAGCACCGCCGCGTCCGCCTGTCCCGATCCGCTGCGCGAGCGCACGACGAGGGCCGCCGCGACGGCGCCGACGACGAGGCCGATCACGAGACCGATGAGCAGGGGGAGGAGAGCGTCCATGCGGCCAGTGTCGCAGTGGCCGCCGACATCCCCGCGGCGACGGGCCGCAGCATCCGCACAGCGACGACACGACGGCCCCCGAGCGGATGCCGGCGCACCCCGAGAACAGGGGTCACGAAGCACATTTCCGCCCGAGATCACGGGCCTGCTGAACACTCGCACTGGAACGGAAAATGTTAACGAAATGTCTACGAGTAGCCTCAGGAGCATGGCTGCAGAGATCCTCGACCACTGGGTGGGCGGTGCCGTATTCACCGGCGACTCGACCCGCACCGCACCCGTCTACAACCCCGCGAAGGGCGTCGTCCAGAAGGAGGTGCGCCTGGCCTCCGTCGCGGACGTGAACCACGCCGTCGCGGCAGCCAAGGCCGCCCTCCCCGGCTGGGCCGACACGAGCCTCGCGAAGCGCCAGGCGGTGCTCTTCGCCTTCCGCGAGATCCTCAACGCGCGCAAGCAGGAGCTCGCCGCGATCCTCACCGCCGAGCACGGCAAGGTGACCTCCGACGCCCTCGGCGAGATCGCCCGCGGCCTCGAGGTCGTCGACTTCGCGTGCGGCATCCCGCACCTGCTCAAGGGCGAGTACTCCGAGAACGTGTCGACGGGCGTCGACGTCTACTCGGTGCGTCAGCCCGTCGGCGTCGTGGGCATCATCAGCCCCTTCAACTTCCCGGCCATGGTCCCGATGTGGTTCTTCCCGATCGCGATCGCGGCGGGCAACACCGTCGTGCTCAAGCCCTCCGAGAAGGACCCGACCGCCTCCATCTGGATGGCGGAGGCGCTCAAGGAGGCCGGCCTGCCCGACGGCGTGTTCAACGTCGTCAACGGCGACAAGGAGGCCGTCGACACGATCCTCGAGCATGCGGACGTCACGTCGGTCTCGTTCGTCGGCTCGACCCCCATCGCCAAGTACGTGTACGAGCGCGGCACCGCCGCTGGCAAGCGCGTGCAGGCCCTCGGCGGCGCGAAGAACCACATGCTCGTCCTCCCCGACGCCGACCTCGACCTCGTCGCCGACTCGGCCGTCAACGCGGGCTTCGGCTCGGCGGGCGAGCGCTGCATGGCGATCTCGGTCGTCGTCGCCGTCGAGCCCGTCGCGGACGAGCTCATCGCCAAGGTCAAGGAGCGCATGGCGACCCTCAAGGTCGGCGACGGCACCCGCAATTGCGACATGGGCCCGCTCATCACGCGCGAGCACCGCGACAAGGTCGCCGGCTACCTCGACGTGGCTGTCGAGGACGGCGCGGAGCTCGTGGTCGACGGCCGCGGCGTCGAGATCGACGGCGAGGCCGACGGCTTCTGGCTCGGGCCGACCCTCATCGACAAGGTGCCGACGAGCTCGAAGGTCTACACCGACGAGATCTTCGGACCGGTGCTCTCGGTCGTGCGCGTGCAGTCGTACGAGGAGGGCCTCGAGCTCATCAACAACGGCAAGTACGGCAACGGCACCGCGATCTTCACCAACGACGGCGGCGCCGCGCGTCGCTTCCAGCGCGAGGTGCAGGTCGGCATGGTCGGCATCAACGTGCCGATCCCCGTGCCGGTCGGCTACTACTCGTTCGGTGGCTGGAAGGACTCGCTCTTCGGCGACACGAAGGCCTACGGCCCCGACGCGATCCGCTTCTTCACGCGCGAGAAGGCCGTGACCTCGCGTTGGCTCGACCCCTCGCACGGCGGCATCAACCTGGGCTTCCCCCAGAACGGCTGATCGTGGCGCGGCTGGAGCCGTGACGACGGGGCGGGAGAAACGACTCCCGCCCCGTTGCCGTTTCTCCCGCTGCACCGGGTGGTAGCGTCCCCGCGGGGTGATGGCATGACGGATGCACGCGCGACGATCGAGCGGGTGGTCGCCGCGCTCGGTGCCGCCCCGGCGCCCACCGAGACGCGCGTCGAGCTCGTCGAACGCCGCTTCCGCGGCACGCGGATGGTCGCGGCGGGGGAGGTGTGGCGGCTCGGCGCCCTGTGCCTCGACGCCGTGGGGCGCGTGTACGCGACGGGCGAGGTGCTCGTCGTGACGCGCCCCACGCATCCGAACCACCGCTCGGCGACGGCGCTGCGACGCAACGAGCTGCGTCAGCTCGCGGTCAAGTCGGGCATCCGCGAGGGCACGGCGATCGTGCTCGACGCCCGGCCGCTCGACCTCGACGCCCCCGAGCCTCCGCTCGCGGCGACGGATGCCGGACTCGCCGTCGAGTGGACGCCCGGCGCCGTGCCGACGCCCCTCGCGGACTACCTCGACGAGCGTGCGGAGCTGCTGCTGCATCCGCCGCGCGGCGCCGCCGACTGATGGGGCGGCGGCGGCTCGGCGGAGGCGATCAGATCTCGGAGTCGAAGCGGTACGGCACCGTCGTGGGGCCGTCGTCCGGCCCCGTGTTCTCGGCCTCGCCTGCACGGCGGTAGATGAGCTGCACCTGGTCCCAGGGCAGGACGAGCTCGTCGTCGATCGTCTCGAGAGAGGTGGCGTCGAGCTTGATGATCTGCTTGTCGAGCGGGCCGCCCGAGAGGCGGCCCAGGATGGTGTCGGCCATTGACTCCTCCGTTCGATTGCGAGGATACGCGTCCCCGCGCGCTCCGGGGTGGCGACGCGGGTCAGGACGCGACGGCGACCACGGGCGGCACCGTCGACGCGATGCGGATGCCGGCGAGCTCCGCGAGCCCGGGCAGGTCGACGGCGCCGTGCCGGTCGGCCGCGTGCACCATGATCGCGGCGCACGCCTCGGCGTCGGCGACGGCGTCGTGGTGCGGGAAGTCCTCGAAGCCGACAGCCATCGCGACCAGCGGCAGACGGTACGACTCGAGGTGGTAGGTCTTGCGTGCGAGCTGCAGGCTGCACATATAGGAGTAGGCGGGCACGGGCAGGCCCGTCGCGGCGCAGGCCGACTTGATGACGCCCATGTCGAAGCCCGCGTTGTGCGCGACGAGGATGTCGTCGCCCGCGAACTCCATGAGGTCGGGCAGCTGCTCGACCCAGCCGGGCGCCCCGACGACGTCGGCGGCGCGGATGCCGTGGATGCGCGTGTTCCACTCGACGAAGTGGTCGTGGCCGGGCGGGGGCTGGATGAGCCAGCCGATGCGGTCGACGACCTGGCCGTCGCGCACCTTCACGAGGCCGACCGAGCACGCGCTCGCGCTGGATCCGTTCGCGGTCTCGAAGTCGATCGCCGTGAAGTCCAGGGGCACGCCACGACTCTCGCACGGGGAACCGACAGCGACCCCGGGGCACGCCGGGGACCGGGAAACGGGCCGGTCACACGGCGGGCCCGTCGCCGGGGGATCCGACGACGGGCCCGATGGTGGTCCCGCTGGGCAGAAGCGTCATCGCACGCGACCGACCGCGTAGGTCAGCGCGTGGACGTGGTCCTGCTCAGCGCGCAGACGCTCGGCCTCGCGCTGGCGCTCGAGCAGCCCGAGCTCGAACGCATTGGCGATCCGCTCGTGGCGGGCGAGCTCCCGTCCGGGGCGGCGGCCCCAGCGGATGAGCGCCATGCCGAGGTGCAGCGCGGCGCGGTCGACGATCGTGAGGGTGCGCGCGGGGGCGTGCACCGAGCGGGTCGCGGCCTCGTGGGGCGGGGTGGTGTGACGCGTCGTGGGCGTCAGCGTCGTGTTCATGATGGGTGTCCTCTGAGTGGTGGATCGTCGAGGCGGGTCTGGTGGGCCGCCCCGGAGGAGTGCCGCTCCTGGCGGCACGGAACCGACCACCGCCGACAGCGGGCGGCGTCGTGGACGGGGACGAGATCGACGGACGGGTGTCCGTGGATCGGGCTTCGAGAGCGTCGCCACCGTCGAGGACGGCGGCGCAGAAACGCTCAGTCCCGGACGGTGAAGACGCCGACGAAGTCGGCTGCGGATGCGAGACGACGCTCGCGGCGGGTGAACTCTGCGTTCATCATTCGCCGGCTCCTTTCGGTGTCTGGTGGCGTGCCGACCCTCGGCACAGGGGACGACATTAGCGATCCCCGCGGACGCGACGCAAGCACCCCGGGCGTGTCGCGGGACATGTCGAGGACATCCGCCCCATCCGCGAGGGCCTCGGCAGGCGGATGCGGGCTCCCGCGCCGGTAGGCTTGACGCCCGTGGCTCTCACCATCGGAATCGTCGGCCTGCCCAACGTCGGCAAGTCGACCCTCTTCAACGCCCTCACCAAGAACACCGTGCTCGCGGCGAACTACCCGTTCGCGACGATCGAGCCGAACGTGGGCGTGGTGAACCTGCCCGACGAGCGCCTCCAGGTGCTCGCCCAGATCTTCGGCAGCGAGCGCATCCTGCCGGCGACGGTGAGCTTCGTCGACATCGCCGGGATCGTGAAGGGCGCGTCGGAGGGCGAGGGCCTCGGCAACCAGTTCCTCGCCAACATCCGCGAGGCCGACGCGATCGCCCAGGTCGTCCGCGGCTTCTCCGACTCCGACGTCGTGCACGTCGCGGGCGCCGTCGACCCGAAGGCCGACCTCGAGGTCATCACGACCGAGCTCGCGCTCGCCGACCTCCAGACGCTCGAGAAGGCGATCACGCGCCTCGAGAAGGAGGTCAAGGGCAAGAAGGCCGACCCGGCGGTGCTCGACGCGGCGCTCGCCGCGAAGAAGACCCTCGACGAGGGAACGCCCCTCTCGCGCGCCACCGGCATCGACCTCTCGCTCCTCAAGGAGCTGGGCCTCATGACGGCGAAGCCGATCATCTACGTCTTCAACGTCGACGAGTCGGTGCTGACGGATGAGGCCCGCAAGGCCGAGCTCGCGGCCCTCGTCGCGCCGGCCAAGGCCGTGTTCCTCGACGCGAAGGTCGAGTCGGAGCTCATCGACCTCGACCCCGAGGACGCGGCCGAGCTGCTCGCCTCGACCGGTCAGACCGAGTCGGGCCTCGACCAGCTCGCGCGCATCGGGTTCGACACGCTCGGTCTGCAGACGTACCTCACGGCGGGCCCGAAGGAGGCGCGTGCCTGGACCATCCGCAAGGGCTGGAAGGCCCCGCAGGCGGCCGGCGTCATCCACACCGACTTCGAGCGCGGCTTCATCAAGGCGGAGGTCGTCTCGTTCGAGGACCTCGTCGCGGCCGGCTCGCTCGCCGAGGCCCGCGCGCGCGGCAAGGCCCGCATCGAGGGCAAGGACTACGTCATGCAGGACGGTGACGTCGTGGAGTTCCGCTTCAACGTCTGACGCTCTCGCGCGGTCTCGCGGTCGACCGCGGCGAGAATAGGACCATGGCCTTCACGCTCGCGGAGCCCCACCACAGCGAGCTCGTCATCAAGAAGAGCCGCTTCATCGGCTGCGTCGAGCCCGTCGCCGGCCGCGAGGAGGCGCTCGCTCGCGTGGCGGAGCTGCGGGAGGCGCATCCGGACGCCCGGCACGTGTGCTGGGCGCTCATGGCCGGCGGGCACTCGGCCGCGAACGACGACGGGGAGCCCGGCGGTACCGCGGGGCGCCCGATGCTCGACGTGCTACGGCACCAGGAGCTCGAGGGCGTGCTCGCGACCGTGGTGCGGTACTTCGGAGGCGTGAAGCTCGGCGCGGGAGGGCTCGTGCGGGCCTACACGGATGCCGTCGCGCGGGCGCTCGTGGGTGCCGAGCGGGTGGAGCTCGTGCGGATGCGGCGCCTGAGCGTCGCGGTCGCCTACCCGCTCGAGGGGGCGCTGCGGCGCGAGCTGGACGCGTTCGGTGCGGTGCTCGAGGAGGTCGCGCACGGCTCGCGCGTCGAGCTGTCGGTGCGCGTGCCCGAGCCGGAGGCCGACGCCCTCGCGGCTCGCGTCCGCGACCTCGCGCAGGGCGACGCGGTCGTGAGCGAGCTCTCCGCCGACGACGACTGAGGGGGCCGTCGCGGACGACGACCCCCTCGAGCGGTGGTGGGTTGGTGGCGCGGCCTGTCAGCTCGCGGCGGCGGCCTCCTCGGAGGCCCCGACCGCCGCATCCGTCTGCTCCTCGGTGCGGCGCACCGGGAAGCGGCGCAGCAGGACGAGCACCGCGATGAGCACGGCCATGACGATCCAGCCGCTCAGGCCGAGCAGGCCCACGAGGGCGCTGTCGGTCGGGTCGGCGGAGCCGAGCAGCACACCCATGCTCGCGACGCCGTTCACGAACCCGTGCGCGATGGCGGCGGTCCAGACGGTGCCGGAGGCGATCGTGATCCAGCCGAGCAGCGCCGACATGAGCACGCAGAACACGACCATAAGCAGCAGCGCGACGACGGGATGCTGGCCCGGGTAGTTGTAGCCGAGCAGGATGACGGGCGCGTGCCACAGGCCCCACACGACGCCCGTGATGATCACGGCGGGCCACTGGCCGAGCGGCAGCAGGCGGGTCTGCAGGAAGCCGCGCCATCCGAGCTCCTCGCCCATCGCGGGGATGACGTTGAGGGCGGGGGAGACGAACATCGAGGCGAGCTGGATCGCGACGAGCATCGCGATGGGCATGCCGATATCGGCGCCTCCCGTGAGCTCGGCGATCAGCTGATCGGCCCCGCTGAACTCGACGAGGTCGAAGCGGTAGAAGCCGAACGCGGCCGAGACGAGGACCGCGAGGAGCGTCACGACGATCGGCGCGAGCCACGCGATGCCCGCGTAGCCGAGCCAGCGGTGGATCGGCGTGCGGGGCTTGAGGGTGGTCGCGTCGACGAAGCGTCCCGCGCGGTCGACGCGGTGGGCGACGAGCGCCGCGATGGCGGGCGTGAACATCATCGCGACGAGGTAGATCGTCGCGCCGGGGGTGGCGAGGCCCTCGCCGCTCAGCCACAGCGGCAGGGCGACGAGCCAGGCGAGGCCGAACGCGACGGCGAGGAAGACGGCGATCGGGCGCACGGAGATGCGGTGCGTCATGGTGGTGGGTCTTTCTCTTCTGGTGGTGGGTGACGGATGCGGATGCCGCTCAGGCGAGCGCGAGGATGCCCCAGGTCAGCACGCCGGCGCCGACCGCGAGGAGCGCGAGCTCGGTGAGGGCCACGTGCGTCTTGCCGAAGCGGGCGGCGAGCATGTTGGTGACGGAGTGCAGCGGCAGCGTGACGAGCACGAGCCACGGCTGGGCGAACAGCAGGAGGGTGAAACCCGTGTGCAGCGCCGTGGCGCTGATGCGCTCGAGGAACCCCCACGCCGGGTGGTGGTCCTTGAGCATGCCCTGGGCGGCGAGCAGCTCGCGAGCCTCGCGCGACTTGGGGTCGTCCTTCGTGAGGATGCCGGCGATCGCGAAGACGTTGACCGCGATGATGAGCACCTCGACGGTCGCCCACCCCCAGCCCGCCCACGCGGCCTCCTGCGCTGTGCGGATGAGGAGCAGCACCATGGCGAGCCGCACGAGCTCCTCGGCGGGGCCGGAGAACCAGCCGACGACGCGCGCCGCCTTCTCCTGGCTGAGATTCCTGCCGGAGATGAGCGCGACGGGCTGGCGGAGCACAAGCGCGACGAGCCACCCGGCGGCGCCGATGAGGATCGGCCACAGCAGGGCGGGGCTCGCGAATGCGAGCATCGCGGCGAGGGCGATGATGGGTGCGGGGAGCAGGGCCAGGGAGCGGATGCGCATCCGGGTGGCCTCCTGCGGGGTGATGCTGTCGGTCACTTCGTGTCTCCGGTGGGGTGGTCGATGGGCATGGTGATGGTGGAGAGCAGCCGCGGCGTGCGGCCGGGCGCGGGGGCGTTGTCGGCCCGAGCGGCGATCGCCCCGCGGATCTCGGCGAGCAGCTCTCGGAGCTCGCCGTCGGTGAGGTTCAGCACGTGGTCGCGGTAGCCGACGCCGTCGGCCTCGAGGTCGAGGTGGGGTCGGCGGGTGTAGGCGCCGTACTGGTCGAGCAGCCCCGCGACGTAGGTCGTGAAGTAGCGGTAGTGGTCCTCCGGCGTGGCCTCCCGGAACGCCTCTTGTGTGAGCAGGGCTGCGGGGCCGAGGCAGTAGGTGCGCTCCTGCGTCCCGCGTACCTTGCGCTCCGAGACGACGGAGATGATGCCGGCGTCGTGCATGAGCGCGACGTGGCGGTACAGGGTCGCCTGCGGGATGTCGCTCAGACGCTCGGCGAGCTGCTTCGTGGTGAGCTCGCTCTGCGTCAGGGCGCGCAGGATCGCAAGGCGCTGGGGGTGCAGGAGGATCTCCGCCGCGTTTGTTCTCATGATCGAGAACATTATCGAACCTGAGGACAATACGCAAGCCCCGCATGCCAGACTGACCGCATGCCCGTTCTCGACCACCTCGGCATCACCGTCGACGACCTCGCCCGCGGGATCGCCGAGTTCGACCCGATCCTGAGCGCTCTCGGCTTCGCGAAGCACGAGATCGAGGGCTCCGTCTCCTGGCACCGCGAGGGGGAGAGCGAGCTGATCCTCTACCCGGCGCGCCTCGAGGGCACCGGGCCGCACGCGCACGGTCGCGTCGGATGGCAGCACCTCGCGTTCGCGGTCGACTCGCGCGACGAGGTCGAGCGGATGCACGCGGTCGCCGTCGAGGCGGGGTGGACGCCGGTGCGCGACCCGAAGGAGTACCCGCGATACACGCCGACCTACTACGCGTCGTTCCTCGAGAACAGCGACGGCATCCGCATCGAGTTCATGCACAACCCGCCGATGCACGCCACGCAGTAGCTCGCCAGAAGCCTGGGAATCCGAGACGGATCGCGTCCTGCCGCGAAGGCGGAGCGCGCACGCCCGGTAACATGGGAGCGCCTGAAAGATCGTGGCCGGTGTGGTTATTCCGGCCCTCAGAGCTCCTGAGATGCAGTCGCACCCGCGCGGTGCGAACCCGAGGCGCCCACTCTGTCGACGATGCGGACTGGGGCGCCGCATCATCCGATCGTCGCGCTGGCCGTCCCGGAAACGGACCGGACGTTGAACAAGACTGTCTTCCTCACCCAGCTCATCATGACCTTCATCATGGCGACCGTCATGTCGGGCGTCATGAGCCTCTTCGCGACGGGCCCCTCGCTCGAGTGGCTCGCGCGCTGGCCTCTGCAGATCGCCATCGCCTGGCCGATCGCGTTCGCGCTCACGATGGTCGCGTGGCCGGCCTCCATGGCGATCGCGAACCGGGTCGTCGGCCGTCCCGAGCGGAAGAGCTCGGCCGAGGCCTGACAGGCCCGCCCGGGCATGGCCGGTCGGGGACGACGGCTAGTTGAGCTCCTGGGTGTCCTCTGCGGTAAGCCGTGGTCCACCTTGTCCGCGTTGGTACCTGCATTGGGCGCTGCAAAGTGGCTGCGATCTTGGGTGCGCGGGCATTTCCCTTCGGCCCCAATGGTTGATTCGCCATTAGTCTGTGGGCGTGACGGCACAATCGACGGCCCTCGAAGCTCTGTACACGCTGAGAGCAGAGGATCTCACTGAGGAGGACCTGGAGCGCCTTACCGCGGAAGTACCGGGTGACGAATCCATCTTGCGGCGGCTAATGGGCCCTGGTCCGAAGCTCTTGAAGGGTCCACGTGGGTCAGGTAAGTCGAACTACCTCAAGCGCGCCTACTACCAACTGCGCGCGCGCGGGAACGTCATGGTGGCCTATGTGAACTTCTCGCAGCACCTGGCGCTTGAGCCTCTGATGCTTCGATCTGAGCGCTCACTGGAGTTCTTCCGTCAGTGGTTGATTTACAAGATCGTCATCGGTCTCGATGACGGCCTTGCGGAGTCGAGCCCCCCGGACTTGAAGACGCTTGCCGAGCACGGCCGCCAGTACGTCAATGAGCTCCAGACATCGGTTGGAGATACTCCGAAGAAGTTGCCACCTGCGCTTGCCCCTGCGGAGCTCCTTGGGCGCATTGAGGCTTGGTGCGAGGAGTTGGGGCGACCGCGGGCCGTCATTCTCATGGATGATGCCGCGCACGCATTCATGCAACAGCAGCAGCGCGAGTTTTTTGAGGTTTTTCGCGCGCTGCGTTCCAGGACCGTCGCCTGCAAGGCGGCGATCTACCCCGGCGTGACGTCCTATAGCCCGTTCTTCAACGTAGGCCACGAGGCCGAGGAGATTGAGGTGTGGATTCGGCCGGACTCCGCGGACTACTTGACCGCAATGCGAGGCATCTTCCGCGCGCGCTTCCCTGAGGAGTTGCAGGGGGCCGTGCGACAGGACATCGTGGACCTGGCGGCACACGCCTCCTTTGGCTTGCCGCGCAACTTTCTGAACATCTTGTCGGATTCTCTCGGTGATTTTGACGATGAGAACCCCCAGCTGGCGGCCCCGTCCCTTCGCCAAGTTCGCGAGGCGATCTCCCAGAACGCCAACCGGGTGAGGAGCTTGTTCGAGGAGATATCAAGGAAGCTGCCTCGCTATGACAACTTCATCCAGGTCGGGCTCGAACTCCAGAACACCATCCTTGAGCAGATTCGAGGAACCAACCGACAGCGCAGTAGCGGCCGTGCTCGGTACATCGGCGTCGCTGTCGCTCGCCCGTGGGACGCCGACCTCGGGCAGGTCTTCTCTCTGCTTGAGTACGCAGGGGTAGTGCGCAGAATCGGATCCGTGTCCCGTGGAACATCACGGTACGAAAAGGTGCAGGTTCACGCCTCGTTGCTCATCGCAGAGAACGCCCTCGGCCTTGGCAAGTCCCCGTCGGCGGAAGATTTCAACGCAGCCCTCGGTCGGCAAAGCGCTGACGACTTCGTTCGGAGGCAACCAGCGGGCATCTTCACGGCCGACCAGGCGGAGCGCTGCAGGCTCAACCTGTCTCCCTGTCCCAAGTGCCAAAGTCCCCGCATTTCGGATGACGCTATCTTCTGCTTCAAGTGCGGAACGCCCCTCCAAGAGCAATCTGTGTACCTGGAGCTTCTCTCCTCTCCAATCGAGAGCCTTCAGTTGCCGCAACTCAAGGTGGCTCGCATACTCGAGCGAACTACGATCAAGACCGTCCAAGACGTCATCCTTGACGATGCGGGCAGGCAATTGCGGAGTGTGCCAAGTATCGGGGTGATCTGGTCGGCAAAGATTAAAGCTCGGGCCGACGAGTTTGTGACCTTGTAGGAGTCACTCGTGCTGCCGCAGGTTTGTCTCTCTTCGTCAGCGGCTACTGGTGCCGGAGGCATCGCCGCGCTGGCGAACAGCGCCTTCGTCCATAGTCGGGACGACGGTTCGAGAGCGCTCTCTCCGATCGATCGTGCGTATGAAACGCTTTTCGTGGTTACTCAAATGGCTGCCGAGTCCGCGAAGGTGTGGCACAGCCAACACGGACTGATTCTTGCGGTTGCGGCG
>RDDZ01000013.1 GCA_003852775.1 Microbacteriaceae bacterium | reverse complement strand
CCGATGGCGGCGGCCTCGCCGTGGGGGCCCTCGGCATCGTGCTCGCGGCCGCCGCGCGCCGCCGCACCGCGGACGCCGCATCCGCTCGGGACGGCGACGCGTGAGACGCGCACTCCGGGCCCTCGCCGCGGCGGCAGGCGTCGCCGCGGCGGGGCTCGCGCTCGTGCTCGTCACGCCGCCCGCGGCCGAGGCACACAGCGCCTACGTCACCTCGACGCCGGAGACGGGCGCGGTGCTCGACGAGCTGCCGCCGGAGTTCTCGGTGACGATGAACGAGACGCTGCTCTCGTCCGCCGGTGACGCCGCCTTCGCGCTGCGCGTGCTCGGCCCCGGCGGCCTCTACTACGGCGACGGCTGCCTGCGGATCGTCGACCGGACGGTCGCGACGGACGCCGCCATCGGTCCCGCCGGCGAGTACGTGCTCGAGTGGCAGGTCGTGTCCGCCGACGGGCATCCCGTCTCGGGCGTCGTCCCGTTCACGTGGACGGGCGAGGCGACGGAGGAGGGTCGCACCTCCCCCGCGGTGTGCGGCGAGCCGTCGACGCCCGAGCAGGGCGCATCCGGCCACCACGACGACGACGGCGCCGCCGAGGTCCCCCTCGGCGACGCCGTCTGGATCGTCGCGGCTGTGCTCGTCATCGCGGTCGCGGTGACGGTGACGCTCATCGTCACCCGTCGCCGCTGAGGCCGGTCAGGCCTTCGTGAGAGCCGACTGCACGTTCTTGCGGCTCGTGAGCACCTGGTCGATGAGGCCGTACTCGAGCGCCTCGTCGGCCGAGAGGATGCGATCGCGCTCGATGTCGGCGTTGATCTCCTGCGAGGTCTTGTTCGAGTGCTTCGCGAGCGTGTCCTCGAGCCACGTGCGCAGGCGCATGATCTCCTTCGCCTGGATCTCGATGTCGGAGGCCTGACCGCGGCCCGCCTCGCCGACCGCCGGCTGGTGGATGAGGATGCGCGCGTTCGGCAGCGCGAGGCGCTTGCCGGGCGTGCCGGCGGCCGCGATGACCGCGGCGGCCGAGGCGGCCTGGCCGAGCACGACCGTCATGACCTGCGGACGGATGTACTGCATCGTGTCGTAGATCGCCGTCATGGCCGTGAACGAGCCGCCGGGCGAGTTGATGTACATCATGATGTCGCGGTCGGGGTCCATCGACTCGAGCACGAGCAGCTGCGCCATGATGTCGTCGGCCGACGCGTCGTCGACCTGCACGCCGAGGAAGATGATGCGGTCCTCGAAAAGCTTCGCGTACGGGTCCTGACGCTTGAAGCCGTAGGCCGTGCGCTCCTCGAAGCTCGGCAGGATGTAGCGGCTCTGCGGCATGCGCGAGGCGAGGTCTCCGCCCGCCATGAACGTGGGGGTCTCCATGAATCCGGTTCCTTGTCTCTCTCGCGCTTACTTCTTGTCGGTGCCCGCGCCGCCCACGACATCCGACGCCGAGGCGCGGATGTGGTCGACGAACCCGTACTCAAGCGCCTCCTCCGCGGTGAACCAGCGGTCGCGGTCGCCGTCGGCGTTGATCTGCTCGACGGACTTGCCGGTCGCCGCGGCGGTGATCTCGGCGAGGCGGCGCTTCATGTCGAGGATGAGCTGGGCCTGGGTCTGGATGTCGGACGCGGTGCCGCCGAAGCCGCCGTGCGGCTGGTGCAGGAGCACGCGCGCGTTCGGGGTGATGTAGCGCTTGCCCTTCGTGCCCGCGGTGAGCAGCAGCTGGCCCATCGAGGCCGCCATGCCGATGCCGACGGTGACGACGTCGTTCGGGATGAACTGCATCGTGTCGTAGATCGCCATGCCGGCCGTGATCGAGCCGCCGGGGCTGTTGATGTAGAGGTAGATATCCTTCTCGGGGTCCTCCGCCGCGAGCAGCAGCAGCTTGGCCGCGATCTCGTTCGCGTTGTCGTCGCGCACCTCGGACCCGAGCCAGATGATGCGGTCCTTCAGGAGGCGGTCGAAGACGCTCGGCTGGAATGCCGGTTCTGCCATGGGAGGAAGCTCCTTGATCTGCGATATGGACACCGTGTCGATGTCGCTCACGAATCTACCGGGGCGCCCCCGACCGCTCGGGCGTGTTCGCCGTGGGCAGAGTCGCGCCGCGCCTCCTACGCTGGGCCGATGGACTGGCAGCAGCGGATCACCGCGGTGTGGGCCGAGGCGGACGCGCTCGACGACGCCGAGCTCGTGCGCCGCATCGACGACATCGCGGCCGAGCATCCGGATGAGCCGCTCGCCCTCGTCGACCTCGGGCGCCCGGTCGAGGCCGTCGCCGCGCTCCTGCACGCCCTCACGCCCCACCTGCCGCGCTATCAGCGCTCGGTGCCGGCCTACGCCGACGCGCTGCTCGAGTAGGTGGTCACGGCTCGCTGCCCCCAGACCTCGCGCTCGCGGCGTCGACGGGCGCCATCTCGGGCACGCCGACCGCAGCGGGCACGTCGTCCTTCACGGTGACCGCCACCGACGCGGCGGGGCGCACCTCGAGCGCTTCTGCTGCTGCGCGGCGGCGTGCCCGTGAAGCGCAGCCGACGCGGGGTCAGCGCAGGAGGCGCTCGAGGGTGTTGACGTTGCGGCTCGTGAGGTGCGGCGCGAACGCTGCCTTGCCGATCGTCCTGCCGAGCTGCGAGTCGATCGTGTCGCCCTTCGGGACCGTCCAGTAGACGACGCCCTCACCCTCCGCCGCACGCTCGCGGGCGGGGTCGAGCTCACGCTCGAGCAGCTGCCGCCTGACGTCGGGATCGGGCGCGACGAGCACGTAGTCGTGCCAGCCCTCGCGACCCCGCTCGAACGGGTACGCGTCGACGATCGCCCGCAGGGCATCCGTCGTGAGCACGTGCACCCACGCGTCGTAGCCGAAGCGGTCGCGCAGGGCGGCCTCGACATCCGCCTTCACCCGGGCGGCGGATGCGTCGCTCGACACGAGCGCGTTGCCGCTCGCGAGCACCGTGGCGACGTCACGGTAGCCGCGCTCCTCGAGCAGCTCCCGCAGCTCGAGCATCTTGACCTTCACGCCGCCGACGTTGACGCCGCGCAGCAGGATCACGTACCGCACGCGGTCACCCTACGCCCGGCGTCCGAGAACGCCGAAGGCCCGGCTCCCGCTGGGGAACCGGGCCTTCGAGAAGCGTCGGTGATCGAGACGCGTCAGTGCTCGTGACCCTCGTGGTCGTCGTGGTCGTGGTCCACGCCGACGAGGTCGGTCTCCTCGATGATCTCCGAGTCGTCCGAGCCGTCGCCGAGCACGGTCGCTGTGAGCGCCGAGACGTCGACCGCCTTGCCCTTCTCGTCGACGACCTTGGCCTTCGACAGGGCGACCGCGACGGCCTTCGAGCGCGCGACCTCGCCGACCATGGCGGGGATCTGGCCCGAGTTGCCGAGCGCCTGGATGAAGTCGCCGGGCTCCATGCCGTACTGCGCGGCGGCCTGGACGAGGTAGGAGGTGAGCTCGTTCTGGCTGACCTTCACCTCCTCCTTCTCGGCGATCGCGTCGAGCAGGATCTGGCGACGGAAGACCTTCTCGCTCTCCTCGGCGACCTCGGCACGGTGCACGTCGTCCTCGAGGCGGCCCTCGTTCTCGAGGTGACGGTGCACCTCGTCGTCGATGAGGCCCTGCGGCACCGGGATGTCGGCCTTCTCGACGAGGAGCTCGACGAGCTTGTCGCGCGCGGCGACCGCCTGGCCGAACTCGGCCGACTTCTCGAGCTGCTCCTTGATGTCCTTGCGGAGCTCGCCGATCGTGTCGAACTGCGACGCGATCTGCGCGAAGTCGTCGTCGGCCTCGGGCAGCTCGCGCTCCTTGACCGAGAGGAGCGTGACCGAGATCTGGGCCTTCTCGCCCTTGTGGTCGCCGCCGACGAGCTCCGACTCGAAGGTCGTCGACTCGCCCGCGGTGAGGGTGTCGAGGGCCTCGTCGATGCCGTCGATGAGCTCGCCCGAGCCGATCTCGTAGGAGATGTTCGACGCGGTGTCGATCTCCTCGCCGTCGATCGACGCGACGAGGTCGAGCTGGGCGAAGTCGCCCTTCTTGGCGGGACGGTCGACCGTCACGAGCGTGCCGAAGCGGCTGCGCAGGTTCTCGAGCTCGGCCTCGACCTCGTCCGGGCCGACCTTGACCGACTCGACCTCGACCTTGAGGCCGTCGTACTTCGGAAGCTCGAACTCGGGGCGCACATCGACCTCGACGGTGAACACCAGGTCGCCCGAGAAGTCCTTCTCGCTCGGCCACGTGGTGACGTCGGCCTCGGGACGGCCCAGCGGGCGCACCTTCTCCTCGGCGGCGGCCTCGCGGTAGAAGCGCTCGAGGCCCTCCGACACGGCGTGGTTGAGCACCTCGGCGCGGCCGATGCGCTGGTCGATGATGGGCGGCGGCACCTTGCCCTTGCGGAAGCCGGGGATGTTCACCTGCTCCGCGATGTGCTTGTAGGCGTGGTCGATCGAGGGCTTGAGCTCCTCGGGGGTGACGGTGATGGTGAGCTTCGCGCGCGTGGGCGACAGCTTCTCGACGGTCGTGCTGACCATGGGGATGTACTCCTGTGGTTGTTCGCTGATGTTCCGTCGGGGCGACAGGATTTGAACCTGCGACCTCCCGCTCCCAAAGCGGGCACTCTAGCCAAGCTGAGCTACGCCCCGGATGCCCGGGCCTTCTCGCAGCCGGCTGTCGGGCGGGGTGACGGACGCGATCCGGCCCGAAAACGGCCTCGCACAGTCTAGCCTGCACCGCGCGCGCCTTCGCTCCGATGTCGGAGGCCGGGCGCACCATGGGCTCATGGCGAACATCGAGATCATGGAGATCCGCGCATTCGAGCCCCGCTGCCTCGACTGCGGCGAGACCGGCCCCATCGAGTCGAGCGCCTTCTGGGCGATGGCGTGGGAGGAGGCGCACGTGTGCGTCGCCGTCCGCATCGACGCCGAGGCGCCCGAGCTCATGAGCGCGTGACGCGCGTCCCGCACGCCCGCCGCGTGGCCGATCCGCCCGCTTCCCTGCGCTAGACTCGCGGGGTTGCCCGGCCGTTTCGGCGGGGCTCCGGGGCGGTAGCTCAATGGTAGAGCCTCAGTCTTCCAAACTGATTACGCGGGTTCGATTCCCGTCCGCCCCTCCACTTCCCGCTCTCCGCGCACCCTCCGTGTCGTCGCGCGTCGGCTCTGCGGGCATCCTCAGCGTCGCTCTGCGACCATGGAGTCACCACCGGAGGGGTCACTGGATGCGTCGCACCCGATCGACCGGCGGGCTCGCGGGCCTCGCCACGGTCGCTCTCGCCGCGGGCGGGATGCTGCTGCTCGACGCGTCCGCAGCCCGGGCCGACACCCCGGACCCGTCGTCGAACCCCCCGGCGGCCGACGTCGCAGCGCCCGTCTTCACGACTGCCCCGCTGCTGCCCTCGGCGCTGCGCGGCGTCTCGTACGCCGCCTGGATCGCGGCGGACGCCGAGCCCGAGGCGACGTTCGCCGTCACGGGGGGCGCGCTCCCCGCCGGGCTGTCGCTCTCGTCCGACGGCCTGCTGAGCGGGACCCCCGCGACGGTCGACGACGCGACCTTCACCGTGACGGCGACCTCGACCGACGGCGAGACTGAGGCGACGGCCGAGCGCGAGTTCACGCTCGTCGTGACGCCGCAGCTGCCCGTGTTCATCACGGCCGAGCTGCCGGGGGCCCGCACGGGCGACCCATACGAGGCCGCGGTCGTCGCCTCCGGCACGCCGACGGCGCGCTACGCACTCGCGGGCGGGGCGCTTCCCGCGGGCCTCGCGCTGGGCTCGAACGGCGTGATCACGGGCACGCCCGCGGCCGCAGGCACGGCGGTGTTCAGCGTCCGCGCCACGATCACCGACGGCGGCGAGACCTCGACGGCGACGCGCGAGTACACGATCGTCGTCGCGCCGCGGCCGGCGCCCCCGGCGCCCGGCCGCCCCCCCGCCGCTACGCCCGAG
>RDDZ01000125.1 GCA_003852775.1 Microbacteriaceae bacterium | reverse complement strand
TCGTGAGGCCCGGCACGAAGAAGGCGAAGATCTGGTACAGCCAGATGGGGCTCGAGAGGATGATGCCGACGACGAGCGACACCTGGAACTGGATGTCGAGGGCACCCGTGAGGCTCGAGAAGTTGAGCGTGATCTTGTCGGGGTCGAGCCCGAGCTCGTCG
This sequence comes from Microbacteriaceae bacterium, assembly GCA_003852775.1. Taxonomy (GTDB): domain Bacteria; phylum Actinomycetota; class Actinomycetes; order Actinomycetales; family Microbacteriaceae; genus Homoserinibacter. The sequence continues at coordinate 37,754 of RDDZ01000125.1, read as the reverse complement.
GCGATGTGGAACACCGGCCCGGAGATCGCAGCCCACGTGCCCGTCCCGGCGAGGGCGTCGTGTGCGCCCGGCACGACGGGGTCGAGCAGCTCCCCGAACCAGCCGAGGTCGTAGATCATCCAGCCGACGATCGTGCCGACGAGCACGCCGATCGCGCCGCGCGTCAGCCGCTTGCGCAGCTCGATGAGGTGCTCGGCGAGCGACATCCGCCGCTCGGGGTTGCTCTTGCGGGGATGCGTCCGGGTCGTTCCGGCCACGCGCCTAGGACTTGTCGGACGTGGAGCCGTCGACCGGCTTCGCCGGCCCGGAGGCCTCGCCGTCCGCCGTTCCGGCGGCCTTGGCGTCGTCGTCCGTCTTCATCTCGTTGCGGAAGATCTTGACCGACTGGCCGAGGCTCTTCGAGAGCGCCGGGAGACGGGTCGCGCCGAACAGCACGAGGACGACGACGAGGATGATCAGCCAGGTCTGCCACTGGTTGACGAACAGGGGAAGCGTGTACATGGGAACGTCCTCGTCGATAGGCGGGTTGGGGAAAGTCTACGCGTAGCGGGCCAGTCCGGCCGCGGCCCACTCCGCGACGGCCCGACGGGCCTGGTCGGGCGCGACGACGCGCACCGTGCCGGGCATCCCCGCGATGAGCCGCTTGAGGCCGTGGTAGTGCGACACCCGCAGGGTCGTGCGGATGCGGTCGCCCACCTCGCTCGTGAGCGCGCCGTCCGGGATGTAGTCCGCGAGCAGGCCGATGACCTCGGGCGCGGCCTCGATCGTGACCTCGAGGTCCTCGGCGGAGGGCTCGAAGAGGGTGTCGGGCAGGCGCACCTCGGCGGCGTCGTGCTCGATCGGCAGCTCGGTGACGATCATGTCGCTCATCCGGTCGAAGCGGAACGTGCGCAGCGCCTGCCGCAGGTGGCACCAGCCGCGCAGGTACCAGTCGGAGTCGATCGACTCGACGCGCAGCGGGTCGACGTCGCGGTCCTCCCGCTCGCCGCGCGAGTTGAGGTAGGCGAAGCGCACGCGCCGCCCCTCGGCGACGGCCCGTCGCACGAGGCCCAGCACCTCGCTGTCGGGGTCGCCCGCGACGGCGAGCTGGCTCGGGGTGCTCGATGCGCCGCGCGAGAGCTTCTCGACGAGGTTGCGGATCGCGACGCGGTCGGCGTTCTCGGGGAGCGACTGGAGGTACTGCAGGCCCGCGATGAGGGCCGCGGCCTCGCGCGCCGAGAGGCGCGGGGCGTCGTCGATCGCGACGTGCTGGGTGATCGCGATCTCGTCCTGCTCGAAGGCGTCCCAGTCGATGTCGAAGAGGTCCTCGTGCTGGTAGGTGGCCGTCGAGCCGGGCACGCCGCTCATCGCGACGAGCGAGACGGAGCTGCGGATGTCGTCCTCGCTCACCCCGAAGTGGGCGGCGGCCTCCTGCACGGTCACGCGGTCGTGCTCGAGCAGCCACGGCACGAGCGCGAGCAGGAACGCGAGCTTGTCGCGCGAGCCCGTCGGCGGGACGGCGCGCGCCGGCACGCGGTGGCGCTTGTCAGCCATGGTCGGCCACCGTCCTCTCGAGGCGTTCGATCACGGCCGCGCGCAGCTGGGACGGGGAGACGACGAGCACCTCGGGCCCGAAGCCCGCGAGCTCGTCGGCGAGGATCGCGAGGTCGACGTAGTGCACGCGCAGGATGCCGGGGGCGACCTCCTCGGTGCCGCGGCGGTGCGCGAGGCGCAGGGCGGCATCCGAGCCCGCGCGCACCTCGATGTCGGCGACGCCGCGCTGCCACACCTCGTCGAGCTCGGCGAGGGCGCGGGCCGTGTGGTCGCCGGGACGCTCGGGGGCGGCCTTGCCGACCGTCACCTTGCCGACGATGCGACGCAGCAGGAACGTCTTGCCCTCCCCCGTCGCGAGGTCCTCGGCCGAGAGGTGCCAGCGTCCGTCGTACTGCACGAGCGCCAGCGGGATGACCTCGCGCGTGCGGGCGCGCTCCTCCCCCGGCTTGAGGTAGTCGAAGCGCACGATCTGGTGGCGGTCGATCGCCTGCGTGAGCGGCTCGAAGGCGGCGTCGCGCAGGCGCAGGCGCGGCGCGTAGCCGAGCACGGGCTCGTCGGCGGAGATGCCGAGCGCGCGCAGCTTGACGAGCGCGCGGCGCGACTCGGCGTTGAGCGAGCCCTCGCGCCACGCCATCGCGGCGAGGCCGAGCAGCGCGATCTCGTCCGAGTCGAAGCGCACGTCGTCGGGCAGCTCGTAGGCGCCCTTCGGGATGCGGTAGCGCAGGTTGTGGTTGTCGCCCGGCTCGCCGAGCGGCTCGATCGTCTCGAGCGGCACGCCGAGCTCGCGGATGTCGTCCTTGTCGCGCTCGAACTGGCGCTCGAGGTTCGCGTTGTCGCCGCCCGGCACGTACCGCTGCGCGTAGCCGCGCACGCTCGAGAGGATCTCGGTCTTGGTGAGCCCGGACTCCGTCGCGAGCAGCGCGAGGACGAGGCTGAACAGCCGATCCTCGACGGGAACCGGCGCGGGGGCGTGGTTCGCGCTCGTGGGGGCCTACTTCGCGAGAGGGGCGGACTGGATGCCGAGGATGTCGATCACGAACACGGTGGCGTCGTTCGACCCCTCGGCGGGCGCGACGACCGTGAGCAGCTGGGAGCCGACGGGCAGACCGACGAGCGCGTCGACCAGATCGGCGGGCAGCGCCATGTCGCCCTCGTCGGTGAGCTCGATGGTGTCCGGGGTGCGGCCGATGTCCCACGTCGACGACTTCTCGCTGAGCTTCGCGTTCGGGCCGGTGGGCCAGCTCCAGCTCGCGAGCTGCAGCACGACGAGGTCGCCCTTGGCGAGCTTCGGGCCCGAGCCGAGCTTGATCGCGGCCTCGCGGAACGAGGTCGGGGCCTCGATGCCCGAGGGCACCGTGACGCCGACCGTGCCGTCGGGCGCGGTCACGACGACGGGGAGGCCGTCCTGCGGGAGCTGGTTGACGCCGTCGGCCTTGCCGAGGAACACGTCCTGCACGTCGACGACGAGCACGACCGTGTGGTCCGCGGGCACGCCGGTGTTCGCGAAGTTGAGGCCCGAGTCCTCGGCGGTCGTCGTGAGCACGAAGCGCTGGCCGGGCTGGGCGCACACGAGCGCCTGCGGGAGCGCGCCCGGCTCCTCCTGCGCCGAGGAGGTCATGAGACCGGCGCGGAGGCGCACGCCCTGCGCGCCGTCGTACTCGGTTTCCATGAGCAGGTCGCCCGTCTCGCCGTCGTAGATGGCGGCGTCGAAGTCGACCGTCATGCCCACGCGTGCGACGAGACCCTCGCCCTCCTCGAGCACGGTGCGCTGCGCGCTCGTCGAGACGAGGGGCGCGGGGATGGTGACGCGCGGGGCCGATCCGACCTCGCCGCGCGCCGTCACGAGCGACGACGCGTTGCCCGACGGGAGGGCGACCTCGCACGCGGTGACGTCATCGGGCGAGGCAGCGCATCCGGTGAGCGCGGCGGAGAGCACCGCCACGACGGCGACGGAGCTGACAAGCGCGGTGGTACGGCGCACGATGCCTACTTTCCTGACAGGCGGCGGAAGGAGGGGTGCCCAGAGGCGAGAACGAGTCTACTGTTCCGGCGCGTCGGGTCCCGACGCCTCGGCTGCGGTGCGTCGCGCGGTGCGCTCGGCGAGCTGCTGCGCGTCGCGCACGACGCGGCGGATCCGCTTGTCCGTCTTGTCGCGTACGCCGAGAGCGCCCGGCGTCCAGAGCTCGACGTCCTCGTCGTCGTAGTCGGTCTTCGAGGCGCGGCGAGCGGGCTTCGGGAGCACCGCGCCGGGCGCGAGGCGACGGGCGGCGATGAGGAAGGCGGTGTGCGCGACCATCCGGTGGTCGGGGCGCACGGCGAGGCCCTCGACGTGCCAGCCGCGCACGAGCGTCTCGGTCGAGCTCGGCTCCGTGTAGAGGCCCGTCGCGCGGATCGCCTCGGCGACGCGCGAGAGCTGGGTCGCCGTCGCGACGTAGCAGATGAGCACTCCGCCGGGCGCGAGCGCGTCGGAGACCGCGTCGAGGCACTCCCACGGCGCGAGCATGTCGAGCACGACGCGGTCGACCGTGCCGGGCTCGGCGGCGGCGGGCAGCTCCTCGGCGAGGTCGCCGATGCCGATCGACCAGTTCGCGGGGGTCTCCCCCATGAAGGCCGTGACGTTGGCCCGCGCGACCTCGGCGAACTCCTCGCGGCGTTCGAACGACAGCAGGCGTCCCGTCGTGCCGATCGCGCGCAGCAGCCAGAGCGAGAGGGCGCCCGAGCCGACTCCGGCCTCGACGACCGTCGCGCCGGGGTGGATGTCGGCGATCGCGAGGATCTGCGCCGCGTCCTTCGGGTAGACGATCGCGGCGCCGCGCGGCATCGACATGACGAAGTCGGCCAGCAGCGGGCGAAGCGCGAGGTACGCGTCGCCGTTCGACGCCTCGACGACCGAGCCGTCCGGCAGGCCGATGAGGGCGTCGTGGGCGAGCGTGCCGCGGTGGGTGTGGAACTGCTTGCCGGGCTCGAGCGTGATCGTGTGCAGGCGGTTCTTGGGGCCCGTGAGCTGCACGCGGTCGCCGGCGGCGAAGACGGTCATCGGGTGGCCTCCGTGGTCGTGTCGGATGCCGAGCGGGCGGCGCGGCGTGCGGCGTGGGCGGCCAGGAGGTCGGCGGCCCGCACCTGCGCGAGCCCGTCCTCGAGGAGCTCGTAGGCGGTGCTCGGCGGGATCGGCACGTGGAACGGCACCGCGAACGTCGTCGCACCGGAGGCGACGGCGGCCGCGACCCCCGGCTCCGAATCCTCGACGGCGACGCAGTCGGCGATCGGCACGTCGAGCAGCTCGGCGGCGCGCAGGTACGCGTCCGGGTAGGGCTTCGGGCGCTCGACCTCGTCGCCCGCGACGATGATGTCGAATGCGGGGCCGCCGAGCTCGGACTCGAGGGCCCCGGCGATCGTGTCGGCCATGCGGCGGATCGACATCGTCACGAGCGCGGTGCGGATGCCGGCGCGGCGCACCTCGCCGAGCAGCTCGCGCGCCCCGGGGCGCCACGGCACGTGCTCCGCGATCTGGTCGAGCACGCGGTCGGTGAGGGCGTCGATGATCTGCTGCGGCTCGAGCCCGACCCCGCGCGACTGGATGATGAGGGCGGAGCTCCACAGGCCCTGGCCGACGAGCTCCATGCCGTCGTCGTGGGTCCAGGTGCCGCCCCACTCGGTGACGAGCTCCGTCTCTGCCACGAGCCAGTACGGCTCGGTGTCGACGAGGGTCCCGTCCATGTCCCAGAGGACGGCGGACGGCGATGCTGCGGCGGGAGTGGTCACGACCGGCAAGTCTACGGGCGCGGGACTACCCTGAGACGGACGCCCGGGGCGGGCGGAGAGGCGGAGCGGTGCAGGCAGAGGACGACTGGGGACACGGCGGGTCGACGCTCGTCGTGGCCTTCGAGGGCTGGAACGACGCGGGCGAGGCGGCTTCGACGGCCGTGCGGTCGCTGCGCGACCAGCTCGGCCTCGTGCCGCTCGTCGAGGTCGAGCCGGAGGACTACTTCGACTACCAGTTCAACCGCCCCGTCACGACCTTCGACGCGAACGGCGACCGTGTCATCGCGTGGCCGAGCGTCGTGCTCTCGGGCCCCGTCGACCGCGGCGAGGGCGTGCACGTGCTGCTCGGCACGGAGCCGTCGCGCGGGTGGAAGACCTTCGCGGAGGAGGTGCTCGACGCGATCTCGGTCGCGGGCGTCGAGCGCATCGTGTTCCTCGGGGCGATGCTCGCCGACGTGCCGCACACGCGCCCGATCGCGATCTTCGCGTCGAGCGAGAACGCGTCGGTCCGCGAGCGTTTCGGGCTCGAGCGCTCCACCTACGAGGGGCCCGTCGGCATCATCTCGGTGCTCGCAGACGCGGCCGAGCGCGCCGGCATCCCGACCGTCTCGATCTGGGCCTCGGTGCCGCACTACGTGCACAACGCCCCCTCGCCCAAGGCGACGCTCGCGCTCGTCGAGCGGCTCGAGGAGTTCCTCGAGGTGCCGATCGCGCGCGGGACGCTCGTGGAGGACGCGGAGGCATGGGAGCGCGGCATCGACGAGCTCGCGAGCGACGACGACGACATGACCGCCTACATCGAGCAGCTCGAGCAGGCGCGCGACACGGTCGACTCCCCCGAGGCCTCGGGCGAGGCCATCGCGGAGGAGTTCGAGCGCTACCTGCGCAAGCGCGAGGGTGGCGACCAGCCGCCGGCTCCCTGAGCTAGGGCTGGAGCACGCCCGTGGAGAGCAGGGCGATGAGCGTGCCGCCGAGCAGGATGCGGTAGACCACGAACGGCAGGAACGAGCGCGTCTCGAGGTAGCGCATGAGGAACGCGATGACCGCGAACCCGACGCCGAACGCGACGACCGTCGCGGCGACCGTGGGACCGAGGCCGTAGCCGACGCCGCACCCGGCGTCGACGCCCGGCTCGCACGTGAACGCCGTGTAGGTCTCGTAGAGGCCCGAGCCGAACACCGCGGGAACCGCGAGCAGGAACGCGAAGCGCGCCGCCGCGGGCCGCGTGTAGCCGAGCGCGAGGCCCGCGCTGATCGACGCGCCCGAGCGGCTCACGCCCGGGATGAGGGCGAGCATCTGCGCGAAGCCGATGAGGATGCCGTCGCGGTAGCTCATCCGCTCGATGGGCTTCACGCGGCGGCCGAGCCAGTCGGCGAGCCACAGCAGGAGGCCGAACGCGATGAGGACGATCGCGACGACCCACAGGGAGCGCAGCGCCGTGCGGATGGTGTCCTGCAGGAAGAACCCGACGAGCACGATCGGCACGGTGCCGATGATGACGAGCCAGCCGAGGCGCACGTCCGGGTCGCCCTTCTGCACGCCCGCGGAGCGCTTGCCGCCCCCGCCCGGGGACAGCGAGCGGAACCACTTCCCGATGATCCGGGTGATGTCCTTCCAGAAGTAGATGAGCACCGCGAGCTCGGTGCCGAGCTGCGTGATGGCGGTGAACGTCGCCCCCGGGTCGCCCCAGCCGACGAGGTCGCCGAAGACGCGCAGGTGCGCGCTCGACGAGATCGGCAGGAACTCGGTCAGTCCCTGGATGATGCCGAGGATGATCGCTTCGAGGAAGTCCACGGGGGTCGATTCTGTCAGGGGCGGGCCCGGATGCCGTCCGCCGCGCGGATGACCGTCACGCCTCAAGCAGCAGGTCGGCGAGCACGGCGCGCCCGAACGCGAGGGCGTCGAGCGGCACGCGCTCGTCGACGCCGTGGAACATCGCCGGGAAGTCGAGTCCCGGGCCGAGGCGAAGCGGTGCGAAGCCGTAGCCCGTGATGCCGAGCATGCTGAGCGCCTTGTTGTCGGTGCCGCCCGAGAGCAGGTACGGGAGCACCTCGGCGTCGGGGTCGTGCTTGGTGAGCGCGGCCACCATCCGCTCGACGAGCGGGCCCGAGAACGGCGTCTCGAGGCCGACGTCGTGGTGGACGATCTCGACCTCGACGTCGGGTCCCGCGAGCTCGCGCAGCTCCGCGAGCACGGCCTCCTCCTGCCCCGCGAAGGGGCGGACGTCGACGAGCGCCTCCGCCCGGTCGGGGATCACGTTGTGCTTGTAGCCGGCCTGGAGCACGGTCGGGTTCGACGTCGTGCGCACCGTGCCGCGCAGGAAGCCCGCCGCGAGGCCCGTCCGCTCGATGAGCTCGACGGGGTCCTCGTCGGGGCTCGCGTCGAGGATGCGGCGCACCCCCTCGAGCATCGCGCTCGCCGTCATGCCGAGCTGCACGGGCCACTCGTGGCGCCCGATGCGCGCGACGGCCTCGGCGAGCTTCGTGACGGCGTTGTCGCGGATGACGCGCGAACCGTGCGCCGCGACGCCGGTCGCGACGAGCCGCACCCACAGGAGGGCCTTCTCGCCCGTCTGGAGCAGGTAGGCGCGCTGCCCGGCGAGGTCGATCGAGTAGCCGCCGACCTCGCTGATCGCCTCCGTCGCGCCCGCGAAGAGCTCGGGGTGCTGCGTAACGAGGTGGTGCGAGCCGAACACTCCCCCGTTCTCCTCGTCGGCGAAGAAGACGACGACGAGATCGCGGGCCGGCCGTCGGCCGGAGCGCAGGATGTCGCCGAGGCTCGTGAGGATCATGGCGTCCATGTCCTTCATGTCGACGGCGCCGCGGCCCCACAGCATCCCGTCGCGGATCTCGCCCGCGAACGGGTCGACGCTCCAGTTGGCGGGGTCGGCCGGGACGACGTCGAGGTGCCCGTGCACGACGAGCGCGGGGCGCGTCGGGTCGGCGCCCTCGACGCGCGCGACGACGCTCGTGCGGCGCGGGGCGGCGTCGTAGAGGCGCGGCTCCAGGCCGAGGGCCCGCAACTCGGCCTCGACGTACTCGGCCGCCTCCGTCTCGCCCTTGGCGCGTCCCTCCCCCCAGTTCGTCGTGTCGATCCGGATGAGGTCGCGGGCGATGCGGGCGGTGTCCTCGAGTGCGCCGTCCATGCCTCCACGGTACCCGTCGCCCCGTCTTCGAGGGGGTCCGCGTCCATGTGGTTCGAGAGGGGTCTCGGAGCGTGCTAGTGTCTATCTCCGGTCCTCCTGGTGAGGATCGGACTCGCGCGGGTGGCGGAATTGGCAGACGCGCTAGCTTGAGGTGCTAGTGCCCGTATAGGGCGTGGGGGTTCAAGTCCCCCCTCGCGCACGCGAGTCGAAGGCCCCGGACATCAGGTCCGGGGCCTTCGTCGTGTCCGGGGTGCGTCATCCGCGGACGTCCCGTCGCGCCTGTACCCCTGGCCGGGATCGCTGTCCCCCGTCAACGGGGGCGAGCGAGTGGGTCTGCCCCCGGACTCGGGGCACGCGACGCGCCGCGCGTGACTGTCCGCCCACGGGAAGCGGACGTAGCATCACGACACGATGAAACCCGGCCCGGTGCGCATGAGCGGTGTGCTGACGACCTGGAACGACGAGCGCGGATTCGGCTTCGTCTCCCCGGCCGTCGGCGGTCCGGACGTGTTCGTGCACATCTCCGCGTTCGGGGCCGACGACCCCCGCCCCGTGCAGGGGGACGAGATCGGCTACGTGCTCGAGTACTCGCGCGAGGGGAAGCCGCGCGCCGGCCGCGCCTCCGTGCTCGCCCTGTCCCCCGACCGCGCCGCTCCCGAGCCGCCGGCGTTCCCCCGGCTCGCGCCCACGCGGCGTGCGAGCAGGCTCGGCTACCTCGCGATCGTCGGGTTCGCGGGCATCGCGCTCGTCGTGGCCCTCATCCGTCCGATCCCGTTCTGGGTGTGGGTGCTCTACGTGGGGATGTCGTTCGCGACCTTCGTGGCGTACGCGCTCGACAAGCGGGCTGCGGCGTCCGAGGGGTGGCGGCTGAGCGAGGGGTCGCTCCTCGCGCTCGGTCTCGCGTGCGGCTGGCCGGGCGCGATCGTCGCCCAGCAGGTCGTGCGGCACAAGACGGTCAAGATGAGCTTCCAGGTGGTGTTCTGGGTGACGGTCGTCGTCAACGTCGTCGCCTTCGTCGTGTTCAGCTGGGTCGCGTCGTTCGCGACCCCCGACGCCTCCCCCGCGCTGCCGCTGCTGCCCTGACCCGGGGTTCCGGCGCCGCCCGTGCCGACGTCGCAGGCGCGACGTATCATCGAACATATGTTCGATACGGCGCGCGCGGATGAGATCCGGCGTCTGCAGGACCGCATCCGCGGCATGCAGCGCACCCGGCTCGCCGACCGCACCCTGCCCACCTCGGAGGCGCTCGCCGAGCTGCTGCCCGAGGGGGCGCTCGCGGCGGGCGGCAGCTACGTCGTCGACGGCTCGACGGCGCTCGCCCTCGAGCTGCTGCGCGGGCCGAGTCGCGCGGGCTCGTGGTGCGCCGTCGTCGGCATGCCCGACCTCGGCCTCGAGGCGGCGGCCTCGGCGGGGCTCGACCTCGAGCGGCTCGTGCTCGTGCCGCAGCCGGGCGATCAGTGGCTCTCGATCGTCTCGGCGCTCGTCGACGCGATCGCGGTCGTGCTCGTGCAGCCGCCCGCCCGCGCCCGCGTGGGCGAGGCTGCCGCGTCGCGCCTGGGGGCGCGGCTGCGGCAGCGCGAGGCCGTGCTCGTGTCGACGCGCGCGTGGCCCCGCGCCCACGCGCGCCTGAGCGTGACCGAGAGCGACTGGGCGGGCATCGGTGCGGGTTTCGGGCATCTCGCGGCGCGTCAGGTCACGGTCGCGTCGAGTTCGCCCGCCTGGCAGGGGCGCACGCGCTCCCGCCGGCTCTGGCTCCCGGATGCGACGGGAGCGGTCTCCCTCGTCGCCGCGCGCGCCGCGGGCGAGCGCACGGCCGTGTCCGCGCCCCTGCGGGCCCTCGGTTAGGCCCCTAGGCTGGCGCCATGCGGTACCGCTTCACGTGCGAGCTGCGACGGTGGGAGGCGCGCGTCCACGACGACTGGTACTTCGTCGACCTCCCGCCCGAGCAGTCTGCCGAGGTCAGGGAGTGGGCCGACGCCCTCCCCCGCGCGGGCTTCGGCGCCGTCAAGGTCAGAGCGCGCGTCGGCGGGACGAGCTGGTCGACGTCGATCTTCCCCGGCTCCTCCGGGGTCTACAGCCTCGTCATCGGGGCGCGCGTGCGGCGGGCGGAGGGCATCGAGCCGGGCGACATGGTGACCGCCGAGGTCGAGCTCGTCTGACACGCCCGACCGCGCCTGCGCCGGGTTGACGCATTCGAACGTGTGTTCGATCATGGAGTATGAGCTGCGCCCCCCGACTCCTCGTGCTCCACGTGCCCGATTGGGCCGTGCGCGCGCAGGCGCGTGAGCACCGCATCCCCGAGTCGGAGCCCGTCGCGCTCGTGGCCGCGGGCGCCGTGACGGCGTGCACGGCTTCCGCTCGCACGCAGGGCGTGCGGATCGGCATGCGGCAGCGCGAGGCGCAGGGGCGCTGCCCGGGGCTGCACGTCGAGCGCGAGGAGCCGGCGATCGCCGCCCGCGCCTTCGAGGCCGTGCTCGCCGCCCTCGAGGAGGCCCTGCCCGGCTGGCATCCGCTCTCCCCCGGAACGGCCGCCGTGCGCGCGCGCGGACCGGCCCGCTACTACGGAGGCGAGCTCGCCGCGGCCCGCACGGTCGTCGGCATCGCCGCGGGCACGGGCGCGACCGGGGCGCGGGCGGGCGTCGCCGACGGCCTGTTCGCCGCCGAGCTCGCGGCCCGCGGGGTGGGCGGATCGGGTGCGGAGGCCGTGCGCATCGTCCCCGCGGGCGAGGCCGCCGCCTTCCTCTCACCGCTGCCCGTCTCGGCGCTCGGCGACCCCGAGCTCGCGTCGCTCCTGCCGAGGCTCGGCATCCGCACCCTCGGGGCCTTCACGGCGCTCGGCGAGGCGGACGTCGCGGCCCGCTTCGGCCCGCTCGGCGCGCGCTTGCACGCCCTCGCCCGGGGGCGCGACCCGCGCCCGGCGACGCCCCGCATCCCGCCGCGCGACGTCGACGCCGTCGTGGGCTTCGAGCCGGCGGTCGAGCGCGTCGACGAGGTCGCGTTCGGCGTGCGCGCCGCGTGCGACGACTTCGTGCGCGCCCTGCTCGCCGAACGGCTCGTGTGCACGGCCTTGCGCGTCGAGCTCACGGGCGAGGACGGCGAGCTCGACGAGCGCGTGTGGCTGCATCCGCGCTCCTTCTCGTCGGCCGAGGTCGTCGACCGCGTGCGCTGGCAACTGCAGGCCACCGAGGCGCTGCGCTCGGGCGTCGTGCGCGTACGGGTGAGCCCCGACGCCGTCGACCCCGTGCACGTGCACGAGTCGGGGCTGTGGGGCACGGGGCCCGACGAGCGCGTGCACTCCGTGCTCTCGCGCGTGCAGGGCATGGTCGGGCACCGCGGCGTGCTCACGCCGCTGCTCGCGGGCGGTCGTCGGCCCGCCGACCGCCAGGCGCTCGTGCCCTGGGGCGACCGCGCGACCGCGCCCCGGGAGCGTGCGCACCCGTGGCCGGGCGCCCTGCCCGACCCGCCGCCCACGACCGTCTACGCCGTACCGCGCCCCCTGCGCGTGGAGGACGTGCACGGTCGCCCCGTGACGGTCGACGAGCGCGGGCGGGTGAGCGCGGCGCCGGCCGTCATCGTGTCGCAGACGGGCTCGCGCCGCGACCTCACCGCGTGGGCGGGCCCGTGGCCCCTCGAGGAGCGCTGGTGGGACCCGTCGACGGCCCGCGTCGCGCACCGTGTGCAGGCCGTCGACGCGAGCGGATGCGCGTGGCTGCTCGTGCTCGACGGCGAGGGCTGGTGGGCCGAGGGGCGGTACGACTGATGGGTTGGAGCAACCCGCCCGTGCCGTGGTCGGAGTTCGAGCGCGCGCTCTCGGGGCGGCGTCCCGACCAGGACGAGACGCGCGACAGCGGCGACGGCCCCGCGTTCTCGCGCAAGCGCGGCCCCTACCTGCCGCCGCGCGAGCTCGTGCGCGACACCGAGGCGCTCCCCTACGCCGAGCTGCACGCCCACTCGAGCTTCAGCTTCCTCGACGGCGCGTCCTCGCCCGAGGAGCTGCTCGAGGAGGCCGAGCGCCTCGGTCTGAGCGCCCTCGCCCTCGTCGACCACGACACCTTCGCCGGCATCGTGCGCTTCGCCGAGGCCGCCGAGAGCTCGAGCGTCGCGACCGTGTTCGGGGCGGAGCTCTCGCTCGGGCTGCCCGGTCCGCAGAACGGGGAGCCCGACCCCGAAGGCGAGCACCTCGTCGTGCTCGCGCGCGGCACGGAGGGCTACCACCGGCTCGCGCGCGCGATGACGGAGGCGAACCTGCGCGGTGGCGAGAAGGGGCGCCCCGTCTACGACCTCGACGAGCTCGCCGCGATCGGCGACGGCCACTGGGCCGTGCTCACGGGATGCCGCAAGGGCGCCGTGCGCCGCGCGCTCGAGCAGGGGGGCGCGGATGCCGCGGGTCGCGCCCTCGACGGGCTCGTCGCGCGCTTCGGCCGCGACGCCGTGCACGTCGAGCTCATCGACCACGGCGACCCCCTCGACAGCGACCGCAACGACGTGCTCGCGGAGCTCGCATCCGTCCGACGCCTTCCCGTGCTCGCGACGGGCAACGTGCACTACGCGAGCCCCGCCCGACGCCACCTCGCGGCCGCCGTCGCGGCCGTGCGCGCCCGCCGCAGCCTCGACGAGCTCGACGGCTGGCTCCCGGCCACGGGCGGCGCGCACCTGCGCTCGGGGCGCGAGATGCGCGAGCGCTTCGCGCGCTACCCCGGCGCGATCGCGCACGGGCTCGAGCTCGCGGCCGAGCTCGCGTTCCCGCTGCGCCGCGCGAAGCCCGCCCTGCCGAAGCAGCACGTGCCCGAGGGGCACACGCCCATGTCGTACCTGCGCGAGCTCGTCTGGGCCGCCGTGCCCGAGCGCTACCCCGACCTCTCGGAGGCCGACCGCGCGCGCATCGAGGCCGAGCTCGACGTCATCGAGAGGAAGGACTTCCCCGGGTACTTCCTCATCGTGCACGACATCGTGGCCTTCGCCCGCAGCCGCGGCATCCTGTGCCAGGGGCGCGGATCGGCCGCAAACTCGGCCGTCTGCTACCTGCTCGGCATCACGGCGGTCGACGCGATCGCCTACCGGCTGCCGTTCGAGCGCTTCCTCTCGAGCCTGCGCGACGAGGAGCCCGACATCGACGTCGACTTCGACTCCGACCGGCGCGAGGAGGTCATCCAGTGGGTCTACGAGCGCTACGGGCGGCGCAACGCGGCCCAGGTCGCCAACGTCATCCAGTACCGCCCCAAGAACGCGGTGCGCGACATGGCGAAGGCGCTCGGCTACAGCCCCGGCCAGCAGGACGCGTGGTCGAAGCAGGTCGACGCGCACGCCTGGCACCTCGAGGCGGATGCCGTGGCCGACTCCGACATCCCCCGTCCCGTGCTCGAGCTCGCGCGCGAGCTGCTCAAAGCACCGCGGCACCTCGGCATCCACTCGGGCGGCATGGTGCTCACCGACCGGCCGGTGGGCGAGGTCGTGCCGATCGAGCACGCGCGCATGGAGAACCGCACCGTCATCCAGTGGGACAAGGACGACGCCGCCTGGATGGGGCTCGTCAAGTTCGACCTGCTGGGCCTCGGCATGCTCGCGGCGCTCCAGCACTGCCTCGACCTCATCCGCGAGGCGACGGGCGAGCACTGGGAGCTCGCGACGATCCCCAAGGAGGAGCCGGCGGTCTACGACATGCTGTGCCGCGCCGACTCGATCGGGGTGTTCCAGGTGGAGTCGCGCGCGCAGATGGGCCTGCTGCCGCGCCTGCAGCCGCGGGCCTTCTACGACCTCGTCGTGCAGATCGCGCTCGTGCGGCCGGGGCCCATCCAGGGCGGCGCCGTGCACCCCTTCGTGCGCCGCAAGCTCGGCAAGGAGCCGGTCGAGTACGCGCATCCGAAGCTCGTGCCCGTGCTCGAGCGCACGCTCGGGGTGCCCGTGTTCCAGGAGCAGCTCATGCAGATGGCGATGGCGGTCGGCGAGTGCTCGGGCGAGGACGCCGACCTGCTGCGTCGCGCGATGGGTTCCAAGCGCGGCCACGAGCGCATCGACCGGCTGCGCGACAAGCTCTACGCCGGGATGGCGTCGAACGGGCTCACGGGCGCCGCCGCCGACGACATCTACGCCAAGATCCAGGCCTTCGCGAACTTCGGCTTCGCCGAGAGCCACTCGCTGAGCTTCGCCCTGCTCGTCTACGCGAGCTCGTGGATCAAGCTGCACTACCCCGCCGCGTTCCTCGCGGGGCTCCTGCGCGCGCAGCCGATGGGCTTCTACTCCCCCGCCACGCTCGCGGCCGACGCGCGACGGCACGGCGTGCGGGTGCTGCGCCCCGACATCCTGCGCTCGGGGGCGGATGCGGGGCTCGAACCGCTCGACCCGGACGCGCCCGTCGCGCCCACGGGGCTCGACGCGTGCCGGGAGCGGCTCCAGCCTCATCCGGGCGAGTTCGACCCCGCGGCCCCCGACGAGTCGCGTGCCCACCGTCGCGACGGCGGTTCGGCCGTGCGCCTCGGGCTCGCGTCCGTGCGGGGCATCGGGATGCCGCTCGCGACGCGCATCGTCGCCGAGCGCGAGCAGGGCGGGCCCTACCGCGACATGGAGGACCTCGTGCGGCGCGTGGGCCTCACGACGGCCCAGCTCGAGGCGCTCGCGACGGCGGGCGCGTTCGAGCCGTTCGGCCTCGCGACGCGCGAGGCGCTGTGGCGTGCGGGCGCGGCGGCCGAGGACCGCGCCGAGTACCTCGCGGGCACGGTCGTCGCCGTGCAGCCCCCGCTCTTCCCCGACCCGACGGCGTTCGAGACGCTCTCAGCCGACCTGTGGGCGACGGGCATCTCGCCCGACGACCACCCCGTGCGTCACCTGCGGTCGGGCCTCGACGCGCGCGGGGTGCTGAGCGCCGAGCGGCTGCGCACGGCCGAGTCCGGGCGGCGCATCGAGGTCGCGGGGCTCGTGACGCACCGGCAGCGGCCGGCGACGGCCTCCGGCATCACCTTCATGAACCTCGAGGACGAGACGGGCCTCGTGAACGTCATCTGCGGTGCGGGCTTCTGGGCCAGGCACCGGCGCATCGCCCGCGACGAGCCCGCCGTCATCGTGCGCGGCATCCTCGAGCGATCGCCCGAGGGCGTCGTCAACGTGCTCGCGGACGGCATCGAGCCGCTGCGGGCGGGGGTGCAGCACCGCTCCCGCGACTTCCGCTGAGGGGTCTTCGCGGGAACCTCAGCGCGACTCGGCGAGCTCCGCCTCGGCGAGCAGCACGCACACCGCCAGCGCCTCGATCGCCTGCTCGAGCTCCGCCTCCGGCGGCATCGACGGGGCGATGCGGATGACGCTGTCGCGCGGGTCGTCTCCGTACGGGAACGCGGCGCCCGCGGGCGTCACGGCCACGCCGAGCTCCTTCGCGAGCTCGACGGCGCGCGACGCGGTGCCCTCGGGGGCGCTGAGCGTCACGAAGTAACCGCCGGTCGGCTTCGTCCACGTGCCGTGGCCCGTGAGGCGCTCGGTGAGGATGCGGTCGACGGTCGCGAACTTGGGTGCGAGCAGCGCGCGGTGCTTGCGCATGTGCTCGCGCACGCCCTCGGCGGAGCCGAAGAAGCGCACGTGGCGCTGCTGCACGAGCTTGTCGGGGCCGATCGTCTGCACCGAGGCGTGCCTCTTGTGCCACGCGATGTTGGCGGGGCTGGAGGCGAAGAACGCGACGCCCGCCCCCGGGTGCGAGATCTTCGACGTCGACGCGAACACGAACACGCGGTCGGGGTTGCCCGCCTCCTCGGCGAGGCCGAGGATGTCGAGCGGCGCGGGCTCGTCGTCGGTGAGGTGGTGGAGCGCGTAGGCGTTGTCCCAGAAGAGACGGAAGTCGGGCGCGGCCGCGGGCATCGCGACGAGCGCGCGGGCGGTCGCCTCGTCGACGGTCGCGCCGTTGGGGTTCGCGTACATCGGCACGAGCCACATGCCGCGCACGGCGGGGTCGGCGAGGTGCTTCTCGATCGTCGGCAGGTCGAGCGAGCCGTCCTCGAGGTAGGGCACCGCGATCAACCGGATGCCGAGCGCCTCGGTGAGCGCGAAGTGGCGGTCGTAGCCGGGCGTCGGGCACACGAACGCGACGTCCTTCCCGAACCACGGCTCCCCGCCGGGCGCACCGTGCAGCAGGAGGTTCACGATCGTGTCGTGCATGTGCTGGAGGCTCGAGTTGCCCCCGGCGAGCAGCTGCGGCACCGGGATGCCGAGCAGCTCGGAGAAGATCTCGCGGAGCTCGACGAGGCCGTCGGTGCCGCCGTAGTTGCGCAGGTCGGTGCCGGCCGCGTCGCGGTAGTCGGTCGAGAGCGGGATGTCGAGGAGTCCGTCGGTGAGATCGAGCTGGGCCGCCGAGGGCTTGCCGCGGGTCAGGTCGAGGGTGAGGCCCTTCTCGCGCAGCTGCTGGTATTCGGCACGGAGGCTCTCGAGCGTGTCGGACATGCCCCCAACGCTACCCGTTCGGCGTACCCGGTCCTGAATGCCGCACGTGCCGTCGCGGCCGGCTGCGGCGCCGCGCGCCGCGGTTCAGCGCGGCGACCCGAGGCGCTTGCGCAGGAGGTCGATGCGCGCCTGCAGCTGGGCGACCGTGCAGCGTGCGACCTCGGGCCCGCCGCACAGGCGCCGCACCTCGGCGTGCACCTGCGCGTGCGTCTGACCCGTGCCGCGCGCGTGGATGCTCACGAGGCTGTTGAGCAGCCTCCGCTGCTCGCTGAGCGTGCGGTGGAGGGGTTGCGGCTGCGTCTCGACCTCGCCGCGCTCGCGCCGGTCCTCGCCTCGCCGCGCCTGGCGCTGCTGGCGGTGCTTGAGCAGCTCGGACACCTGCTCGGGGTCGAGGATGCCGGGGATGCCGATGAAGTCCCACTCCTCCGGGCTGCCGGGGGTCGCGAGGCTGCCGTACTCCTCGCCGTCGTAGAGGGCCTTCTCGAAGGTCGCGATCGAGGCGAGCGCCTGCCACTCGAACTCGTCGGCGAGCTCGGAGGACGACTCCTCCTGCCGGTTGGCCTCGTCGACGAGCGCGTCCTCGAGGAGCGCGTCCTCCGGGGTCTCGCGATCGAGCGCGTGGTCGCGCTCGCGCTCGAGCTCGGCGCCGAGACGCAGCAGCACGGGGACGCTCGGCAGGAAGATGGTCGCGAGCTCGCCGCGGCGGCGGGCGCGCACGAAGCGGCCGATCGCCTGCGCGAAGAACAGGGGTGTCGAGGCGCTCGTCGCGTAGACGCCGACGCACAGGCGCGGCACGTCGACGCCCTCCGACACCATGCGCACGGCGACCATCCAGCGCTGGGTGCCTTGCGCGAACTGGGTGATCCGGTCACCCGAGCCCGCGTCGTCGGACAGCACGAGCGTCGGCGGCGTGCCGGTGAGCTCGGTGAGGATCTTCGCGTAGGCGCGCGCGGCGGTCTGGTCTGTCGCGATCACGAGGCCGCCGGCGTCCGGGATGTGCTGACGCACCTCGCGCAGGCGCCGGTCGGCCGCCGACAGCACGGCGGGCATCCAGTCGCCGCCCGGGTCGAGGGCGGTGCGCCACGCCTGCGCGGTGACGTCCTTCGTGTCGTCCTGGCCGAGCGCGGCCTCCATCTCGTCGCCCGCGCGCGTGCGCCAGCGCATCGACCCCGCGTAGCTCAGGAACACGACGGGGCGCACGACGCCGTCGCGCAGCGCCCGGCCGTAGCCGTACGCGTAGTCGGTCTGCGACATGCGCACGCCGCGCTCGTCGCGCACGTAGCGCACGAACGGGATGGGCGAGGTGTCGCTGCGGAACGGCGTGCCGGTGAGCGAGAGCCGCCGCTCGGCGCCCTCGAACGCCTCGCGCACCGCGTCGCCCCAGCTGAGCGAGTCGCCCGCGTGGTGGATCTCGTCGAGGATCACGAGGGTGCGGGCCGAGTTGGTGAGCTCGCGGTGGAGGCTCGGGCGCACGGCCACTCCCGCGTAGGTGACGACCACACCGTGGAACTGGCGCGACTCGCGCCCGTGCTTGCTCGTGAAGTACGGGTCGAGCCGGATGCCGGCGCGGTGGGCCGCGTCGGCCCACTGCACCTTCAGGTGCTCGGTGGGGGCGACGACCGTGATGCGGTCGACGACGCGGCGCTGGAGGAGCTCGGATGCGAGTCTCAGCGCGAAGGTCGTCTTGCCGGCGCCGGGCGTCGCGGAGACGAGGAAGTCACGACGGCTCGCGGGCGACACGTTCGGGTCGAAGTAGGCGTTGAGCGCCTCCTCCTGCCACGCGCGCAGCTTGCCGGCGGTGCCCCATGCGGCGCGCTCGGGGAAGCTCGGGGGCAGGTGCTCGGCGGCCGCGGTGGCGCGGAACACACGCTCTGCCGACGACTCGCTCACTCGAACCGATCGTAGTCGAGGGTGCCGACAGCGCCGGGCGTGTCGGCCACTCAGTCGTCTCCGTGCCCGAGGCGGCGCTTGACGGCGGGCGTCAGCAGCGCGGCGGGCCGAACGGCTCCCGGGCCGAAGCGCTCGGCGATCGCGTCGACCGTCTGCTCGGCCTCGCGCCAGTCCTCGTCGTCGTCCCAGAGCCCGAGCGCGGCGACGTCGCCCGTGAGCTGCTCGGCCCGGACGCCGATGAGCCGCACGGGGCGTCGCGAGGTGTTGGCCTGGTCGTAGAGCGCGCGGGCCTCCTCGTAGAGGCGGCGCCCGAGGTCGGTGGGCTCCGCGAGGGTGCGGGAGCGCGTGATGGTCGTGAAGTCGTCGAAGCGCAGCTTGATCGACACCGTTCGCCCCATGACACCCGCGCGGCGCAGGCGCTGACCGACCGCGTCCGCGAGCTGCAGGATGACGCGGTGCAGCTCGGCCGGATCGGTGCGGTCGGTCTCGAAGGTCGTCTCGTGGCCGATCGACTTCTCCTCGTGGCCCGGCGTGACCGCGCGCGGGTCGCGCCCCCACGACAGGTCGTGGAGCCGCTGGGCGCCCGCCTCGCCGATCGCACGGCGCAGCGGCTCGAGCGGGGCGTGGGCGAGGTCGCCGACGGTGCGCAGCCCGAGGCGCACGAGCGCCTCCTCGCTCTTGCCGCCGACGCCCCAGAGCGCCGAGACGGGCAGCGGATGCAGGAAGCCGACGGTGTCGGCCGCGGGGATCACGAGGAGGCCGTCGGGCTTCGCACGGCTCGAGGCGAGCTTGGCCACGAACTTCGTGGCGGCCGCCCCCGCCGAGCAGCGCAGACCCGTCTCCGAGTAGACGCGCTCGCGCAGCCGCGAGCCGATCGTCCACGAGTCGCCGAGCAGCCGCCGCGCGCCCGCGACGTCGAGGAAGGCTTCGTCGACGCTCAACTGCTCGACGTGCGGGGTGATGTCGCCGAGGATCTGCATGACGCGCTTCGAGTAGTACGCGTACCGGTCGAAGTGCGGTTCGAGCACGACCGCCTGGGGGCAGCGGCGCAGCGCGACGGCCATCGGCATGGCCGAGTTGACGCCGTAGCGGCGGGCCTCGTAGGTGGCCGCCGTGACGACGGAGCGCTGCGAACGGTGCCCCACGATGACGGGCTTGCCGACGAGGTCCGGACGGTCGAGCAGCTCCACGGAGGCGAAGAACGCGTCCATGTCGACGTGCATGATGTGGGCCGCCGGGTCGTCGACGCGCTCGGCGCTCACCTGGCGCGACGATCCGTCCTGCTTGCTCACGGGGTCATCCTGCCACGGGCCCCGGACGCCTCCCCGGGTGCGCTCCGGACGCGCGACGGCGCCCGATCCGCGGCGGCTTGCGCGACGGATCGGGCGCCGTACGTGGTGGTCTCAGGCTCGCTTGTTGCGACCCGTGATGACACCCCAGATGAGCAGCACGATGATCGAGCCGCCGATGGCGAGCAGCCACGTGCGCCAGTCCCAGAACTCCTGCAGTCCGACTCCGAAGAGCGCCGACCCGATCCACCCGCCGAGCAGCGCTCCGACGATGCCGAGCAGGAGGGTCACGATCCACCCGCCGCCCTGTCGGCCGGGCAGGATGAGCTTCGCGATGGCGCCGGCGATGAGGCCGAGCACGATCCAGCCGAGGATTCCCATGGGTCACTCCGTTTCCGTTGCCCCTCGTTCGGGGGGTCCGACGAGCCTCACTCAACTCCTCTCGGGGCGCCTCGGCAAGACCCTGGTGCCATGAGGCATTCTGGTGCTATGGCCAACCGACACCCCTGGCGCCGCTATGTCGCGATCGGCGACTCGTTCACGGAGGGCATCGGGGACCCCGAACCCCGTGTCCCCGGCGGGCACCGCGGATGGGCGGATCGCGTCGCGGAGGTGCTCGACCGGCAGGTGGAGGGCTTCGCCTACGCGAACCTCGCCATCCGCGGCCGGCTCCTGCAGCAGATCCTCGACGAGCAGGTGGAGCCCGCGCTCGCGCTGCGCCCCGATCTCATCACGATCTCGGCGGGCGGGAACGACATCATCCGGCCTGGGACCGACCCCGACGACGTCGCGTCGCGCCTCGAGGGAGGCATCGAGCGGCTCCGCAGCGACGGCGCCACGGTGGTGCTCTTCAACGGCCCCGACATCGGCGGCACGCCCGTGCTCGGCCGCATCCGCGGCAAGGTCGCGATCTACAACGAGAACCTCCACTACATCGCGAAGAAGCACGACGCGATCGTCGCCGACATGTGGGCGCTGCGCGAGCTCGCGGACCCGCGGATGTGGGCCCCGGACCGCCTGCACTTCTCCCCCATCGGCCACCACACGATCGCCACGATGGTGCTCGACTCGCTCGGTGTCGAGCACGACCTCGAGCCGCTCCAGCCGGAGCCGCTGCCCGCGAAGCCGTGGCGGCAGGCGCGCATCGACGACATCGTGTGGGCGCGCGAGCACTTCGCGCCGTGGATCATCCGCCGCATCCGCGGACGGTCGTCGGGCGACGGCATCACCCCGAAGCGCCCGGTGCCCGAGCCCGTCGCGGGCGACCGCGAGGACTGAGCCGCGGGACCTCAGCCCATCCCGAAGATGATCTCGGGGTGACCGAGGCGCCACCACGGGCCGGGGTCCTCGACGTCCTGCGCGAGCACGAGCGGCACCGTCACCGTGTGCGGCCCGGCCGTGAACACGAGCTCGCCGACCTCGTCGCCCTTCTCTGCGAGCCGGATCTCCCGCGCGGTCGCCGTCACCGTCACCGGGGTGTCCCCCCACACGACGACCGAGGCGTCGTGGGCTGCGACGGCATCCGCCTCGTCGCCCCACGGCGTCGAGTACTCCGCGACGATCTCGCCCTCGGTGATGAGCCGTACCTCGCGGAAGCCCGCCTGCACCTGCTCGACCATGGACCGGATGGCGTTGTTGATCGTCGCGTGGTCGGGGCCGTCGAGCACGACCCCCACGAGCTCGATCTCGCGAGCCCCGACCGTGATCGAGGCCGAGAACAGGAGGTTCGCGCCGTCGAGCGTTCCCGTCTTGATGCCGTCGATGCCGTTGACGCCGAGCAGCTTGTTGGTGTTCTCGACCGGCCCGATGTTGCTGAGCGAGGTGCTCGGGGTCGCGACGATCTCGGCGATGACGGGGTCCGCGAGGGCGAGCTCGCCGAGGCGCAGGAGGTCCGCGGCGCTCGCGCGGCTGCGCGGGTCGAGTCCCGAGGTGTCGACCACCTGGATGCCCGGCAGACCGTGGGCGTCGAGCCAGGCGCGCGCCGCCGCGAGGTAGGCGTCGACCGAGCCGTACGCCCACACGGCGAGGGTCGCCGAGTAGTTATTTGCGGACGGGATGAGCATGAGCTCGAGCAGCTCGCGCTGCGTGTACACCTGGCCCGCCCGCACGGGCTTCACCGAGCCGTTGCGGGCGAGGTAGTCGCGGTAGTAGGCGACGTCGGCCGCCGTCATGGTGATCGAGGGACCCGCCTCCCCGGAGGCGAGCGGATGCGCGTCGAGCACGACGAGCGCCGTGACGACCTTCGTGATGCTCGCCATCGGCAGCGCCTCCGTCGTGCCCGCCTGCGCGAGCACGCCCTCGTGGCCGATCGCGGCGATCGCGGAGGCCCCGTAGTCGGGGAGGTTCGTCTCAGCCGCCGCGGGGGTCGCGATCTGCGGGGCGGCGACCGCGGCATCGGTCTCGCCGACGGGGGCGAGCAGCGTCAGGGGGAGGTAGGTGAGCCCGGCGAGGAGGGCGAAGAGACCGCCGAACACGGCGATCCGGCGTCGGCGGTAGATCTGACGTCGGGTGAGGGGCACCGGAGCATTATCCCGGCCCTCCCCCGTGAGCCCGCCGAGGCGCCGCGGGGTGCCACGGGGCCCGCGGTGCGCTCAGACCCGCAGCGCCCAGAGGGCGACGGCGGACGCGGCGGCCACATTGAGCGAGTCGATGCCGCGCTGCATGGGGATCGTGACGACGCGGTCGGCGTTCGCGAGCGCGGCGCGGCTCAGACCGTCGCCCTCCGTGCCGAACAGGAGCGCGACGCGCTCGGGCGTGTCGGCGGCGTACACGTCGAGCGAGACGGCATCGTCGTCGAGCGCGAGCGCGGCGATCTCGAACCTGGCGGCGTGCAGCTCCTCGGCGCCCTGCGGCCATTCCGGCAGCCGCGTCCACGGGATCTGCAGCACGGCGGCCATGCTCACGCGCACCGAGCGGCGGTAGAGCGGGTCGGCGCACCGCGGGGTGACGAGCACTGCATCCGCTCCGAGGCCCGCGACGGCGCGGAAGATCGCGCCCACGTTCGTGTGGTCGACGATGTCCTCGAGCACGACGACGCGCCGGGCGTCGCGGAGGAGCTCGGCGACGCTCGGCAGCTCGGGGCGGTGCATCGAGGCGAGCGCGCCGCGGTGCAGCACGAAGCCCGTGATCTGCTCGAGCATCTCGGGCGGTGCGACGTACACGTCGACGTCGACGTCGGCCAGCAGCGGCTCGAGGTCGGGGATCCACTTCTCCTGGAGGAGCACCGAGCGCGGGCGGTGACCGGCCTCGAGGGCGCGCTGGATGACCTTGGTCGACTCCGCGATGTAGAGGCCGCCCTCGGGCTCCGAGAGGCGACGGAGGACGACGTCGGTGAGGCGGAAGTAGTCGGTGAGCCGGGGGTCGGCGGGGTCGTCGACCGGCACGAGCTGCATGCCTCGATTCTGCCAGCCGAAACATCCCCGAAAACTGCACGCCGTAGGCTGAGGCGGCGGAAGGAGGACGGATGTCGATCGCGACGCTCCCCGCACCGGGCGACGGCACGAGCACGCTCGCGCCCGCCCTCGACGCCGCCGAGCGCCTCCTCGCCGGCCGCCGCATCGCCGTGCTGACGGGCGCCGGCATCTCGACCGACTCCGGCATCCCCGACTACCGCGGCGCGGGCGCCCCCGTGCACCGCAAGCCGATGGACTTCTCGGCGTTCCTCGGCGACGAGCGCTCCCGGAAGCGCTACTGGGCGGGGAGCCACCTCGGCTGGAGCCACTTCTCGAGCGCCTCCCCCAACCCGGGCCACCTCGCGCTCGCCGAGCTCGAGCGGGACGGCGTCGCCGCGGGCGTCGTGACGCAGAACGTCGACGGTCTGCATGCGCGCGCCGGTTCGCGCCGCGTCGTCGAGCTCCACGGCGCCATGCGCCGCGTCACGTGCCTCACGTGCGGGCAGACCTTCGCGCGCGCCGACATCGCCGAGCGTATGACGCTCGAGAACCCGTGGCTCGGCTATCCGGAGGCCGTCCAGACGGGCCCCGACGGCGACGTGCAGATCGACTACGTCGACAGCATGATCGTGCCCGACTGCACGGTGTGCGGCGGCATCCTCAAGCCCGACGTCGTGCTCTTCGGCGAGTTCGTGCCGCAGACCGTGTTCGCCTCGGCGCGGGCCATCCTGCGCGGCGCCGACGCGCTGCTCATCGCGGGGTCGTCCCTCGTCGTGAACTCGGGCATCCGCCTGCTCGACCAGGCGGTGAAGGCCCGGATGCCCGTCGTGATCGTCAACCGCGGCGAGACGCGGGGCGACCGCCGCGCGAGCCTCAAGATCGACGCCGGGGCGTCCGAGGTGCTGAGCACGCTCGCCGCCCGGCTTCGGTAGTCTCGACCTCCGGGCCGTCCGGCCCACCGGAGGATCCATGACCGAGCTGTACCTCGTGCGCCACGGCGAGACCGACTGGAACGCCGCGCGCCGCATCCAGGGCCGCACCGACATCCCGCTCAACGACGAGGGCCGCGCCCAGGCGCGCCGCGCCGCCGAGCTGCTCGCGCGCCGTCGCTGGGACGGCGTGTACTCGAGCCCGCTGTCGCGCGCCCACGAGACCGCGACCATCATCGCCGACCGCCTCGGCCTCGGCGCCGTGACGGATGTCGACGACCTCGTCGAACGCGACTACGGCGAGGCCGAGGGGATGAGCTTCGAGCAGATCGAGGCGCTCTACCCGGAGGGCGTGCGCGCTCCCGGTCAGGAGACGCGCGAGCAGGTCGCCGCGCGGGTCGTGCCCGCGCTCCTCGCTCTCGCCGAACGGCACCCGGGCGAGAAGCTCGTCGTCGTGAGCCACGGCGGCGCCATCCGCTCGGTGCTGCAGACGGTCGAGCCCGGAACCCAGCACCCGCGCATCACGAACGCCTCCGTGCACAGCTTCCGCGTCGAGGACGGCGAGCTGCGGCTCATCGCCTTCGACGACCCGATCGAGGAGGAGTCGATCCTGCCCGAGTGCGACGACATCGAGGCGCAGAACGCCGTCGAGGCCGCGGAGGACGACGAGACCCTGCAGACGGCGGGCGCCTGATGGCGGCCGCGGACTACGCCGAGCGCCTGCGCGCCCTCGGCCTCGAGGTGGACATCCGGGAGTTCCCGGAGGGCACGCACACCGCCCAGGACGCCGCCGACGCGATCGGCTGCCCCGTCGCCGCGATCGTCAAGAGCCTCGTGTTCACGCTCGACGGCGAGCCCCTGCTCGCCCTCGTGTCGGGCGCGAACCGGGTCGACACCGACGCGCTCGGGGCGCGCCTCGGGGGCACGCTCGGGAAGGCCGACGCGCGCACCGTCAAGGAGGCCACGGGCTTCTCGATCGGCGGAGTCCCGCCGCTCGCCCACGCGACGCCGCTGCGCACCGTGATCGACGAGGACCTCCTCCAGCTCGAGGTGCTGTGGGCCGCCGCCGGAACGGCGTCGAGCGTCTTCGCGATCTCGCCCGACGACCTCGTGCGTCTCGCCGGCGGCGAGGTGCTGCCCGTCAGCCGCTGACGGATCGGCGGCGGGCGACGCGCTCGAGCAGCTCGAGGAGCACCGCCGCCGAGCGCTTCCAGTCGAAGTTCTCCGCCTGCGCGCGCGACGCGTCGGAGCGCCGCTTCCACTCCGCGGCGTCGCCGAGGGTGCGGATCGCGGCGGCGACCGACGCGACGTCGCGCGGATCCGCGTAGACGGCCGCCCCTCCCCCGATCTCGCGGAAGATCGGGATGTCGGAGACGACGACGGGCGTGCCGCGCACCATCGCCTCCACGAGCGGGAGGCCGAAGCCCTCGTCGAGCGACATCGTCACGAGCGCGAGGGCGGAGTCGAGCAGCTCGCCGTACTCCTCGTCGGTCACACCCTCGTGGACGACGAGCGAGCCCGCGGGCGCGAGGTCCTCGAAGCGCGCCCGGTCGGCGGGCGAGATGCGGCTCAGGAGGTGCAGCCGGTGGCCGGGCAGCTCGTGGAGCGCGCGGGCGATCGCCTCGACGTTCTTGTAGGGCATGAAGGAGCCCATGTAGACGAGGTCGCGCGTCGCGGGCTGGGTGCGCGTCGCATCCGCCTCCACGGGGTCGGCCGCGTTCGACACGATCGTGATGGGGCGGCCGGTGAGCCGGTGCTCGCGCATGAGGTCGCGGGTCGTCGCCGACACCGTCGCGACCTCGTCGGCGCGGTTGAGCAGCATCCGCTGCGGCCACCACGCGAGATGGTAGAGCCGCCACAGGATGCGCACGGGCCACGGAAGGTCGCGCGGGGGCGTGCGATTGCGGTAGTAGATCAGGTCGTGCAGCGTCAGCACGAGCCCGAAGCGGCGCCCCCACGAGCCGATCGTCTGCATGGGGCTGAAGAGCACGTCGGGCTCGAGGGCGTTGAGGCGCCGCGCGATCGTGAGCTCGCGTGGGCTCGTGGGCGAGGTCGCGAGCTCCCACGGCAGCTCGGGCAGCATCGTGAGCTGGCCCTCGTCGGAGACGATCATGACGACCTCGTGGCCCGCCGCGTGTGCGATCGGCGCGAGCGAGGTGACGAGGTTCGCGGTGTAGCGGCTGATCCCGTCGTGCCGCGGGAACCGGACGTAGCGGCAGTCGACGAGGATCCTCACCGCGCCGCCCCCGGCGGGGTGCCCGCGGGCAGCGACGCGAGGAAGTCGCGGATGGCGTCGGCGACGGCGCCCGGCGTCTCGTAGTGGGCGAGATGCCCCGTGCCGGGCACCTCGACGAGACGCGCGTCGGGGAAAATCCCGACGGCCCGGCGCTGCCCCTCGATCGGCGCGATCCGGTCGACGGCGCCCGCGATGAGCACGGTCGGCACGCGGACGTCCGGCGCGGCGACCGTGACGTCGGTGCTCACGGAGGCCTCGAAGCCCTCGCTCGCGGTGCGGGCGTCCGAGAAGCCGTTGAAGTAGCGGTGGTGCTCCTCGTGGATCCACTTCCGCAGCGTGCGGTCCGGGGTCTTCGCGAGGGCCGAGCTCATGATCTGCACGATGAGCCGGTTGCCGAGCCACGCGCGCGCGAGGCCCTTCGGCATGCCGCGCGAGACGCGGTAGAACACGCGCGTGATCCCGGTCGCGAAGCGCCCCGCCGCGATCTTGGGGTCGGTCGTGATGGGGTTCACGAGCACGAGCGCGCGTGCCGGCAGGCCGCCCGCGATCGCGTGCGAGGTCACCATCGAGCCGAAGGAGTGGCCGAGCACGACGGGCGGCGCCGCGAGTCCGAGCGTCGCGAGGAACTCCGTGAGCCAGCGCCCGTAGCCGGCGACCGAGTGCGGCTCCTCGGTGAGCGGCGTCGACGCGCCGAAGCCCGGCAGGTCGGGGCTCACGATCCGGATGCCGTCGCCGAGCTGCGCGACCACGGGCTCGAGACCGTGGTGGTCGCCGCGGTAGCCGTGCACGAGCAGCAGCACGTCGCGCGCGTCGTCGGGCCCGTAGACCCAGTAGCGGGTACGCGAGCCGAGGATCTCGACCTCGCGTTCGCTGACCGGGATGCGGGCGAGGGCCTCGGCGTGCGGGGTCGGGACGGACATCCCTGCGATTCTAGGCGCGCGTCCAGTGACGGAGATGTCAGACTCGATCCGTGACGTTCACGGCCCCCATCACGTTGCCCGGCCTCACGCTCGACCCGCACTGGTATCGACGTGCGGTCTTCTACGAGGTCATGGTCCGCTCGTTCGTCGACTCCAACGGCGACGGGTCGGGAGATCTCGCCGGGCTCATCTCGAAGCTCGACTACCTGCAGTGGCTCGGCGTCGACGCGCTGTGGATCCCGCCGATCTACCAGTCGCCCCTGCGCGACGGCGGCTACGACGTGTCGGACTACCGCGCGATCCTGCCCGAGTTCGGCACGCTCGAGGAGTTCCGCGAACTCGTGACGAAGGCGCACGAGCGCAACATGCGCATCATCATCGACCTGCCGCTCAACCACACCTCCGACCAGCACGAGTGGTTCCAGCAGTCGCGCAGCGACCCCGAGGGCCCCTACGGCGACTTCTACGTGTGGCGCGACACCGACGATGGCTTCCCCAACGTCCGCATCATCTTCACCGACTACGAGGACTCGAACTGGGCCTTCGACTCCGAGCGCCGCCAGTTCTACTTCCACCGGTTCTTCTCGCACCAGCCCGACCTCAACTACCGCAACCCCGCGGTGCACGAGGCCGTCTTCGAGATCATCCGGTTCTGGATGGACATGGGCGTCGACGGCTTCCGCCTCGACGCGATCCCCTACCTCTACGAGTCGGAGGAGGGCAACGGCGAGGGCGAGCCCGAGACCCACGAGTTCATCAAGGCCGTGCGCCGCATGATGGACGAGGAGTACCCGGGCCGCGTCATGATCGCGGAGGCCAACCAGTGGCCGAGCGAGGTCGTCGAGTTCATGGGCACCGACGAGGAGCCCGAATGCCACATGGCCTTCGACTTCCCCGTCATGCCGCGCATCTTCTACTCGCTGCGCTCGCAGTCGGCGCAGGAGCTCCAGCGCGTGCTGTCCGAGACCACCGAGGTGCCGACGGGCGCCGGCTGGGGCGTCTTCCTGCGCAACCACGACGAGCTGACCCTCGAGATGGTGAGCGAGGAGTACCGGCAGGCGATGTACGGCTGGTACGCCTACGACCCGCGGATGCGCGTCAACGTCGGCATCCGCCGTCGCCTCGCGCCGCTGCTCGACAACTCGCGGGCCGAGCTGGAGCTCGCGCACGCGCTGCTGTTCTCGCTCCCCGGCTCGCCGTTCCTGTACTACGGCGACGAGATCGGGATGGGCGACAACATCTGGCTGCCCGACCGCGACTCCTCGCGCACGCCCATGCAGTGGACGCCCGACCGCAACGCCGGCTTCTCGAGCGCCGACCCCGGCAAGCTCTACCTGCCCGTCGTGCAGTCGCTCGTCTACAACTACACGATGGTCAACGTCGAGTCGCAGCTCGCCCAGTCGCGCTCGCTCCTGCACTGGATCCGCAACGTCATCCACGTGCGGAAGGCGCACCCGGTGTTCGGCCTCGGGACGATCCGCGTGCTGCGCACCAACCACGAGTCGGTGCTCGCGTTCGTGCGCGAGTACGAGGGCGGCGGAACCGCGTTCGGCGACGTGCCGGAGCGCGTGCTGTGCGTGTTCTCGTTCTCGCACAACCCCGTCTCGGTGTCGATCGAGATGGCGGGCGACGAGGGCGTGACGCCCTACGACCTGTTCGGCGGCGGTGCCTTCCCGGCGGTCGGGGACGACGGCATCCTGACCCTCACGCTCGCGACGCAGAGCTTCTACTGGCTGCACCTCGGGGAGCCGCGCGTGGCGCTCCCGCGCGCCTTCTGAGCGGCGTCGGATCCCGGCTCTAGGCTTCGGCCATGACGAGTTGGGCCGATCGCCTGGGCGTGTTCGACCTGGAGACCACCGGCGTCGACGTGGAGACCGCGCGCATCGTGACCGCGTGCATCGCCGTCATCGACGCGGCGGGCGAGGTCGTCGAGCGGTGGGACTGGCTCGCCGACCCCGAGATCGAGATCCCCGAGGCGGCGTCGGCGGTGCACGGCATCACGACCGAGCGCGCACGTGCCGAGGGGCGGCCGACGGGCGTCGTCGTGGCGGAGATCACGCAGACCCTCCGCACCCTCTTCGGCCTCGGCATCCCCGTCGTCGTCTACAACGCGCCGTACGACCTGTCGCTGCTCGACCGCGAGTGCCGCCGGAACGAGCTCGAGCCCCTCGTCGACCCCGCGCCCGTCGTCGACCCGCTCGTGCTCGACAAGCAGGTCGACACCTACCGCAAGGGCAAGCGCACGCTCGAGGCGGCGGCCGCGCACTACGGCGTGACGCTCGACGACGCGCACGACGCGGGGGCGGATGCGATCGCCGCCGGGCGCGTCGCACAGGCGCTGCTCGCGGCGCGACCGGAGGAGCTCGACATCCCCATCCAGGACCTGCACGGCCGCCAGGAGATCTGGTACGCGGAGCAGGCGCGCAGCTTCCAGGAGTACATCCGCCGCCGCAAGGGCGACGAGAGCTTCACGGCGTCGACGGCGTGGCCGGTCAAGTACCCGGCGCACCCGGGCGCCTACCGCGACACGCAGCCCATCCCGCCGCTCGAGCCGCGCTTCGGTCGCGTGCCCGTCATCGACTTCAGCCGTCCGCTCGGCCTGCAGCTCGCTCCCCCGCCGAACGTCCGCCCGGCGCCCGCCGCGCTCGGTGTGCCCCCGCCCGACCCGGCGCAGGCGCACCCGGGGGTCGTGCCGAGCCCGGAGCCGCCCGCAGCGGACGCCGAACCGGAGCGTCCCGGCGGCCTCGAGCCGCTGTTCGAGACGGAGCCCGCAGTCGAGACGCCGGTCGAGGCGCCGTCCGACGACACGGATGCGGATGAGCCGACCGCACGCGTGACGGGCTCGAAGCCCTCGGTGCTGCGCATCGCCGCCGCGATCGTGACCGACCCCGACGGGCGCACGCTCCTCGTGCGAAAGGCGGGGACGACCCACTTCATGCAGCCGGGCGGCAAGATCGAGGAGGGTGAGAGCGCGATCGAGACGCTCTCGCGCGAGCTCGCCGAGGAGATCGGCGTCGAGCTCGACGTCTCGACCGCCGAGTACCTGGGGCTCTTCCGCGCCGTCGCGGCGAACGAGGACGACACCGTCGTGCTGGCCGCCGTGTTCGCGATGGCGGTCGACGTCGAGGTGACGGCGTCCGGGGAGATCGAGGAGCTGCGCTGGGTCGACGACCCCGATCTCGACCTCGAGGGCGTCGACGTCGCCCCGCTCACGCTCGACGAGCTGCTGCCGCTGTGGGAGCGTCGTCGCGCCCAGGTCCTCGGCTTCTGAGCCCGCGCATCCGGGCCCACGGGCCCACGCGCCCACGACGCGCGAGACGGCCCCGTCGATCGACGGGGCCGTCTCTGGCAGGTGTTCCCTGCGGCTTACTTGCCGAAGTTCTTGTAGCGCGAGTTGAACTTCTCGACGCGGCCGGCGCTGTCGAGGATGCGCTGCTTGCCCGTGTAGAACGGGTGCGAGGCCGACGAGATCTCGACGTCCACGACCGGGTAGGTCTCGCCGTCCAGCTCGATGGTCTTGTCGCTCGTCAGGGTCGAGCGGGTGAGGAAGGTCTCGCCGCTCGCCAGGTCGCGGAAGACGATCGCCTGGTAGTCGGGGTGGATGTCGGTCTTCATGAGGTACCTCAGTCGGAGATGAATCGAAAAGGGGAAGTCGTCGGCATGATGGGCCGACTGTCGAGTCTAGCAGACGAGCATCAGTCCCATTGAGCACGCGCCGCGAAGCGGCCGTCCTCGCTCGTCGAGACGACGAGGGGGATGCCGAACGCCTCCGAGAGGCGCTCGCCCGTGATGACCTCGCTGATCGGACCGGCCGCGTGGACGCGCCCTCCCGCGAGCAGCATCGCGTGCGTGAACCCGGCGGGGATCTCCTCGACGTGGTGCGTCACGACGACCATGCCGGGGGCGTCGGGCGTCGCCGCGTACTCGCCCAGCAGGCGCACGAGCTCCTCGCGCGCGCCGAGGTCGAGGCTCGCGGCGGGCTCGTCGAGCAGGAGGATCTCGGGATCCGTCATGACCGCGCGGCCGATCTGCACGCGCTTCTGCTCGCCGTCGGAGAGCGTGCCGAAGATGCGGTCGCGCAGGCCCTCGAGGCGCCACTCCTTCATGACGCGCTCGGCGCGGCGCGTGTCGACGTCCTCGTAGGACTCGTTCCAGCGCCCCGTGACGGCGTACGCGGCCGTGAGCACGGCGTCGTAGACGGTCTCGCTGCGCGGGATGCGCCGCGCCATCGCCGTCGACGCGAGGCCGATGCGCGGCCGCAGGTCGAACACGTCGACGCGTCCGAGCCGCTCGCCGAGCACGTGGGCGGCGCCCGAGCTCGGGTGGACGTGCGCCGACGCGAGGTTGAGGATCGTCGACTTGCCGGCGCCGTTCGGGCCGAGGATGACCCACCGCTCGTCGGACTCGACGGTCCAGTTCAGTCCATCGAGGATCGTGTTCCCGTCGCGGACGAACGAGACGTCTTCGAACTCCAGCACCCGCACCATGATGGGACCAGCCTAGTCGCCCGCGGGGTCGCCCGTGCCCTCCTCGGGGGGCAGCAGGCTCTCGTAGACCGCCCGTGTGCGCTCGGCGATGCTCGCCCAGCTGAACTCGGCCTCCGCGCGCAGCCGCCCGGCCTCCCCCATGAGCCGCGCCGTCGCGGTGTCGGCGAGCACCTCGTCGAGCACGCGCGCGAGGTCGTCGATGAAGCGGTCGGGGTCGACGGGGGTGCCCGTGCCGTCCTGCACCTGCTCGATCGGCACGAGGCGCCCCGTCAGGCCGTCGGCGACGACCTCGGGGATGCCGCCCGTCGCCGTCCCGACGACCGGGAGCCCGCACGCCATCGCCTCGAGGTTGACGATGCCGAGCGGCTCGTAGACGGAGGGGCACACGAAGACGGTGCCGGCGGTGAGCACAGCCGCGAGCTCGTGCTGCGGGAGCATCTCCTCGATCCAGACGACGCCCTCGCGCTCCCCCTTGAGCACGCGCACGCCTTCCTGCACCTCGGCCATGATCTCGGGCGTGTCGGGCGCGCCCGCGCACAGCACGAGCTGCACGTCCGGGTCGAGCTTCCGTGCGGCGGCGAGCAGGTAGGGCAGGCCCTTCTGGCGCGTGATGCGGCCGACGAACACGACGCTGCGGCGGTCGGGGTCGATGCCGAAGCGCTCGAGCACCGCGGCGTCCTCGGTGGGCTTCCATCGCTCAAGGTCGATGCCGTTGTGCACGACGTGCACCTTCTCGGGGTCGATCGCCGGGTAGCAGCGCAGGATGTCGGCGCGCATGCCCGCGCTCACGGCGATGACGGCGTCGGCGGCCTCGAAGGCCGTGCGCTCGATCTCGCTCGAGACGCGGTAGCCGCCGCCGAGCTGCTCGGCCTTCCACGGACGGAGCGGCTCGAGGGAGTGGGCGGTAACGACGTGCGGGATGCCGTGCAGCACCTTCGCGAGGTGGCCCGCGGCGTTCGCGTACCAGGTGTGCGAGTGGACGAGGTCGGCGCCCGCGACGTCCTCCGCCATCTGCAGGTCGACGCCGAGCGTCGCGAGCGCGGGGTTCGCCGAGGTGAGCTGCGGCGGCACGAGGTAGGCGTAGGTGTGGGGCTCGTCGCGCGGCAGCCCGAAGCAGCGCACGACGACGTCGACATCGCGGCGGAGAGCGGCGACGAGCTCGGCGACGTGCACCCCCGCGCCCCCGTACACCTCGGGCGGGTACTCACGGCTCAGAACATCGACTCGCATGCCTGTCGACGCTAGTACACCCCCGATCGCTGGCCTACTGTTGTGCCATGGCAGCACCGCCCAAGGTCTTCGGCATCGTTCTCGCGGGTGGAGAAGGCAAGCGGCTCATGCCGCTGACGGCCGATCGCGCCAAGCCGGCGGTGCCCTTCGGCGGGGGCTACCGCCTCATCGACTTCGCCCTGTCGAACCTCATCAACTCGGGCCTGCGCCAGATCGTCGTGCTCACGCAGTACAAGTCGCACTCGCTCGACCGCCACGTGTCGCAGACCTGGCGCCTGTCGGGGATGCTCGGCGCCTACGTCGCCTCCGTCCCCGCTCAGCAGCGGCTCGGCAAGCGCTGGTTCTCGGGCTCGGCGGATGCGATCCTGCAGAGCCTCAACCTCATCCGCGACGAGAAGCCCGACATCGTCGTCGTGGTCGGCGCCGACCACGTGTACCGCATGGACTTCAGCCAGATGATCCAGGCGCACATCGAGTCGGGCGCGGGCGTCACGGTGGCCGCCATCCGCCAGCCGATCGCCCTCGCCGACCAGTTCGGCGTCATCGAGCTCGACGAGGCCGACCCGACGCGCATCAAGGCGTTCCACGAGAAGCCGAAGAACGCCGTGGGGCTCGCCGACTCCCCCGGCGAGGTCCTCGCCTCGATGGGCAACTACGTCTTCGACGCCGACGTGCTCATCGACGCCGTGCAGCGCGACGGCGCCCGCGCCGACTCGAACCATGACATGGGCGGCGACATCGTGCCCGACTTCGTGGCCCGCGGCGAGGCGGCGGTGTACGACCTCAACCGCAACGACGTGCCCGGGTCGACCGACCGCGACCGCTTCTACTGGCGCGACGTGGGGACCATCGACTCGTTCTTCGAGGCCCACCAGGACCTCATCGCGGCGCTCCCCGTCTTCAACCTGTACAACCAGGCCTGGCCGATTTACAGCCAGCAGCTCAACTCGCCGCCCGCGAAGTTCGTGCGCGACGGCAAGAACACGGCGGGCACGGCGATCGACTCGATCGTGTCGCTCGGCTGCGTCGTCTCGGGCGGGCACCTCGAGCGCACCGTGCTGGGTCCGTGGGTGACGATCGCGTCGGGCGCCCACGTGACCGACTCGGTCGTGTTCGAGCGCGTCCAGGTGGGCGAGAACGCCGTGGTGCAGCGCGCTATCCTCGACAAGGACGTCGTCGTCGCGCCCGGTGCCACCGTCGGGGTCGACCACGACGCCGATCGCAACCGCGGCTTCACGGTGACCGAATCCGGCATCACGGTGGTCGGCAAGGGCGTCCGCGTCGACTGACGCCGCCCCGCCCGCACCGCTCTCGAAGGAGCTCCCCGGATCATGGCCCGCTTCCTCGTCGTGCTCGATGTCGACTCCACCCTCATCGAGGACGAGGTGATCGAGCTGCTCGCGGAGGCCGCCGGATCGCTCGACGAGGTCGCGCGGATCACCTTCCGCGCCATGAACGGCGAGCTCGACTTCGCCGAGAGCCTGCGCGAGCGCGTCGCGACGCTCGCGGGACTGCCGGAGTCGGTGTTCGCCGAGGTCGGCGCGCGCGTGACGGTGACCCGCGGCGTCCCCGAGATGATCGCGGGCGTCCACGCCGCGGGCGGCCGGGTCGCCGTCGTGTCGGGCGGCTTCCACGAGGTCATCGACCCGATCGCCGAGCGCCTCGGGCTCGACCACTGGCGCGCCAACCGCCTCGAGGTCGTCGACGGCGTGCTCACGGGACGCGTCGTCCCTCCCGTCGTCGACGCCGCCGCGAAGGCCGAGGCCCTGCAGGAGTGGGCGGACGCCGCAGGCATCCCCGTCTCGCAGACGCTCGCGGTGGGCGACGGCGCCAACGACCTCCCGATGATGGCCCTCGCGGGCCTCTCGGTCGGCTTCGACGCGAAGGCGCCCGTGCGCGACGTCGCGGACGTGCTGCTCGACGAGCGCGACCTGTCGATGCTGCTGCCCCTCATGGGGCTCGGCCGCTAGACGCGCGGGGGCGTCAGTGCCCCATCCCGAGGCCGCCGTCGACGGGGATCACGGCGCCCGAGATGTACCCGGCGTCGTCGGACGCGAGCCACGTGATGACGCGCGCGACCTCCTCCGGCTGCGCGAAGCGGCCCGCGGGGATCTGCGAGAGGTACTGCTTCTGCTGCTCCTCGGGCAGCTCGGCCGTCATGTCGGTCTCGATGAAGCCCGGTGCGACGACGTTCGCGGTGATGCCGCGCGAGCCGAGCTCGCGCGTGAGCGAGCGGGCGATGCCCACGAGGCCGGCCTTCGAGGCGGCGTAGTTGATCTGCCCGGCGCTGCCGAGCAGTCCGACGACGCTCGACACGAGGACGACGCGACCGAAGCGCGCCTTGAGCATGCCCTTCGAGGCGCGCTTGACGACGCGGAAGGCGCCCGAGAGGTTCGTGTCGACGACGTCGGTGAAGTCCTCCTCCGTCATGCGCAGCAGGAGGGTGTCGCGCGTGATGCCGGCGTTCGCGACGACGACCTCGACCGGGCCGAGCTTCTCCTCGACCTCGGTGAACGCGGCGTCGACGGAGGCGGCGTCGGTGACGTCGGCGCGCACGGTGAGCGCGCCCTCCGGGCCCTGGCCCGAGCGGGCCGTGACGGCCACGCGGTGGCCCTGTGCGAGGAACTCGGCGGCGATCGCGTAGCCGATGCCGCGGTTGCCGCCGGTGACGAGGACGGTGCGAGAGGTCATGGTTCAGGAGCCTACCGGCGACGCGACGTAGGCTTGGAGCATCGCCACTCACAGCACGCACGTCGTCACGGAGCTCCCACCGTCACCCGACGAGGAGCGCCGCTCCCGCATGCTCAAGTACTCGCTCGCGATGGGCATCCGCGTCGTCTGCATCGGCCTGTGCCTCGTGACCCCGGGCTGGTGGCTCGTCATCCCCGCGGCAGGCGCCGTGTTCCTGCCGTACTTCGCCGTCGTCATCGCGAACAACGTCCGCACGGGCACGACCGCGCGAGTGCGCCGCCCCGGCGCCCTCGTGCGCCGCACCCCCGGGGGGCGACCGTGATCGGCTTCGGCGACCCCGGCATCCGCTGCTCCGCCGCCGGCTGCACGCGCGACGCCGAGTTCCGTGTGAACTGGCGCAATCCGCGCATCCACGGGCCCGAGCGCGTCAAGGTGTGGCTCGCGTGCCAGGAGCATCGCGACAGCCTCTCCGACTACCTCGGCTCGCGGGGCTTCCCCGTCGCCGTGACGGCGCTCGACATCGAGCTCGACCGCGTCCCGGATCCGGCATGAGCGACGGCGTGCGGCCGCCCGTGACCGGGTGGCGGAGATGGAGCGCGTACCTCGCGCTCACCGTCGTGTTCGCTCTCACGTGCGGCCTGCTGTCGTGGTGGCAGTGGGCGCGGCGTGCGGAGACGGCGGCCGAGAACCAGCGTGTCGAGCGCAACTACGACGCCGACCCGCGCCCGATCGACGAGCTGCTCCCCCGGCTGGACGCGTGGGACGACGAGGACGAGTGGACCCGCGTCGAGCTCCGCGGCGAGTACCTCGTGGACGAGCAGCTGCTCGTGCGGAACCGCGTGCTCGGCGGCAGTCCGGGGTTCGAGCAGCTCGTGCCGTTCCGTCTCGAGGACGGCGCGGTCATCGTGCTCGACCGCGGCTGGCTGCCGCTCGGCAACGGCGAGCACTCCCTGCCCGAGGCGATCCCGGATCCGCCCGAGGGCGAAGTCGCGGTGATCGCGCGGCTGCGGGGCGCGGAGCCCGAGCTGCCCGGGCGCACGGCGCCCGAGGGGCAGATCCCGTCGATCGACGTCGCGACGATCCTCGACCGCCTCGGCGCCGAGGGGTACACGGCCGCCTACGCGCTCGTCGCGAGCGAGGATCCGGCCGTCGAACCCATGCCCGCGCAGCGACCGCGTCCCGAGGAGGACGAGGGGATGCACATCTCCTACGCGCTCCAGTGGATCGCGTTCGGGGTGCTCGCGTTCGTGGGTCTCGTCTGGGCCTACCGGCGCGAGAAGCGGATCGCGGCCCTCCCCGAGGAGGAGCGCGAGGCGGCGCGCGCGCCCAAGCGCCGCCACGACGACGCCGACGCCGAGGACGCGATCCTCGACCGCCTCGGTTAGCTCACCCGGCGGAGCGTGCGCTGCGGACTACCGCGGTGCCTGGCTGACGCAGCGGAGCCGGGCCCTCGCGCGGGGCCGGTGGAGCGTGCGCTGCGGATTGCCGCGGTGCCTGGCTGACGCAGCGGAGCCGGGCCCTCGCGCGGGGCCGGTGGAGCGTGCGCTGCGGATTGCCGCGGTGCCTGGCTGACGCAGCGGAGCCGGGCCCTCGCGCGGGGCCGGTGGAGCGTGCGCTGCGGATTGCCGCGGTGCCTGGCTGACGCAGCGGAGCCGGGCCCTCGCGCGGGGCCGGTGGAGCGTGCGCTGCGGATTGCCGCGGTGCCTGGCTGACGCAGCGGAGCCGGGCCCTCGCGCGGGGCCGGTGGAGCGTGCGCTGCGGATTGCCGCGGTGCCTGGCTGACGCAGCGGAGCCGGGCCCTCGCGCGGGGCCGGTGGAGCGTGCGCCGCGGA
>RDDZ01000081.1 GCA_003852775.1 Microbacteriaceae bacterium | reverse complement strand
CAAGAAGCCCTCCGGGACCACGATGAAGAACCGCTCCGTGCCGTCTGCGTCGAACTGGCTGCGCACGCCGTAGCCCTTCTGCTTCATGTCCCAGCCGAAGCCGGAGCGCACGGTGGCTTCGGTCCAGGGCTTCTTGCCGCCGCTCAGGGCCTCGATCAGCTCCGCCATCGTTGCGCCGTTCGGGCGGGCCAGCATGTCCAGGAGGATGGCCTGCTTGGAGCCCTCGCGGCAGGGCACGGTCCGACCGCCCGGGGGCAGGAGGTTGGTGCCCTTGCGAGCGCGCGGGGCCTTCTCCGCCTTGGGCTTGGCCGGGGCTTCGGCCTTCGCCTTCGGGGCTTCGGCCTTGCGGCCCGCGGCGATCTGATCGAACACCACGTTGACGCCCTTCTCCGTGAGCCAGACGGTGTTGAACTTGTTGCCGTTCACGCCTTCGTTGTCGCTGTACACCAGGCCCTTGCTTTCCAGGGAACCGATCAGGGCGGCGACGGCTTGGTCATTCCAGCCCAGGGCTTTCTTGAAGGCGGCGTGGTCGCCGTTGCTGAAGTTGTCGGACAGCTGGGACTCGCGGTTGTCGTAGTTCAGGCAGGTCTGGAGGGCGATGAATTCCGCGTCCGTGACGTTGACGGGTTCTTCCTTCTGGATCACGCCCAGGTCGGCGAGGATTCGATTGACCTCAGCCTCTCCGGCGACCTTGGCCGCGCCGATGGTCTGGCCTTCGCCCTTCTCACGGGAAGCGAACTTGGTGGTGGACTTGCCGGTCAGGGCGTTGTAGAGGGCCAGGAGGGTCTTGGTGTCCAGGGATTTGATGGTGTTGATCATGATCGTGCTCCTTTTCTGAAGTTGGTAAGGGTCAGGTTTTGTTCGACCGTGAGAAGAAGTATAGAGCCAATCACCGAAGAAGTAAAGTGGGTTGGGCAAATTATTTTACAAGCCTGTCCGATCCACCAACCGGCCTCCCGCGCCGGAACGCGGGAGGGGTGGAAGGGCTTGTTAATCGAAGGCGTCATCCCAGGACCCCTCAACCGCTCCCTTGCTGTAGTCGGTCGCGCGGTTCTCGAAGAAGTTGGTGTGCTCCTTCCCGAACACGATCACGTCAACCCAGGGGAGCGGGTTGATATGAGCCCCGTACAGGGCCGGTTCGCCCAGTTGGCTCAGGCGAACGTCCGCGATGTAGCGGATGTACTGCTTCACCTCCTGGGCGTCCAGGCCCTCGACTCCGCCGCCGGAGTAAGCGAGGTCAATGAAACGGTCCTCCAGCTCGACCATTTGTTGGGCCGTCTCCCGGATCGCGGCGGACAGGGCCTTGCGGTCGATAACCGCCGCCCGCTCCTCCAGCAACTCGTGGTACACCAGCATCATGCTGTCCACGTGGTGCGTTTCGTCGCGGATGGACCAACTGATCATCTGGCCCATGCCGCGCATCTTTCCGAAGCGGGTGAAGTTGAGGAGCATCACGAAGGAGGCGAACAGCTGAAGGCCCTCCCCGAAGGCGCTGAACACCGCGATGTCCAATGGGAGCCCAAGGGCTCCCGTGCGCTCCTCGAACAGGTACTCATGCTTGTCCTTCATGGCTTGATAGTCCATGAAGGTGCTGTACTCAACTTCCGGGATTCCCAGCTCATCAATCAGCGTGGAGTAGGCTTGGATGTGGACGGCCTCCCGGGCGGCGATGGAGCTCATCATCATCCGCAGCTCCGGCGGGCGGAACAGGGGCATGTAGCGTTCGATGTAGCCCGCGC
Organism: Microbacteriaceae bacterium; assembly: GCA_003852775.1. GTDB lineage: Bacteria > Actinomycetota > Actinomycetes > Actinomycetales > Microbacteriaceae > Homoserinibacter. Next base: position 4,291 of record RDDZ01000081.1, on the reverse strand, counting down.
TCACGTCCACGTCCGCCTGCGTGAAGAAGCGGAAAATTTGGGTCAGCAGCTCCTTCTCCGCCGGGGTCAGGATGGTTTTCCAGTCCTTGATATCGTCGCCCAGGGGAACCTCCCGGGCCAGCCAGTGCATCTGCTCGCTGGCCACGAAGGCTTCATAGGCCCAGGGATACCAGAAGGGCTTGTATGCGGCGCGTTTGTTGAAGAGTGACTTGGTCATGATCAGCCCTCGCACGCTTTACATTCGCCGTCATCCAGCGAGCAGACCGGGGCCGCGGGCGTCTCCTCCTTCAGAATCTCCGGCATCACGCCCACGGAGGTGGACTTGACCGATGAGCTGCGGAGGTAGTACAGGGACTTCAGGCCGGATTCCCAGGCGCTGAAGTGGACCTGGTGGAGCAGCTTGGCGGAGACGTTCGCCGGGAGGAACAGATTGACGGACTGGGCTTGACAGATAAACGGCTGACGCTCCGCGGCGAGACGGATCAGCACGTTGGGGTCAACCTCCGCCGCTGTCTCGAACACCCGCTTGTCGTGGGCGCTCAGGCCGTCGATACCCTGGACGGAACCGGAAGCGAGGATGATGGAGCGCCAGACCTCCGGCGTATCCAGGCCCAGCTCGCGGAGCCGGGCGGCCAGGGCCGGGTTGCGGACTTCGTGGGAGCCGCTTTTGGTCTTTTGGGTAAAGGCGTTGGCCGCCAGGGGCTCGATGGAGGGGGAAACCCCGCCGCAAATGATGGAGGACGATGCGTTGGGCGCGATGGCCAGGAGGTGAGCGTTGCGCAATCCGGTCCCCTTCATGTCCTCCGGTTCGCCGCGTTCCTGGGCGAGACGGCGGGAGGCGTTCAGGGCCAAGCTGCGCAGGTCGCGGTAGAACTCGCGGTTGAACTGGGCGGCTTCGTCGCTGTCCATGGTCCAGCTCTGCTGCTGGAAGTAGGTGTGGAGCCCGAGCGTGCCCAAGCCAATCGACCGCTCCGCCCGAACGGAGGCGACGGCCCGCCACATCGCTTCCGGGGCGCGCTCAGCAAACACGTCCAGGGCGTTGTCCAGCATCGTGATCAGGTCGTCAATGAACTGCTCGCGGTGAGGGGCCCACTCATCGTACTTGGCGACGTTCACCGAGGACAAGCAGCAGACCGCGGTGCGGTCGGGCGAGGTCGGGAGCGTGATTTCAGTACAAAGGTTGGAGTGGTGGACGCGCAGGCCCTTGGCCTTCAGCGTCTCCGGCAAGGCCCGGTTCGCCGCATCGACAAAGAACAGGTAGGGCTCGCCCAGCTTCGCGCGTTGCTGGAGCATCTGTATCCAGAGCGCCCGGGCCTTGACGGTTTCCGCGATCCGACCCGAATGCGGGTCAACCAGGTCCCAGTCGGCGTCCTCCCGAACGGCAACCATGAAGTCGTCGGTGATGACCACGCCGTGGTGAAGGTTCTCATTCTTGCGGTGAACGTCGCCGCCGGTACTGGAGCGCATGTTGATGAACTCGACAATCTCCGGGTGGCTCACGTCCAGATAGGTCGCCGCGGCTCCGCGCCGGGTTGAGCCCTGGTGGTAGGCGAGCACCTGGGAGTCCTGGACGTGCATGAAGCTCATCACGCCTGGGGTGTCCACGCCTTTGCTGGTGACCTCGCCCACGGAGCGGACCGCGCCCCAGTAGGTTCCGATGCCGCCGCCGTTGGTGCTCAAGAAGGCGTTTTCACGGAAGTTCTCCGCGAGGCCGTTGATGGAGTCATCCACGTAGTTGAGGAAGCAGCTGATGGGGAGGCCCCGACTGGTCCCGCCGTTGGCGAGGAGGGGCGTGGCGAAGGCGAACCATTGCCGCGAAGCGTAGTCATACAGCCGCTGGGCAAGGGCCGGATCGCCGCCGGAGAAAGCCCGGGCGGCGCGGGCGAAGGCGTTTTGATAGTCCTCCCCCGGCAAGCAATATTGTTTCTGTAGGGTTGTTTTCCCAAACTCCGTGAGCAGTGAATCCCGCTCCGGCGCAAGAGTTAATTTCATATCTCGTCACTCCGAAGGTGTGTAATTCGAGGAAGGGCAAGAAAGGTAATTCTAGCCCCGACCTCAACGGGAGGCTACATCATAACGATGTCAACGCGCTCCGCGGCCCGCGTTATGGCGGTGTATAGCCATTCCTTGCGGTCCCTCCCGTACCATTCATCAAATAGCAGCACGTTGTTCCACTGCGAGCCCTGGGACTTATGAACCGTCAGGGCATAGCCATAGTCGAACTCCTCCGCATCCTTTCGTGCCCAATACTCCGGCTTGCCTCCGTGGAAGTAGTCCGGGTGGGCGCTTACCTCGACCTTGACGCCGTCCTCGCTTTCGATGTTCAGCAGGGCGTGGTCGCCGTCGAAGATCGCGTCAGCCCGCGCCTTCCACAACTGGCCGTTGAGCAGGCCGATTTCGTGATTGTTGCGCAGGCAGACCAGTTTGTCTCCTTCCTGGGGCAGGGCGTTCGTCCGGCCCAGGAGTTCCCGCGCGCGGTTGTTACTGCTGATTCTCGTGGCGTTCCTGCCCACTAGCAACTGGTCCGTGGACAGTACCATGTCCCGCAGGTCCTCCTTGGGCAGGCGGGCCAGAGGAATGACGCGGCTTGAGCCGTAGTCGCCGGGGCGAAGCACGCGACCTTCGCGGACCTCCTTGGACATCCAGATGATCGGGTTGTCCTGGGCCTGCCGGTGAATCTCGGTGAGCAGGATGTCGGGCTTGGAGGTGAAGAAGGGCCTGCCCTGGACCGGGGGCAACTGGCCCGGATCGCCCAAGGCGAGGATCGGGCAACCGAAGCTCAACAGGTCCTCCCCCATCTGCTCGTCAATCATGGAGTATTCATCGACAACCAGCAGGGCGGCGTCATACAGCGGCGACTCGGTGTTGAGCTGGAACATCGGGCGCGCGAGGTTCGTGCGCTCCTGGTGAATGGCCTTCTCGACCTTCTCCAGCAGCACCTTCGGAACCGGCGAGTGCGTCAACAACTTGGCGCGCTCCGCTTCGAGGTCCTTCAGCCGCTGCTGGGACTTGTCCTTGGGGGTGTAGATCAACTTGTGGATGGTGCTCACGTTCACCGCCCCCGACTTCGTGAGGACGTGAGCGGCCTTGCCGGTGTAGGCGGCGAAGTACACGGGACCGTTGACGGTCGCGGCGAGGTGCTTGGCCAGGGTGGTCTTGCCGGTTCCGGCGTACCCGGCGAGTTGGAACGCGGGCTTGTCGCGCTCCTTCAGCCAGCGCCCAACCCGGTCCAGGGCCTGCTGCTGTTGGGGACTCCAATTGGACATATCGTTCTCCGTTTCTGAAAAAGAGGGGGCCGCGGAGGCCCCCGAAGTTCACGGCCCAGAAGGACCCCCGAATCAGAACACCGGCTTGCCGCCCGCCGCGCCCTGGGCTTCTTCGTCGCCGCTGCCCGGAGTCTGGGACTCATAGGCGGCGCGCGCCTTGCCGGCCTCGATCAGCTGCTTGATGCCGACAGCGGCCTGGAACACGGGATGGTCCGGGAGCAGGCGCGCTTCGACCGCGTTGGCCCCGTCAAAGGCGATGTCCCAGTTGAAGTACTGACCCTTGTTGTTCTTCTCGCTCACGGTCTTGAGGCGGTAGCGATGGGCGAACAGCGGAGCCGGGATGCGGCGACCGTCCGGCAGCGGAATCTGGATGGTCTTGGCCTTGGTCATCCAGCCCTTGTACTTCTTGATCTTCGAGGAGCTGAAGGCCAGGACCGCTTCGCAGCTGTTGTCGTCGCCGTCGATGGCGATGCCGTACACATAGAACGTCTCGATCAGCTCATTGCCGTCCGGCGTCGTGTAGTTGCCGAAGTCCTGAGTGGCGACGCAAGCGCGCACCAGTTCGCTGTCCACTTCGTGAATACCCACGAAGCCGCCGCCCGCGTCGCGGGGCTTCCACTCCACGTACACGTGCTGGGTGGTGGCGGGGACGAACGCAATGCCGGTCTTGCCCTCGAAAATCTCACCCGTGACGGTGTTGATGATCATCCCCTGGCGCAGGGCTTCGTTCTCCTGAATCTGCGGGCTCAGGGCCTGAAGAATCTGGAGGAAGGGAATGGCATAGTCATCGCTGGTCTGGTTCTCGAACCCCGCGCCGGCATAGTCGGCATACGCGCCGTATTCCGCCAAGGCGGTGTTCTGGTCCTTCACAGCAACTTCGTTTTTAGCTTCGGTCTTGGCCATGGTATGGCTCCTTTCAATAATGATGAGCGGGTCAACAAAGGCCCCCGGTCGATAGCCTGCGCCGTACTCTCCGGCTGTCCCACGCTTAACCTGGTGGCGGTATTCTGGTGGGGGAGGAACCG
>RDDZ01000021.1 GCA_003852775.1 Microbacteriaceae bacterium | reverse complement strand
ATCGACCCGGCGTCCTGGCCGAGGTCGGCGGCCGGGGCGGGCACCGGCGCGGGCGGCGCGGCCACGGGAGCGGGCATGGGGGCCGGGACGGGCGCGACGGACGGGGCCGCGGCCGCCGGGGCCTGGCTCGCCGAGCGCTGCAGCTCGCTCACGCGGGCGTCGGCGGCGGCGAGGCGCTGACGCAGCTCCTCGTTCTCCTGGTTCAGACGGCGGAGCTCGACGACGACCTCGTCCAGGAAGTCGTCGACCTCGTCCTGGTCGTAGCCCTCACGGAACTTCGTGGGGTTGAAACGCTTGTTGACGACATCTTCCGGCGTCAGAGCCATGACCGCACCTCGATTGCTTTCCTCATCCGGTTGGCGAATCCATCAACCGTAGCAAGGTTCAGGCCACGGTTGAGAGTCGCGCGGACACCAGACTACCCGCGCCCGGCTGGGAGGTGGCTGCCCCCCGTTCGGTTGCCGATGTGGCTGGTGTGGCTGATGAGGTCGCGGCGGATGCGGCCGGCGGACCGGTCGCGAGGCGTCAATGGGTCTCGAAGAAGCCCGCGTCGACGCCCGACTCGGCCTCAGCCTGCTCGCCGCTCACCGCGACGTGCTCGGGCGAGAGGAGGAAGACCTTGTTCGTGACGCGCTCGAACTTGCCGTAGAGCGCCACCGAGAGGCCGCTCGCGAAGTCGATGAGGCGACGCGCCTCGGGCTCGCTCATCTGCGAGAGGTTGATGATGACCGGGATGCCCTCGCGGAAGCTCTCGCCGATGGTCTGCGCGTCCTTGTAGTGACGCGGGTGCACGGTGAGGATCTCGTTCATGCCCGACGGCGCGGTGCGCGGCGCGGGCGCGCGACGCAGCGGCGTGACGGGCGCGGGACGCGAGTTCACGGGCGCGGCCGCGGCCGGCGTCTCGCGGGGCGCGGGTGCCTCCTGCTCGGGAGCGACGTCGTCGTACTCCTCATCGGCCAGGCCCAGGTAGACCATCGTCTTGCGCAGGGGGTTCGCCATGACATCCTCCGGATCGTGCGTTGCTGATCCCGAGATTAACCGCGGTCGGGGCGCTTTCCCGTGATTGCCGTGCCGATGCGCAGGTGTGTCGCGCCCTCGAGGATCGCGTCGGCGTAGTCGCCGGACATGCCCGCCGAGATGCGGTCGGCCTCCGGGGCGAGGGTGCGCACGCGCTCCGATACAGCCCGCAGGCGCGCGAAAGCCGCGCGCGGCTCCTCCCCGAGCGGCGCGACCGCCATGACCCCCACGAGGCGGATGCCGGGGGTGCCGAGCACACGCTCGGCGAGCCGCTCGGCGTCGGCGGGGTCGGCGCCGCCGCGGCCCGGCTGCCCCGAGAGGTCGATCTCGAGGAAGACGTCGAGCTCGGGCGCGTCGGGCGCCGCGAGGGCGTCGATGAGCGAGTCGCGGTCGACGGAGTGCACGGCGTGGGCGTAGCGGCGCACGGCGCGGGCCTTGTTGCTCTGCAACTGGCCCACGAAGTGCCAGGCGAGGTCGAGGTCGGCCGTCTCGGCCGCTTTGGCCTGAGCCTCCTGGTGGCGGTTCTCCCCCAGATCGCGCACGCCGAGGGCGGCGAGCTCGCGCACGAGCGAGGCGGGGTGGAACTTCGTCACGACGATGCGCGTGAGCTCGCCGGGGTCGCGGCCCGCGGCGCGCGCCGCATCCGCGATCCCGGCGTCCACCGTCGCGAGCCGCTCCGGGAGCGGGGCGTCGGTGCTCATCGCCTACTTCAGGAAGTCGGGGATGTCGAGGTCGCCCTCGTCGTCGAAGTCGTCGAGCGACGCCACGACCGGCACCTCGGGCTCGCGCTCCCAGCCCTCGGGCTGCGTGGCGGGCGGGGCCGTGGCGGCGCCCTCCTCGCCCGCGGCGACCGAGACGGGCACGGGGGCCTCGACGAAGTTGCTGCGATGCTCGGTCTGCGGCTTCGGGGCGGGCTCGCCGCCGTCGAACCCGGCCGCGATGACCGTGACGCGCACCTCGTCGCCGAGGGTGTCGTCGATGACGGCTCCGAAGATGATGTTCGCCTCGGGATGCACGGCCTCCTGCACGAGGCGCGCGGCGTCGTTGATCTCGAAGATGCCGAGGTTCGATCCGCCCTGGATCGACAGGAGCACGCCGTGCGCGCCGTCGATGGAGGCCTCGAGGAGCGGGCTCGCGACGGCGAGCTCGGCGGCCTTGATAGCCCGGTCGGCGCCGCGGCTCGCACCGATTCCCATGAGCGCGGAGCCCGCGCCCTGCATGACCGACTTGACGTCGGCGAAGTCGAGGTTGATGAGGCCGGGGGTCGTGATGAGGTCGGTGATGCCCTGGACACCGGCGAGGAGCACCTGGTCGGCGGTCGAGAAGGCCTCGAGCATGGAGATGCCGCGGTCGCTGATCTCGAGCAGGCGGTCGTTGGGCACGACGATGAGGGTGTCGACCTCGTTCTTGAGGGTCGCGACGCCGATCTCTGCCTGCGCCTGGCGGCGCTTGCCCTCGAACCCGAACGGCTTGGTGACGACGCCGATCGTGAGCGCGCCGATCGACTTCGCGATGCGGGCCACGACGGGCGCGCCGCCCGTGCCGGTGCCGCCGCCCTCGCCCGCCGTCACGAAGACCATGTCGGCGCCCGCGAGGGCCTCCTCGATCTCCTCCGCGTGGTCCTCGGCGGCTCGGCGCCCGACCTCGGGGTCGGCGCCCGCGCCCAGACCGCGGGTCAGCTCTCGCCCGACGTCGAGCTTGACGTCGGCGTCGCTCATGAGCAGCGCCTGTGCGTCGGTGTTGATGGCGATGAACTCGACGCCGCGCAGGCCGAGCTCGATCATCCGGTTCACCGCGTTCACGCCACCGCCGCCGATGCCGACGACCTTGATGACGGCGAGGTAGTTCTGGTTCGAAGTCACGTCCGGCCTCCCGGAGAAAACTCTCAACCTCTACTTGAGGTTTAGAGACTTTCTCAGTACTCTTGTGTGCCCTCACGGTAAGCGCGGCGAGGCGCGCGTTCCGCGCGACACCCCGCGTGTCGTGAAACGGAGCAGGACTCAGCCGGCGTTGAAGACCGCGGTGCCCGGAGCGGACACGTCGTAGGTGCCCGGACCCGAACCCCCGTGGATCGCGACGAGGGCCGCGAGCACCCGCGCCTTGTGCTCGGAATCGTCCGCGCTCCCCCACACGACGCGCTGCGTCGAGCCCGCGAGCGTGAGCGTCACGTCGTCGCGTGTCGTCGCCGCGATGGAGTCGAGCTGGTCGCGCACCGAGGCGGGCAGCACGAGGAGGACCTCCGCGACCGAGCGGAACGCGGGGCTCTCCGGATCCGCGGCCTCCACGACGATGAGCGGGAGCCCCTCGGGCCGTGCGGCGCTCGAGGCGAGCACGACGCCCGCCGCGTCGACGATGTCGAACGCGTTGCCGCGCACGATCGCCCCGACGGGCGAGCGCTCGACGATGTGGATGATGAGCGTGCCGGGCGGGAGGATCTCGGTCGAGTAGCTGCGGATGAGCGTGAACTGCCCGAGCTGCTCCCGCAGCCGCCCCTCGTCGAGCAGCGCGAGCGGCGTGCCGAGCTGGTCGTCGACGGCGTCGACGATCTGCGCCGGATCGAGGCTCGTCGTCCCCTCGACGCGGATGTCGCGCAGCGCGAGCAGGGGCGAGAAGACGGCCGCGAGGCTGCTCCCGATGAGAGACGCGACGAGGCCGAGCCCGACGGCCCAGGCGATCCGGCGGCGGCGTACGCGACGGGTGAACCGACGGAGCTCGCGCTTCTCCGCCCGCTTGCGCGCGCGCTCGGCGGCGCGCAGCTCCGCCTCGGCGACACGGCTCGCGGAGGCGCGGCGCAGCCGTCGGGGCGGGCGGGCCGACGCGGGGCGGGCTGCGGCGTCCGGGATCTCGGCATCCGCGCGGAGCCGCGGGGCCGGGGACCGTCGACCGGGCTTCGTGGCGCGCGTCGCGTCGGCGCTCGCCTCCGTCGACGCGCGCTCCGTGCGCGCCGGCCGCCGCGGGAGGCGCGGCGCGCGCGCTCGCTCGGATGCCGGCGTCGGCTCCTCAGGACGGGCCGGCTCGTCGAACCCCTCGGGGCGCCTCATCCGTCCCGCCCGGTCACGTCCGGTCGGCCGCGAGGGCGTCGAGCACCTGCGGGATGATGCGGTAGACGTCGCCGCAGCTGAGGGTCATGACGAGGTCGCCCTCCCGGGCGATCTCGGCGACGCGGTCGGCCGCAGCCTGCCAGTCGGGCAGGAAGTCGACGCGCGACGCGTCGGTGAAGCGATCGGCGACGAGGGCGCCCGTCACGCCGGGCTCCGGGTCCTCGCGGGCGCCGTAGACGTCGAGCACGACCGTGTGATCGGCGAGGCGCTCGTAGACCTCGGCGAACTCGCCCGCCATCATCCGCGTGCGGCTGTAGAGGTGCGGCTGGTGGATCGCGATGACCCGGCCGGAGCCGACGACCGAGCGGGCCGTCGAGAGCGCGGCCTCGACCTCGGTCGGGTGGTGGGCGTAGTCGTCGTACACGCGCACGCCGCGCACCTCGCCGTGCAGCTCGAAACGACGCCCCGTCCCCGCGAAGGCCTCGAGACCGCGCACGACGGCCTCCGGGTCGTGGCCGAGCGTGACGAGCACCGCGAAGGCGCCCGCCGCGTTGAGCGCGTTGTGGGCGCCGGGGATCGCCAACCTCACGGGGAGGTCGCGACCGGCGTAGGCGATCGAGAACGCCACGGGTCCCTCCGCGACGACCGAGTGCACGCGCACGTCGGCGTCGTCGGCCAGCCCGAAGCTCACGACCCTCTTGCCCTCGAGTCGGCGGGTGACGGCGAGGGCACCCGGGTCGTCGCTCGACGCGACGACGAACTCGGTCGCCTCCTGGGCGAACCTGACGAAGGCGTCCTCGAACGCCTCCTGCGTGCCGTAGTGGTCCAGGTGGTCGGCGTCGACGTTCGTGATGAGCGCGACCGCCGTGTCGTAGAGCAGGAACGAGCCGTCCGACTCGTCGGCCTCGACGACGAACAGGTCGTCGGAGCCGTAGGCCGAGCTGCGACCGTAGTTCGCGATGACGCCGCCGTTGACGAAGCCGGGGTCGGCGCCGATCTCGCGCAGAGCGGTCACGATCATGCCCGTCGAGGTGCTCTTGCCGTGAGCGCCCGCGACCGAGACGACGCGGTGGCCGCGGATGAGCCAGTCGAGCGCGAGCGAGCGGTGCAGCACGGGGATGCCTTCCGCGAGGGCGCGCTGGTACTCGGGGTTGTCCTGCCAGAGGGCGCCCGTCACGACGACCGTGTCGGCGTCGCCGACGTTCGCGGCGTCGTGACCGATCGCGATCGACGCACCGGCCGCGCGGAGGTCCGCCACCGCATCCGACTCGCGCACGTCGGACCCGGTCACGCGGTGCCCCGCCTCCAGCAGCAGCCGGGCGATACCGCTCATACCCGAGCCGCCGATGCCCACGAAGTGGACGGCGCCGAGGTCGTCGGGGAGCTCCTGGTCGAGGTCGGGCTTGATCATCCTCTCAACGCTACCCGTCCGCTCCGGGTGCCGCCGACGCGGCCCCGCGTTCGCGCACCGCCTCCTGGATGAGGTCGACGAGGCGGTCCGCGCCGTCGCGTCGCCCGGTCTCGGCCATGCGCGCCGCCATCTCGGCGACGAGCGCGGGATCCTCGAGCAGGCGCTGGAGGGGACCACGCACCCACTCGGCGTCGAAGTCGGCGTCCGCGACGATGAGCGCACCGCCCGCGTCCACGGCGCCTCGCGCGTTGAGCGCCTGCTCGCCGTTGCCGACGGCGTACGGCACGAAGACGGCGGGGATGCCGAGGGCGGCCAGCTCGCTCACGGTTGCGGAGCCGGCGCGCGAGATCGCCAGGTCGGCGGCGGCGAGTGCGAGGTCCATGCGGTCGCAGTAGGTCAGGAGCCGGTAGCCGTCGAGACCCGGGTCCTCGACCGGGGCGCGGTCCCCCGTGATGTGGAGCACCTGCCAGCCCGCCGCGAGGATCGCGTCGACGGCCGCCGAGACGCCCTCGTTGAGCCGACGGGCGCCGAGCGAGCCGCCCGTGACGATCAGCGTCGGCCTGCCCTCGGCGAGCCCGAGCTCGGCGAGGGCCTGTGGCCGCACGGCGAAGCGGTCGAGCGTCTCGATCTCGCGGCGGAGCGGGAGCCCCAGCGCACGGCCGTGGCGCAGGCGCGTGCCCGGGAAGACGGTCGCGACGTACCGCGTGCGGAGGGCGCCGTAGCGGTTGGCGATGCCCGGCCGGGCGTTCGCCTCGTGGATGACGAGCGGCAGCCCGGCGCGGTGCGCGGCGGCGTACGCGGGCGCAGAGACGTAGCCGCCGAAGCCCACGACGGCTTCCACGTGGCGCTCGCGCAGGATGCGCTCGACGTCCTCGACCGTCGCGCGCCAGCGCTTCGGGAAGCGGAGCGCGTCCGCGTTCGGGCGGCGCGGGAACGGGAGCCGCGCGACCGTGACGAGCTCGTAGCCGCGCTGCGGCACGAGACGCGCCTCGAGGCCCTCGGCGGTGCCGAGCACGAGCACCTCGGCATCGGGCTCGCGCTCGCGGAGACGGTCGGCGGTCGCGAGCAGGGGGTTGACGTGGCCGGCGGTTCCGCCGCCCGCCATGAGGTAGACGGTCACGACAGCACGCTACCGGGGGCGGTCGAGCCGCGCGGGTCGCGGCGGGCGAACGACAGCACGACGCCCACCGCGGCGAGCGTCGTCACGAGCGACGAGCCCCCGGCGGAGATGAACGGCAGGGGCACGCCGAGCACGGGCAGCAGCCCGAGCACGACGGCGATGTTGACGATCGCCTGGCCGATGATCCAGACCATCGCGATGCTCGTCGCGAGTCGCGCGAACGGGTCGACCTGTCGACGGATGATCCGCACGAAGCACACCGCGAGGAGCATGAAGAGCGCCACGACGAGGAGCGCGCCCACGAGGCCGAGCTCCTCTCCGATGACGGCGAAGATGAAGTCGGTCTCGGCCTCCGGGAGCCAGTTCCACTTCGACTCCGAGTTCCCGAGGCCCAGCCCGAACACGCCGCCGTTGGCGAGCGCCTGCCAGCCGTGGAGCGGCTGGTAGCAGAACCGGCCGATGAGCTGCGGGTCGCCCTCGAGGCAGCCCGTGAGCCACGCGTCGATGCGGTCGCTGCGCGAGTCGCTGATCCGGATGGCCACGAACGCGCCGACCGCGAGGAGCGTCGTGATGACGCCGATGATCCGCAGCCGCACCCCGCCGAAGAAGAGGGCGCCGAGCACCATCGCCGTGAGGATGACGGTCGTGCCGAGGTCGTTGCCGAGCATGACGAGAGCGAGACCGCCCCCCGCGACGGGGACGATCGGCAGGACGTACTGCTTCCACTCGTTCGTGCGCCACGCGTTGATGACGTCGACCTTGCGGCTGACGATGAGGCCGAGCCAGATGACGAAGCCGAGCTTGATGAACTCGGACGGCTGGAACGAGAAGCCGCCGACGCTCAGCCAGTTGTTGTTGTAGCCGCCCGAGCCGATCGCGACGACGAGCACCTGGAGCGCGAGCGCGCCGAGCATGAGGTGCCACGCCCAGCGCTTCCAGAAGATGGCGGGCGCACGCGAGGCGATGAGCATGAGCGGGATGCCGATCGCGGCGAGCACCGCCTGGCGCGTCGTGCGCGCGAAGAAGTCGTTGTCGGACACCCACGACTCGATCGACGATGACGAGAGCACCATGACGAGCCCGAACGCGACGAGGAAGACCGTCGTGCCGAGCAGCAGGAAGTACTCGGGCGTCTCGGCCGAGAAGATGCGGCGCACGCCGACGACGGCGGAGCGCCCCTGCGGCTGGGTGCGGGCGGCCCCGGGGTCAGGGTCGGGGGCCGCCGGGCTCCGGCGTCCCGGGGGTCTGGTCGTCGTCACGCGCCGCCTTCCCCAGGTGCTCCCGCACCGCCTCGGCGAACCGCCTGCCGCGGTCCGCGTAATCCGTGAACTGGTCCATGGACGCCGCCGCCGGGGCGAGCAGCACCACGTCGCCCGGGAGGGCGACGGATGCGGCCGCGCTGACCGCGGCGGGCATCACCTCCCCAGTCTCCGTTCGGTCCACCTCGAGTACCCGCACGTGCGGCGCGTGTCGCTCGAACGCGGCGCGCAGCACGTCGCGGTCGACGCCGATGAGCACGGCGGCGCGCAGCCGCGCGGCGTGACGCTCCACGAGCGGCGCGGGGTCGACGCCCTTGAGCAGCCCGCCCGCGATCCACACGACGCTCTCGGCCGCGCGGAGCGACGCGTCGGCGGCATGAGCGTTGGTGGCCTTCGAGTCGTCCATCCAGACGACGCCGTCGGCGACCGCGACGACCTCGGTGCGGTGCGCATCCATCCGGAACCCGGCGACGGCGGACCGGATGCGGTCGGGTGCGACCCCCGCGGCACGCGCGAGGGCTGCCGCCGCGAGGACGTTCTGCACGGAGTGCGGCGCCGCGAGCCCCGAGGCCGCGAGCTGCTCGAGCGTCGTCAGCTCGAGGGCGGAGTTGCGCCGGTCGTCGAGGAACGCGCGATCCACGAGGATGCCCTTGATGACGCCGAGCGAGCTCGGTCCGGGAACACCGACCCCGAAGCCGATCGCACGGCACCCCTCCTGCACCTCGGCGTCCTCGACGAGGTGCATCGTCGCGTCGTCTGCGAGGTTGTAGACGCACGCGACGCGCGTGTTCTCGTAGACGCGGCCCTTCGCGGCCACGTAGGCCTCGCGCGATCCGTGCCAGTCGAGGTGGTCGTCGGCGATGTTGAGGCACACGGCCGCGAGCGGCGCGAGCTCGCCGCCCGCGTTCCGGTGGCTCCAGTGCAGCTGGTAGCTCGAGAGCTCGACGACGAGCACGTCGAACCCCGAGGGGTCCCGCACGGCGTCGAGCACGGGGATGCCGATGTTGCCCGCGGGGGCCGCGCGCAGTCCGCCCTCGACGAGCATGTGCGCCGTGAGCTGCGTCGTCGTGGTCTTCCCGTTGGTGCCCGTGACGAGGATCCAGTCCATGGGGGTCCCGTCGGGGCGCAGCACCTTGTCGCGCAGACGCCACGCGAGCTCGATGTCGCCCCACACGGGGATGCCGGCCTCCGCCGCCCACATCAGCAGCGGGTGGTCGGGATGGTAGCCCGGCGACACGACGACGAGCTCGGGGGCGAAGGCGAGGAGCTCCTCGGGGACGCCCGCGTCGTCCGGGTGCTGCAGGAAGCGCGCGCCGATGACGCGCAGGAGCTCGCGGTGGTCGTCGCTCCCCCGCGACGCGACGACGAGCACCTCCGCGCCGAGCTCCATGAGGGTGTCGGCGACCGAGAACCCGGTCATCCCGAGTCCGAGCACGGCCACGCGGAGACCCGACCAGTCGGCACGCCAGCTGGTCAGCTCCGCGAGCGGCGCGCTCAGCGGACCGCCCATTCGAGGTAGAAGGTGCCCACGCCCGCCGCGACGCACAGGGCGCCGATGAGCCAGAAGCGCACGACGACCGTGATCTCGGCCCAGCCCTTGAGCTCGAAGTGGTGATGGAGCGGGCTCATGAGGAAGACGCGTCTGCCCTGCCCGTACCTCCACTTGGTGACCTTGAAGTAGGCCCGCTGCAGGATGACCGATCCGGTCGTGATGATGAACAGGCCGCCGATCATGACGAGCAGGAGCTCGGTGCGGCTGAGGATCGCGAGGGCCGCGAGGGCGCCTCCGAGCGCGAGCGAGCCCGTGTCGCCCATGAAGAGCTGGGCGGGCGAGGTGTTCCACCACAGGAAGCCCACGAGGCTTCCCGCGATCGCCGCGGCGACGACCGCGAGGTCGATCGGGTCGCGCACCTCGTAGCACTTGTACTGCACGTCCAGGTCGAGGTTCGGGTTGAAGCACGACTGGTTGAACTGCCAGAAGCCGATGAAGATGTAGGCCGAGATCGCGAACATCGACGCGCCCGTCGCGAGGCCGTCGAGGCCGTCCGAGACGTTGACGCCGTTCGACGCCGAGATGCTGATGATGTTGACCCACAGCAGGAACAGGATGATGCCGACGACCGGCCCGAAGGCGAAGAGGTCGAGCCACGGGATGTCGCGCACCGCCGAGATGAGCGTCGAGGCCGGGGTGAGACCGTTCTCGTCCGGGAAGTTGAGCGCGAGGACGGCGAAGACGGTCGCGACGATCGCCTGACCGAGCACCTTCGACCAGCCGCCGAGCCCGAGGCTGCGCTGCTTGCGGGTCTTGAGGAAGTCGTCGACGAAGCCGACGAGGCCGAGGCCCACCATCATCCCGAGCACGAGCGCGCCGACGCCCGTCCACGGCACCTCCCACACGAGGTGCCCGAAGAGGTAGCCGAGCACGGTGCCGAGGATGAAGACGATACCGCCCATCGTGGGCGTGCCGCGCTTCATGTGGTGCGACTCCGGGCCGTCATCGCGGATGAACTGGCCCCAGCCGAGCTTCTTGAAGAGGCGGATCCAGAGCGGCGTCGTCAGGAGCGTGAAGACGAGCGAGAAGGACGCGGCGGTGAGGAGGACGATCACGTGCTCTCCCCCACTCCCGCGAGGCGGTCGCCGAGCAGTCTCAGTCCCGCGGAGTTCGACGACTTCACGAGCACGATGTCACCGGGGCGCAACTGCTCACGCAGCACATCGTAGGCCGCGTCCTGGCCGGGCACGAGCATCGACTCCCCGTCCCACGAGCCCTCGAGGCCCGCGGCGGCGTGGATGTGGCGCGCGCCGTCGCCCACGACGACGAGCTGGCGGATGTCGAGGCGCACGACGAGACGCCCGATGCGGTCGTGCTCCTCCTGCGCGAACGGGCCGAGCTCCGCCATCTCGCCGAGCACGGCGACCGTGCGGCGCCCCTCGTCGCGACCGAGCTGCGCGAGGGTCTTGAGGGCGGCGGCCGTCGAGTCGGGGCTCGCGTTGTAGGCGTCGTTGATGACGACGACGTCGTCGTCGCGCCGGAACAGCTCCATGCGCCAGCGCTCGGCGCGCGGCACGGCGGCGAGGGCCGTGATCGCGCGGTCGAGGTCGACGCCGAGCTCGCGCGCGACGGTGAGCGCGGCGAGGGCGTTCATGACGTGGTGCTCGCCCAGGATGCGCAGCTGCACCCGTCGCCGCCCGCCGTCGGCGACGAGGGTGAACGCGGTGCCGCGCACGCTCGTCTCGACGTCCTCGGCACGCACCTCCGCGCTCTGCGACAGGCCGAAGCCGACGACGCGGGCGGCCGTCCGGCCCGCCATGCGCGCGACGCGCTCGTCGTCGACGTTGAGCACCGCGACGTCCTCCGGCAGCAGCTCGGTGACCATCTCGGACTTGGCGGCCTCCGTCGCCTCGATGCCGCCGAACTCCCCCGCGTGGGCGAGGCCGACCTTGAGGACGACCGCGACGTCCGGGCGCGCGATCCGCACGAGGCGCGCGATGTCGCCGGGGGCGCCCGCGCCCATCTCGGCGACGAGGTAGCGCGTGTCCTCGTCGATGCGGAGCATCGTGATGGGCGCGCCCACGTGGTTGTTGAAGGAGCCCTGCGGCGCGACGGTGGGACCCTCGGCCTCGAGGATCGCGCGCAGCAGGTTCTTCGTCGTGGTCTTGCCGTTGGAGCCCGTGATGCCGATCACCTTCAGCCGGCCGCGGGAGCGCACGCGCTCGACGACCTCGTGGGCGAGCGCCGCGAGGGCCGCGTAGCCGTCGGCGACGACGAGCTGCGGCACGGCGAGGCCGAGGTCCTCGCGGCTCACGACGAGCGCCGCCCCGTTGTCGACCGCGGCGGGCGCGAAGAGATGCCCGTCGGTCTGCTCGCCCGGGAGCGCGAAGAAGATCGAGCCGTCGGTCACGCGACGCGAGTCGGTCTCGACGGATCCCGAGACGACCGTCTCCGCGGAGACGCCGTCCGGGAGCACGAGCTCGCCGTCGAGGACGCGCGCGAGCTCCTCGAGGGTCAGGGCGATCATGCCCAGCCCGCCTCGCGGAGCGCGGCGCGGGCCTCGTCGCGCGCCGAGTACGGCGTGCGCACGCCCCGGATGTCGCGGTAGTCCTGGTGGCCCGGTCCGGCCCACAGGATGGAGTCGCCCTCCTTCGCGAGCCCGACGGCGACGCGGATGGCCTGCTCGGGCGGGCTCACCTCGTGGATCTCGGGCTTGTTGTGCGCGAGCGCCGCGCCCTCGAGGAGCGTCTTGCGGATGGCGACCGGGTCCTCGAAGCGCGGGTGGTGGTCGGTGATGACGAGGACGTCGCACCCCTCGGCCGCGACGCGCGCCATGTCGTGGCGCTTGGTGGCGTCGCGGTCGCCGTCGGCCCCGAACACCATGATCGTGCGTCCCGTCGTGAACTTGCGCACGGCCGCGAGGGTGTTCTCGAAGGCGTCGGGGCTGTGGCCGAAGTCGACGTAGACGCTCGGCCCGCGGTCGCCCGAGACGCGCTCGGTGCGGCCCGGGAGGTAGGCCTGGATGCCGCCGTCGGCCTCGAGGGCCGCGCCGATCGCCTCGAGCTCGAAGCCCGCCTCGACGAGCATGACGATCGCGAGGGCGGCGTTGGCGGCCATGTGCCACCCGATGAGCGGCTCGCGCGTGACGAGCTCGCGTCCGCCGGGACCCGTGAGCTTGAACTCGGTGTAGGCGGCGGTCTCGTCGAGGATCTCGACCCGCCATTCCGCCGAGGCCACGTCGGCGTCGCTCGCGTGGCCGACGGTCGCGATCGTGGTGACCGGGATGCGCGACCCCTCCACGACGCGGCGGCCGTACGCGGTGTCGAGGCAGACGACGCCGCGGCGCGCGTGCTCGGGCGTGAAGAGCGGCAGCTTCGCCTGGAAGTACGTCTCCATGTCGGAGTAGTCGTCGAGGTGGTCGTGGCTCAGGTTGGTGAAACCGGCGACGTCGAAGACCAGCCCGTCGACGCGGTGCCGCGAGAGCGCCTGCGCGCTCACCTCGACCGCGACGGCGCGCACGCCGGCCTCGCGCATCCGGGCGAGCAGGGCGTGCATCTCGCTCGCCTCGGGGGTCGTGAGGAGGCTCACGACCGAGAGCTCGCCGATGTGGCGCTCGGAGGTCGTCGAGAGCCCCGTGACGAGGCCGAGCTGGCGCAGCACGGCCTCGAGGAGGTAGCTCGTGGAGGTCTTGCCGTTGGTGCCCGTCGTCGCGAACATGAGCGGCGGGTCGTCGTGCGTGCGGTAGACCCACGCGGCGATCTCGCCGAGCGCGGCCCGCGGGGACGGGACGACCACGATCGGCAGCCCGCTGCCCGCGGCGAGCTCGACGCCCGCCTCGTCGGTGAGCACCGCCACGGCGCCGCCCTCGGCCGCGCGCTCCGCGAACGCCGCGCCGTGCTGCTTCGCGCCCGGCACGCCGACGAACAGGTCACCCGGATGCAGGTCGCCCGTCGAGAGGGTCACTCCCGTGACCTCCACCCCGTCCAGGTCGCCCCGATGCTCGAGCCCGAACTCCTGCACGAGCGTCGCGAGCGGACGCGGGGTGGGATGCTCGGGCCGGAGGATCGGAGGGATCCGTGAGCTCACGCTGCGTGCCCTCCTGTGTCTCGAATCGTCCGCCGGCACCCCGCCCGGTGGACTCACCAGGTGAGCGGGTTGTCCGGTGCGGGGACCGTCGAGGGCGTCACCCGGTAGGTCTTGATGACCTGCTTGATGATCGCGTTGAAGGTCGGGACCGCCGCGGCCGATGTCTTCATCGTAACCGGCTTCGCGAAGGTCACGACAACGGCGTACTTCGGGTCCTCGACGGGGAACATGCCCGCCATCGACACGATGCGGTCGGAGCCGTAGGCGTTCCCGCTCGCGACCTCGGCGGTGCCGGACTTGGCGGCGATGCGGTAGCCGGGCACCGCGAGCTGGGGAGCGTAGGCGTGCTGCGTCGTCATGCCCTCGAGCATGAGCACGACGTCGTCGGCGGCCTGCGCGGAGACGACGCGCTCGCCCTCGCGCGCGGGGGTGTCGGTCAGTGTGCCGTCGGGCAGCTCGCAGCCCTCGACGAGGCTCAGCGGGATGCGGACGCCGTGGTTGCCGAGCGTCTGGTAGAGGCTCACGACCTGCGCGGTCGTCGCCGTCATGCCCTGCCCGAACTGCTGCGTGATCGCCGTGACCGGGTCGGTCTCGGAGAGCGAGCGGACGAAGCCCGTGCTCTCGCCGAGGAAGCCCGCGCCCGAGGTCTGGGTGCCGAATCCGAAGCGGTTGAGGTACTCGATGCGCTGCGCGAGCGGCATGAGCTCGGACATCTGGGCGATGCCGATGTTCGACGAGTTCACGAGGATGCCCGCCGTCGTGTAGTTGACCTCGCCGTGCCAGAACGAGTCGGCGATGCGGGCCGAGGTGCCGGGCACGGTGTAGCTCGGCTGCACGCGGAACGGCGTCGTGCGGCTGATCTTCCCCGCGTCGATGAGGGACGCGACCGTGAGCGGCTTCATCACGGAGCCCGGCTCGTAGGGCGCCGCGAAGGAGCGGGCGCCCGCATCCTCGGGGGCCGCCGAGTCGAGGTCGTTGGGGTCGATCGAGGGCCAGTCGGCGGCGGCGCGGATGCGGCCGGTCTCGACCTCGACGACCATGGCCGTCGCCCACTGCGCACCGATCGCGGTCGCCTGCTCCGCGATCGCCTGCTGCGCGAACCACTGCAGGTCGGCGTCGATCGTGAGGTGCACCGTGCCGCCGTCGGTCGCGGGCTGCTCGACGACCTCGGAGCCCGGCATCCGCACACCGTCCTCGCTCACGGCGTAGCTGACCTGGCCGTTCTCGGAGGCGAGGCACTCGTTCCACTGGTACTCGGTGCCGGCGAGCGGACCGTCGGTGCCCATGAGGCCCACGAGGTTGCCCGCGACGGCGCCGTTCGGATAGCTGCGGGCCGGCTGCGGCTCGCTGTAGACCCACGGGATCCGCAGCTCCTTGACCTTCTGGAACTGGTCGAGCTTCACGCCGCGCACGAGGTACGCGAAGTTCGCGTTCGGGTCCTTCATGAGCGCGTCGAACATCTTCTGCACGTCCGCGCCGCCGACGGCCTCCGAGATCTCGTTGAGCGCGTCCATGACGCTCACGTGGACCGTGCGCTTCTGCCCGTCGATCTCGACTCGGCGCTCGAAGCCCTCGGGGTCGACGTTGACGGGCGCCGCCGTGATGTTGAAGCGGTCGACGCTCGTCGCGAGCACGGTGCCGTTCGCGTCGACGATGCTGCCGCGCGTGCCCCACAGGGTGGAGGTCATGTAGTTGGAGCCGGCGACTGTGCGGTAGGTGTCGGCGCGCACGACCTGGATGTCGATGAGCCGCACCGAGAAGACGGCGACGATCGCGAACACCCCGAGCACGGCGACCGCGAGCCGGCGGCGGGATCTGCGGGCCTCGATCACGGTCCTCCTCCCGGTCAGCGCGTCGTCGGCGACGGTAGCGTGCCGGTCGCGCCCCCGACGGGAGCGACACCCGTGCCCGGCATCGTGGACTGCTGCCCGCCGTCGACGCCCTCTCCCGCGACGGGCGTCTGGTCCCCCGCGGCGCCGTGGCCGGACTGGGTCGCCGCGAGGACCTTCGGGTCGAGCAGGTGAGAGCCGTCGGCGAGGAGGGCGTTGCCGATGAGGTTGCCGCCCGTCCCGACGAGCTGGCCGTTCGGGGCGGATGCCGCGCCGAGGGCCTGGCCGGTGGCGACGTCGAGGAAGACGGGGTTGCCGCTCGAGACCATGCCGAGCGCGGCGGCGTTCGCCATGAGGCTCTGCGTCGAGCTGAGCTGGTCGAGGGTCTCGGCCGCCGCGTGCGCCTCGCGCACGAGGTCGCGCTTCTCGGTCTGCAGTCTCGAGATGCGGTAGGCGCCCTCGGCGAGCACGAGGCTCATGAGCAGCTGGGCGAGCAGGATCGCACCGATGCCCGCGACGGCGACGATCGCCGCGTAGATGCGCGGCCGGGCGCGGCGCTGGGCGCGCGTGGGCGCGATGTCGAGATGGCGGCGGGGTGCCTCGTGCTCGCGTTCGGGGGCGGGCAGCCGGACGGCGGCGGCGCTCATGCGGCCTCCCGGATCCGCTCCGCGGCGCGCAGGCGCACCGGCGTGGCGCGCGGGTTGCGCGCCTTCTCCTCCGCGGACGCGAGCTCGGCGCCGCGCGTCAGCAGCGTGAGCTCGGGGCGGTGCTCCGGCAGCTCGACCGGGAGGCCGCGCGGGGCCGTCGAGGTCGAGCGCGCCTGGAGCTCGCGCTTGACGATGCGGTCCTCGAGCGACTGGTAGGACATGACGACGATGCGCCCGCCCACCTCGAGGGAGTCGATCGCGGCGGGTACGGCGCGCTCGAGCACGGACAGCTCCTGATTGACCTCGATGCGCAGCGCCTGGAACACGCGCTTGGACTGGTGGCCGGCCCGGCGGGCTGCGGCGGGGGTCGCCGCGTCGATGATCGCGACGAGCCGCGCGGAGGTCTCGATGGGCGCCTTCGCGCGCTCCTCGACGATGCGACGCGCGTAGCGGGGCGCGAGCTTTTCGTCGCCGTACTCCCAGAAGATGCGGCGCAGGGCGGCCTCGTCGTACTCGGCGAGCACCCGGGCGGCGGTGAGCTCGGAGGTGTCGTCCATGCGCATGTCGAGCGGGGCGTCGTGCGAGTACGAGAAGCCGCGATCGACCTCGTCGAGCTGCATGGACGAGACGCCGAGGTCCATGAGGACGCCCGCGACGCGGGCGATGCCGAGCCCGTCGAGCGCCTCGGGCATCCGGTCGTACACGGTGTGCACGAGGTGCACGCGCTCGCCGAAGGGCGCGAGCCGCTCCCCCGCGAGGGCGAGGGCGTGGCGGTCGCGGTCGAGGCCGACGAGCTGGATGCGGTCGAAGCGCGCGAGCAGGGCCTCGGCGTGGCCGCCGAGGCCGAGGGTCGCGTCGACGACGACGGCACCCGGCGCCGTGAGGGCGGGGGCGAGCAGCTCGACGCAGCGGTCGAGGAGGACGGGGACGTGGCGATCGTTCATGGTCGTGCAGTGGTCCTCTCCCCCGGATCCGATCCCCATCCGCCGCCACCTGGCACCGGGGAAGGTGCGCCAGGGAGCGCGGCTGAGGGTCGCATCCGAGGGTCAGAACAGGCCCGCGATCACCTCCTCGTCCGTGTCGGCGAATCCCGCCTCGGTCTCCTCGTAGTACGAGTTCCAGGCGGCGGCGTCCCAGATCTCCGCGCGGCTGCCCGCGCCGATGACGACGAGGTCGCGGCCGAGGCCGGCGTACTCGCGCAGCATCGGCGGGATCGTCACGCGGTGCTGCTTGTCGGGCATCTCCTCGGAGGCGCCGCTCAGGAACAGCCGCAGGAAGTCGCGGTTCTTCTTGCCGGTCACGGGCGCCTGCCGGACGCGCTCGTGGAGCTCCTCGAATTCCCGCTGGCTGAACAGGTAGATGCAGCGCTCCTGGCCGCGGGTCATCACGACGCCGTTGGCGAAGTCGCCCATGAACTTCGCCGGCAGGATGATCCGCCCTTTCTCGTCGAGCTTGGGGGCGAACGTGCCGAGCAGCATGTCGTCCCCCTTCGCTCCGGCCAGATCCAGGTTTGCTCCACTTTACTCCACCCTCCACCACCAACCAAGCGGTTTCGCGGGTTTTCTGTCCGCAGACGAAGAAACTGCCCTTGAAAATCAAGGGCAGTAGGCGGTGGAGGGATGTGGAGGGATTTTTGCAAAGCGTGGGCTTCCACGGGCAAACGAAAAGGCCGGCCCGAGGGCCGGCCTTTCGAGGTCCGAGATCAGCGCGGGAGCTCCTCCTGCGCGGCCGCGGTCGTCAGCGTCGCGTGCGCGGGCTCGACGGCACGGTGAAGCGGAGCGGCGGCGCGACGACGAGCACCACTCCTCCGAACATCGCCGCGAAGCCGAGGATGCCGACGAGCGGCTGGCGGATGATCACGCCCGCCACGAGGAGCGCGAGTCCGATGAGGATGCCCACGGCGGCGAGCACGATGGCGGTGCCGTTCGCGCGACCCGGTCGCGGTCCGACGGTCGCGACGTCCTCCGCCTCGCTGTGATAGAGGTTGCGCTCCATCTCGTCGAGGAGGCGCTGCTCCTGTTCCGAAAGCGGCATCTCGAGCTCCTTCAGGCTTCCGGCGCGTGCGGGTGCGGCCGGTGAGTCCGATTGTAGGCGCGTCGTGGCTGGCTAGGCTAGGCGCGTGCCTGGGAGTACGCGGTTAGTCGACCTCATAGCCGCTCGGATCGACGACGCGCTCGACGGTCACGAGACGGCCCTCGCCGAGATCGCCCCCGATCTCGCGCCCCTCGTCGCGCAGGCCCGCCAGCTGCTCTCGGGCGGCAAGCGGTTCCGCGCGCTCTTCTGCTACTGGGGCTGGCAGTCGGTCGCGTCGATCTCCGACGGCGGTGCGCTCCCCGACCTCGACGGCCCCGACACCTCCCGCGCGCTCCCCGCGGTCGTCTCGGTCGCGGCGGCGCTCGAGCTCTTCCACGCGGCCGCGCTCGTCCACGACGACATCATCGACCGGTCCGACATCCGTCGCGGCCGCCCGGCCGCCCATCGCGCGTTCGAGAGCCTCCACCGAGAACAGGGCTGGGACGGCGACGCCGCCCAGTTCGGCACCTCGACCGCGATCCTGCTGGGCGACCTGCTCCTGGGCTGGGCCGACGAGCTCTTCGAGGACGGGCTCACGCGCCTCGACGACCCCGAGGCCGCGCGCGCGGCGCGCGCCGAGTTCTTCACGATGCGCACCGAGGTGACCGTCGGCCAGTACCTCGACGTGCTCGAAGAGGATTCCTGGAAGTCGCGCCCCGACAGCGAGGCGCTCCCGCGGGCGCACCGGGTCATCGTCTACAAGTCGGCCAAGTACAGCGTCGAGGCGCCGCTCGCCATCGGCGGGGCGCTCGCGGGGGGCTCGCTCCCCCAGCTCGCCGCGCTGCGCGCGTTCGGCCTGCCGCTCGGCGTGGCCTTCCAGCTGCGCGACGACATGCTCGGCGTCTTCGGCGACCCGGAGGTCACGGGCAAGCCCTCGGGCGACGACCTGCGCGAGGGCAAGCGCACCGTGCTCATCGGGCTCGCCCGGCAGAAGATGCCGGCGACGGCGGTGCGCGTGCTCGACGAGCTGCTGGGCGATCCGACGCTCGACGACGCCCAGGTGCGGATGCTGCAGAACACGATGCGCGACAGCGGTGCGGCCGACCAGGTGGAGCGGATCATCGCCCACAACGTCCGGGTCGCGCTCGAGGCGCTCGGGGACGCGCCGCTCAGCGCCTCCGCCCGCGAGGAGCTCTCGCGGCTCGCCGACCGCGTCACGCGTCGCGACGCCTGACCTCGGCGGGCCTCCAGGATACCGCTCGGGCCTGGACGGGGACCTGGTGAATCGTCGCGCGGGACGTGTGACGATGGTCAGCCCGCCCCCACGCCCCACGAACCACCCCGGAGCCGCCTTGTGACCGCATCCGTGTTCGACCTCCCCGAGCGACTCGCCGCCAAGGCCGACCCCGCGCTCATCGCCGACGACGAGCGCCGCTTCCGCGCGGTCGCGGCAGCGGTCGAGCGGCAGCTCGCCGAGCTCGAGGCCCGCCTCGACGAGGCGCGCCTGCGCGGCGGCGACAACAACCAGGAGGTGCTCGAGCGCGACCTCGCGGTGCACGAGCTCGCCGGCCGCATCCGGATGCTGCGCAGGTTCGGCCTCGACGTGTGCCTCGGGCGCATGGTCCCGGCCGACGGCGAGGAGCCGATCTACATCGGACGCGTGACCCTCGCGGACGACGACGGCACGCGTCTGCTCGTCGACTGGCGCGCGCCCGCCGCCGAGCCCTTCTTCGCCGCGACGCACGCGAACCCCATGGGCCTCGCGAGCCGACGCCGCTACCGCTGGTCGCGCGGGCACGTCACCGACTACTGGGACGAGGTGTTCACGGACGAGGGGCTCGAGCGGAATGCGGCGCTCGACGACCAGTCGGCTTTCATCGCGACCCTCGGGGCGAGCCGTTCGCCGCGCATGCGGGACGTGCTCGCTACCATCCAGGCCGACCAGGACGCCATCATCCGCGCCTCCTCGCGCGGACCGCTCGTCGTCGACGGCGGCCCCGGCACGGGCAAGACCGTCGTCGCGCTGCACCGCACCGCCTACCTGCTCTACGCCGACCCGCGTCTCGGGCATCGCCGCGGCGGCGTGCTCGTCGTCGGACCGCACGAGCCGTACCTCGCGTACGTCGCCGACGTGCTCCCGAGCCTCGGCGAGGAGGGTGTGCAGACCTGCACGCTGCGCGACCTCGTGCCCGAGGGCCGGGACGCCGCGGTCGAGGCCGACCCCGAGGTCGCGCGGCTCAAGGCCTCTGCGCACCTCGTCGACGCGGTCGAGAACGCCGTGCGCGCCTACGAGCGGCCGCCGCAGGACGAGCTCACGATCGAGACGCCGTGGGGTGTCGCGTGGATCGGCCCCGGCGAGTGGGCCGAGGCGTTCGCGGCCGTCGAGCCCGGCACGACGCACAACGAGGCGCGCGCCGCCGTGTGGGAGTCGGTGCTCGCGATCCTCGTCGACCAGTTCGACGCCGACGTGCCGCCCCACCTGCTCCGCCGCGCCCTCGCCCAGCATCCGCAGCTCGCACGCACCTTCACGCGGGCATGGCCGGTGCTCGATCCCGCGGGGGTCGTCGCCGACCTGTGGAGCGTGCCGGCGTACCTGCGGCTCAACGCCCCGTGGCTCGACGAGGCCGAGGTGCGCGCGCTCACACGCGAGGACGGGCGCGCCTGGACGACTGCCGACCTCCCCTACCTCGACGCGGCGCGCCACCTCATCGGCGACCCGGATGCCGCGCGCGTCGCCCGTCGTCGCGCGGTGGCGCTCGAAGCGGAGCGCGCCGTGCGCGAGCGCGTCGTCGAGGAGCTGCTCGCGGGCGACGACGACATGGAGGGAGAGGTGCAGGCGCTGCGCCAGCAGCCCTTCGCCGACCGCCTCATCGACGAGGCGGCGCTGCCGACGCTCGCGCCGCACGAGCTCGCGGGCCCCTACGCGCACCTCGTGGTCGACGAGGCGCAGGAGCTCACCGACGCCGAGTGGACGATGCTGCTGCGCCGCACCCCGTCGCGCAGCCTCACGATCGTGGGCGACCGCGCGCAGGCGCGGCACGGCTTCCCCGAGAGCTGGGAGGAGCGTCTCGCGCGCGTCGGGCTGTCCGAGGTGCGCGTCGAGACGCTCACCGTCAACTACCGCACGCCGGAGGAGGTCATGGCCGAGGCGGAGCCCGCCATCCGCGCGGCGCTCCCCGACGCGAACGTCCCCGTCGCGATCCGCAGCAGCGGCATCCCGGTGCGTCACCTCCCCCGGAGCGAGCGCGACGCCGTGCTCGAAGAGTGGCTCGCCGGGCACGCCGAGGGCACGGCGTGCGTTATCGGCGACGAGGACTTCGCGGGGCTGCCGCGCGTGCGCTCGCTGACACCCGAGCTCGCCAAGGGCCTCGAGTTCGACCTCGTGCTCGTCGTCGACCCGGAGAGCTGGGGCGAGGGCGTCGAGGGCGCGGTCGATCGCTACGTCGCCATGACGCGTGCGACGCAGCAGCTCGTCGTGCTGCACTCGGAGGGCGCGGGCGCGCCTTCCGCAGCCGAGGCGGTCTAGAAGGCGAGCGCCTGGGCGACGCGGCGCACCTCGGCCTTGCGGCCGGCGCGCAGCGCCTCGATGGGCGAGGTGCCC
The DNA here is from genome assembly GCA_003852775.1 of Microbacteriaceae bacterium. Lineage (GTDB taxonomy): Bacteria > Actinomycetota > Actinomycetes > Actinomycetales > Microbacteriaceae > Homoserinibacter. The sequence goes on along the minus strand of RDDZ01000021.1, from coordinate 18,451 downwards.
AGGCTGTCGTCCTCGCCGAGGAGCCAGTTCATGGCCTCCTCGTCGGTGTAGCCGGAGTCGGCGAGCAGCATGAGGGTGCCGCGCAGCTCGTGCAGCGGCTCCCCGTCGCGCAGGAAGGTCGCGGGCACGCGGAGCACGCCGTCGACGCGCACCGCGAGCAGGTGCTTGTCCTCCAGCAGGCGGTGGATCTTGCTCGGCGTCGTACCGAGGAGGTCGACGAGGTCGGGAATGGTGAGCCACTCGGAGGCGGGTTCGGTCACCCTCCTAGCGTGCACGACGCCCGCCGCCGGTGCACAAACGGCAAATGTTACGAACAGATGAACTCAAACAACATCAGCCACAGTAATTGACACTGTTAAACTTCTGTGACACGTTATCGAGCGGACCGGATACGCCCTCGGGCCGGAGGGGAAGGCAGGACGGCGATGCAGCAGACGCACGAGGTGGACCGCGCACGGGCGGTGTTCGCGGGGCTCACCCCCAGCCACACGGCACCGGCGCGTGAGCACGGGGTGCCCTCGGCTCTCGCCAAGGGCATGATGGCGACGATGCCGATCGTGCTCACGGGCGCACTGACCGTCACGGGCGTCGTCTCGCCCGCCGAGGCCGCTCCCGCCGCCGAGCGCAAGCCCGCCAAGCCCAAGACAACCCTCGGCAGCACCGTCCGCGCGGCCGTGGCCGCGGCATCCGCCCCCAAGGCCGCGGCATCCGTGCCCGCCACCTACACCGTCAAGGCCGGCGACACCGTCTCGAGCATCGCCGGGCGCTACGGGCTCGCGACCGCGAGCGTGCTCGCGCTCAACGGCCTCGGCTGGAAGTCGCTCATCTTCCCCGGTCAGGTGCTCAAGCTCACCGGCGCGGCGGCCCCCGCCCCGGCGACCCCCTCGGCGCCCGCGACGGGCGGCCGCTACACGATCGTCAAGGGCGACACGATCAGCGCGATCGCGGCGCGCTTCGGCGTCTCGACGCAGTCGGTGCTCACGGCCAACGGCCTGAGCTGGTCGAGCATCATCTACCCGGGGCAGACGATCGCCATCCCCGGCGCGTCGACCCTGCCCGCCGAGAACGTCTCCTCCGTGACGCCCGCCCCGCAGGCCCCGGCCCCGGCCCCGCAGGCGCCTGCCGCCCCGACCACGCCCGTCGTGTCGACGCCCGCCCCGCCGCTCAGCACGAGCTACGTCATCAAGTCGGGCGACACGGTCTCCTCGATCGCCCAGCGCTTCGGGGTGAGCATCCAGTCGATCCTCGACGCCAACGGCCTCACCTGGTCGAGCATCATCTACGCCGGCCGCACGCTCACCATCCCGGGCGTGAGCGTCGCGACCGACGGCTCGTCGATCACGCCGCTCACCGAGGAGATGGCCGCCAACGCGCGCATCATCATCCAGGTGGGCCGTGAGCTCGGCGTCCCCGACCGCGGCATCATCATCGCGCTCGCCGCCGCCATGCAGGAGTCGAGCCTCCGCAACATCGACTACGGCGACCGCGACTCCATCGGCCTCTTCCAGCAGCGCCCGAGCACCGGCTGGGGCACCAAGGAGCAGATCCTCAACGCGTCGCACGCCGCCCGCCTCTTCTACGGCGGCCCGTCGAACCCGAACAAGGGCAAGACGCGCGGCCTTCTCGACATCCCCGGCTGGCAGTCGATGAGCCTCACGCAGGCCGCGCAGGCCGTGCAGATCTCGGCCTTCCCGAACGCGTACGCCAAGTGGGAGACGAGCGCGACCGCATGGCTGGCACAGCTGGGCTGACGGAGCCGCTCGAGACGGTTCCCGTCGGGAGGGAGCCGGGGGCCGCGTGGCTGCCCGGTGACGAGGAGGTGCCCTCCTACACTCGGAGGGTGACCACGAGCACCACCGATCCCCTGATCGGCCGCCTGATCGACGGGCGGTATCAGGTGCGATCGCGCATCGCGCGCGGGGGGATGGCGACCGTCTACCTCGCGACCGACCTGCGGCTCGAGCGACGCGTGGCCGTCAAGGTCATGCACGGTCACCTCGCCGACGACGAGCAGTTCAAGCAGCGCTTCATCCAGGAGGCGCGCTCGGCGGCGCGACTCGCGCACCCGAACGTCGTGAACGTCTTCGACCAGGGGCAGGACGACGACTCCGCCTACCTCGTGATGGAGTACCTGCCCGGCATCACGCTGCGCGACCTCCTGCAGGAGCACGGCGCGCTCACGGCCGAGCAGACGATCGACATCGCCGAGTCGGTGCTCTCCGGCCTGGCGGCCGCTCACAAGGCCGGGATCGTCCACCGCGACCTCAAGCCCGAGAACGTGCTGCTCGCCGACGACGGGCGCATCAAGATCGGCGACTTCGGCCTCGCGCGTGCGGCCTCCGCCAACACGGCGACGGGTGCCGCCCTGCTCGGCACGATCGCGTACCTCTCCCCCGAGCTCGTCACGCGCGGCATCGCGGACGCCCGCAGCGACATCTACGCGGTCGGCATCATGATGTACGAGATGCTCACGGGCGAGCAGCCGTTCAAGGGCGAGCAGCCCATGCAGATCGCCTACCAGCACGCGAACGACTCCGTGCCGCCGCCCTCGAACGCGAACCCGCGCGTGCCCGCGGAGCTCGACGAGCTCGTGCTGTGGGCGACCGCGCGCGATCCCGAGGAGCGCCCCCGGGACGCGCGCGTCATGCTCGACCAGCTGCGCGAGACCGAGACGCTCCTGCACACGGCCCTCCCGACCCAGGCGACCGCGCTCCAGCGCACGATGGTGCTGCCCTCGGCCCGGCAGAACACGGCCGAGACCCAGGTGCTCGGCGCTCGCTCGCTGCAGCAGACGCAGGAGACCGGCCCGGTGAGCGCCAACGCGGCGAAGCTCACGCAGAAAGCCGGCTCGCGCCGCAAGCGCGGCTGGCTCGCCTTCGTGCTCGTGCTCGTGCTCGCCCTCGCGGCGGGCGGCACGGGCTGGTGGTTCGGCGCGGGCCCCGGCGCCCACGTGACGATCCCCGAGTCGATCAAGAACCTGGCTCCGGATGCCGCCACGGCCCAGCTCGCGGAGCTCGGGATCGAAGTGGCCGACACGACCGAGGACTGGAGCCTCGACGTGCCCGCGGGCCTCGTCATGGAGACCGACCCGGCGCTCGGGACGAGCATCCGCAAGGGCACCCCCGTGACGCTCATCGTGTCGAAGGGGCCGCAGCCGACCACCATCGGTCAGCTCGCGGGCCTCGCGCTCGCCGACGCCGACGCGCTCATCTCGCAGGCCGGACTCCTGCGCGGCGAGACCCCGGACCGCGTCTTCAGCGACCAGCCGATGGACGTCGTGCTCTCGGCGACCGTGACCGTCGACGGCTCCCCCGTCGACGTGTCGCAGGGCTCCGACGCGCTCTTCCAGGGCCAGACCGTCGAGCTCCGCGTCTCCGCGGGCGTGCTGCCCGCGATCGGAGGCACGAGCGTCGACGAGGCCCGTGGCGCCCTCACCGAGGCGGGCCTCGTGGTCGAGGCCGAGGTGCAGCGCAACTTCAGCGAGACCGTCGCCAAGGACGCCGTGATCGGCATCGTCGACCAGGGCGAGCTGCGCCCGGGTGACAGCGTCATCCTCAACGTCTCCGACGGGCCGCCTCCCGTCGACGTCCCCGACATCGTCGGGATCAACTGGATCGCCGCGAAGAAGAAGCTCGCCGAGGCGGGCCTGAAGTACGACTACTGGAACAACAACAGCAGGCTCATCGGCGAGACCGACATGATCGCCGGCATCGCGATCGTGCAGCAGATCGACCCGCCGAGCGGTCAGGTGCCGAAGGGCAGCACCATCCGCGTCCGCCTCAGCGCAGGCAGCTGACCGCGACCGCGTCCTGCGCTCCCGTCGCGGCAGGGCGACGCTGCCCGCGCCACGACACGAGGAGACGGTGACGGCCCGGGCCCCGAGACGTTCCTGTCTCATGGATCGGGGATCCGGGCCGCCTGCGTCGACGCCGGGCACAACCCCGGCGCTCGCCGGTGTGATCAGCGCGCCGTGAGCTCCTCCGCCACGAGGAACGCGAGCTCGAGCGACTGCATGTGGTTGAGGCGCGGGTCGCACAGCGACTCGTAGCGCGTCGCGAGGGTGTCCTCGTCAATCATCTCGGACCCGCCGAGGCACTCGGTGACGTCGTCGCCCGTGAGCTCCACGTGGATGCCGCCCGGGTGGGTGCCTGCGGCGCGGTGCGCCTCGAAGAAGCCGCGCACCTCGTCGACCACGTCGTCGAAGCGGCGGGTCTTGTAGCCGGTCGCCGTCGTCATGCCGTTGCCGTGCATCGGGTCGGTCACCCACAGCGGGTTGGCGTCCATGCCTTTGATGGCCTCGAGCAGCGGCGGCAGCGCGTCGCGGATCTTGCCCGCGCCCATGCGCGTGATGAACGTCAGGCGTCCCGGCTCGCGCTCGGGGTCGAGCTTGTCGATGAGCTTTTCCATGTCGGAGACGCTCGTGGTCGGGCCGAGCTTGACGCCGATGGGGTTCCGGATGCGGGAGAAGTAGTCCACGTGCGCACCGTCGAGGTCGCGCGTGCGCTCCCCGATCCACAGGAAGTGGGCAGAGGTGTTGACGGCGGTGCCGTTGCGCGAGTCGATGCGCGTCATGGGGCGCTCGTAGTCCATGAGCAGGCCCTCGTGCGAGGTGTAGAACTCGACGCGCTTGAGCTCGTCGAAGTCGGCGCCCGCGGCCTCCATGAAGCGGATGGCGCGGTCGATCTCCTTCGCGAGGCCCTCGTAGCGCTGGTTCGCGGGGTTCGACGCGAAGCCCTTGTTCCACGAGTGCACCTCGCGCAGGTCGGCGAAGCCGCCCTGCGTGAACGCGCGGATGAGGTTCAGCGTCGACGCGGCCGTGTGGTAGCCCTGCACGAGGCGACGGGGGTCGGCCTGGCGCGACTCGGCGGTGAAGTCGTAGCCGTTGACGATGTCGCCCCGGTACGCGGGGAGGGTCACGTCGCCGCGCGTCTCGAAGTCGCTCGAGCGGGGCTTCGCGAACTGGCCCGCCATGCGGCCCATCTTCACGATCGGCATGGAGGCGCCGTAGGTGAGCACGACCGCCATCTGGAGCAGCGTCTTCACGCGGTTGCGGATCTGGTCGGCGGTCGCGCCGGCGAACGTCTCGGCGCAGTCCCCGCCCTGGAGCAGGAACGACTCGCCGCGGGCGGCGCGCGCGAGGCGGTCGCGCAGGATGTCGATCTCACCCGCGAAGACGAGCGGCGGGTAGGTCGCGATCTCCGCCGACGCCGCGGCCACGGCCTCCGGGTCCGGCCACTCGGGCTGCTGCTTGATCGGCAGCTGACGCCAATAGTCGAGACCGGCGATCACGGCGGGATCTGCCTGTACAACGGTCTCGGTCGGCTCTACCACGGGTGGTTCCTCTGGGTCTGGTGGGTACACGAAAAGAGGGCGTACTGGCCCCGACGAGTCAGCCTAACGGAGGGTTCATTCCCCTGCTGACGCGCCGACTCGCGCGAGGTCCGGCGGCGGGCTCAGCCCTGCTTCGCGGCCTGCGGGCGCCCCTTGACGCTCGAGGCGTAGACGTCGACGTACTCCTGGCCGCTCAGGTGCTGGAGCTCGTACATGATCTCGTCGGTGATCGAGCGCAGCACGAAGCGGTCGCCCTCCATGCCGGCGAAGCGCGAGAAGTCGAGCGGCTCGCCGAAGACGACGCCGACGCGGCGCACCTTCGGGATCCTCGACCCGACGGGCATGACCTTCTCGGTGTCGATCATCGCGACCGGCACGACGGGTGCGCCCGCCTCGAGCACCATGCGCGCGATACCCGTGCGGCCGCGGTAGAGGCGTCCGTCGTGGCTGCGGGTGCCCTCCGGGTAGATGCCGAGCCAGCCGCCCGCGGCGAGGTGGTCGAGGCCGGTGTTGAGGGAGGCCTCCGACGCTTTGCCGCCCGAGCGGTCGATCGGCAGCTGCCCGACGCCGAGGAAGAACCAGCGGATGATGCGGCCCTTGATGCCGCGGCCCGTGAAGTACTCGCTCTTCGCGAGGAAGCGGATCTGCCGGTCGACGACGAGCGGCAGGAAGATCGAGTCCATGAAGGACAGGTGGTTGCTCGCGAAGATCACGGGGCCCTTCGCGGGCACGTTCTCGAGCCCCTTCGTCCAGGGGCGGAACACCGAGAGCAGGAACGGCCCGACGATGACGTGCTTCAGGAAGAGGTAGAACACGTCATCCGTCCCTTCGCCGCCGGTCCCGACGTCCGAGTCTAGGCGCCGCGGATGCGGTGCGCGTCATGCGCCGCGGGCCTCCGCGTGGGCGCGGGCGATGTCCGCGGCCCCCACGATCCCCGCGTCGTTCACGAGCTCGGCGGCCGCGAACTCGGGCTCCGGGTGGAAGCCGCGGGCGGGCATGTGGGAGCGGAACGACTCGCGGATCGGCTCGAGGAGCATCTCCCCCGCCGCCGCGACGCCGCCGCCGAACACGAACAACTGCGGGTCGAGCACGGCGCTCAGGGACGCCGCCGCCTGTCCGAGCCAGCCCCCGAGCTCACGCAGCGCGAACAGGGCACCCGGGTCCTCGGCGACGATGAGCTCGTAGAGGTCGTGGCCGTCGAGCTCGCCCGAGCGCTCGCGAGCGTCCGCGAGGGCCTGGCCGATTCCGCGCTGATCGGCGATCTCGTTCGCGAAGCGCAGCAGGGCGCGGCCCGAGCCGTACTGCTCGATGCAGCCGCGCTGACCGCAGCCGCACGGGAGGCCACCCGGCACGACGCGCATGTGGCCGATCTCCGCGGCCGTGCCGAAGCCGCCGCGCAGCAGGCGCCCGCCCGTCACGATCGCACCGCCCACGCCCGTGCCGATCGTGAGGAGCGTCATGTCGCGGTAGCCACGACCGGCGCCGAAGCGGTACTCCGCCCACCCGGCGGCGTTCGCGTCGTTGTCGATCGTGATGTCGAGCCCGGGGAGGCGCTGCGACAGCTCGGCGCGAAGCGGCTCGCTGCGCCACGGGATGTTCGGGGTGTAATAGACGGTCGACTGCTCGGCGTCGATGAAACCGGGCGCCGCGACGCCGACGGCCGCGACCTCCTGACCGTCGCGCAGGCTCTCCACGACCTCGACGACGGCGTCGATGATCGCGGCGCCGTCCCGGGCCGGCGTGGGCCGCCGCTCCTGCCGCACGATCGTGCCGTCGTCGGCGACGAGTCCGCCCGCGATCTTCGTTCCGCCGATGTCGATTCCGATGGCATGCACGAGCGACGAGTCTAGCCAGCGCACCCCGTTCGCGGGCCATGCGGCGCGACCCGCCCGCTCTCGGCGCCGCCGAGGGAGCCGCCGGGTTACAGTGGAGTCCCATGCCCGAGCCCCATTCCGGTACCGAAGGAGCTGCCGTGAACGAGATCTACGTCCCTGCTGTTGTCCCCGCGGACCCGGAAGCGACGATTTCCACCCTCCTGGTCGACCGCGTCGCCCAGACCCCCGACTCCCCGCTCTTCGCGCTGCCCACCGCCGACGGCGGCTGGGAGGACGTGACGTCGGCGGAGTTCCACCGCCAGGTGGTCGCCCTCGCCAAGGGCTTCATCGCGGCGGGGGTGAAGGCCGGCGACAGGATCGGCTTCATCTGCCGCACCCGCTACGAGTGGACCCTCGTCGACTTCGCCGCGGCCTTCGCCGGTGCGGTGCTCGTCCCCATCTACGAGACCTCGTCGCCGTCCCAGATCGCGTACATCCTCACCGACTCCGGTGCGTCGGCCCTCATCGTCGAGAACGCCGACCACTTCGCGCGCTTCGACGAGGTGCGCGCCGACCTGCCCGCGGTCACCCAGGTGTGGCAGATGCACCTCGGCGACCTCGAGAAGCTCGTCGCGGGCGGCAGCGGTGTCACCGACGCCGACGTCGAGGAGCGCCGCACGATCGCGAAGGGCTCCGACCTCGCGACGCTCATCTACACCTCCGGCTCCACCGGCACCCCCAAGGGCTGCATCCTCACCCACTCCAACTTCGTCGAGCTGTCGCGCAACGCGGCCGTCGCGATGAAGGAGGTGGTAGCACCCGGTGCGTCGACCCTCCTCTTCATCACGACCGCCCACGTCTTCGCGCGCTTCATCTCGATCATGTCGGTGCACGCGGGCGTGAAGGTCGGCCACCAGGCCGACACCAAGCAACTCCTCCCGGCGCTCGGCAGCTTCAAGCCGTCGTTCCTCCTCGCGGTCCCTCGCGTCTTCGAGAAGGTCTACAACTCGGCCGAGCAGAAGGCCGCCGCGGGCGGCAAGGGCGCGATCTTCGAGAAGGCCGCGCACACGGCCATCGAGTACTCGAAGGCGCTCGACGCCGGCAAGGTGCCCCTCGGTCTGAAGCTCAAGTTCAAGCTGTTCGACAAGCTCGTGCTCTCGAAGCTCCGCGCGGCGATGGGCGGCAACGTCAAGTACGCCGTCTCCGGCTCCGCGCCGCTCGGCCAACACCTCGGTCACTTCTTCCGCAGCCTCGGCGTGAAGATCCTCGAGGGCTACGGCCTCACCGAGACCACGGCTCCCGCCACGGTCAACATCGTCGAGAAGTTCAAGATCGGCACAGTCGGCACCCCGCTGCCCGGCGTCGGCGTCAAGATCGCCGAGGACGGCGAGATCCTCGTCAAGGGCGTCGACGTGTTTGGCGGCTACTGGAACAACCCCGAGGCGACCGCCGAGGTCTTCACCGACGAGTGGTTCCACACCGGCGACATCGGCTCCCTCGATGACGAGGGCTACCTCACCATCACGGGCCGCAAGAAGGAGATCATCGTCACCGCGGGCGGCAAGAACGTCGCCCCCGCGGCTCTCGAGGACCCCATCCGCTCGAACCCGATCGTCGGTCAGGTCGTCGTCGTGGGCGACCAGAAGCCGTTCATCTCGGCGCTCATCACCCTCGACTCCGAGATGCTCCCCATGTGGCTCAACAACAACGGCGAGGCCGGCGACATGAGCCTCGCGGAGGCGGCCCGCAACCCGAAGGTGATCGCCGAGGTGCAGCGGGCCATCGACGTCGCCAACGCGAAGGTGTCGCGGGCCGAGTCGATCCGCAAGTTCAAGATCCTCGACATCGAGTTCACCGAGGCGAGCGGCCACCTCACACCGAAGCTCTCGATCAAGCGCAACGTCATCCTCAAGGACTTCGCGCCCGTCATCGAGGAGCTCTACTCGGCGGCGCCGGTCACGGAGGGCATCTCCCTCCGCTGAGTCGCCCGCGCACCAGCGCAGAACGCCCCGTCCGAGCCGCGTACGCGGCGGGCGGGGCGTTCTCGCGTCGTGAGGCTACTGCTGGAACCAGTCGGCCTGGCGGATGGCGCGCATCGCCTCGCGCTTCGTGTCGGGCTCGAGCCCCTCGATGTAGAGCTTGCCCTCGAGGTGGTCGCACTCGTGCTGGAGCGCCTGGGCCATGAGGCCCTCGCCCTCGAGCACGACGGGGTTCCCGTCGACGTCGACGCCCGTGACGCGCGCCCACGGGTGGCGCAGGCGCGGGAAGTAGAAGCCGGGCACCGAGAGGCACCCCTCGTCGACGGGCTCCGGCTCGCCCGACACCTCGAGCACGGGGTTGAGCACGTAGGAGATGTCGCCGTCGATGTTGACGCTGAAGGCGCGCAGGCCGACGCCGATCTGCGTGGCGGCGACGCCCGCACGGCCCGGGAGGCGGACGGTGTCGACGAGGTCCTCGACGAGGGCGCGCACGCGCGGGTCGCCGGGATCGGTGATGGGGTCGGTCTTCGAGCGCAGCACGGGGTCGCCGAAGATGCGGATCTGTCGTTCGGTCATCGGGTTCGCCTCACGCGTTCCGGGTCGTGGGGAGGCCGTCCATGACGAGCGCCGCGAGGTCGCGCGCCGAGGAGCGGGTGAAGGGCTTGAGCTTGCTCCACCGCACGACGGAGCCGGCGGCGAGCTCGGGGTCGTACGGCATCCGCACCACGGCGCGCACGCGCGACGCGAAGTGCGCGTCGATCTCGTCGAGCTTGACGAGGTTGGTGCCGTGGGTGGCCGTGTTGATGGCGACCACGGCGTTGCGCACGAGGTGGCCGTAGTTGTTGGCCTCGAGCCAGGTGAGCGTCTCGGAGGCGAGGCGCGCCTCGTCGACGCTGCCGCCCGAGACGACGACGATGCCGTCGGCGCGCTGCAGGGTCGCCCGCATCACGGAGTGCACGATGCCCGTGCCGCAGTCGGTGAGGCAGATCGAGTAGTAGCGCGACACGAGGTCGGCGACGACGTTGTAGTCGTTCTCGTCGAAGGCCTCCGACAGGAGCGGGTCGGTGTCGGATGCGAGCACGTCGAGGCGGGTCTCGTCGCGCGAGACGTGCGACGAGAACTCGCTGAAGTCCTTGATGGCGGCCGAGTGCGTGACGATGTCGCGCACGGTGGAGCGCGTCTGCCGCGCGACGCGCTCGGAGAGCGTCCCGCGGTCGGGGTTGGCGTCGACCGCGATGATGCGGTCCTCGCGCACATCGGCGAGGGCCATGCCGAGCAGGGTCGTGACGGTGGTCTTTCCGACGCCGCCCTTGCGCGTGAGCACGGGCACGAAGCGCGTGCCGCCCTCGAGGCGCTTCGCGATGCGTGCGTCGAGCGCCTTGCGCTCGCGGACGGCCGGCGAGTCGCCGAGATTCACGAGGTGCAGCGTGGCCGCGTACACGAAGGCGGGCCACGCACCCTCAGGGGCGTTGCGGTTGCGCTTGGGCTCGAGCAGCCGATCGGCCGTCAGCATGGCCGACGGCTCGGGTGTCGCGGCGGGGCCGCGCTTGCGCTCGCGCCGCGAGTACAGGTCGTCGTCCGCGGGCAGCGGCACGACGGGGTTCTCGGTGCTCGGCTCGGCCTCGAGGTCGGCGACGTGCACGATGTCCGGCACGACCTCGATCGTGACGGTCCCGCCGCCGGGCGCCTCGACGGGCGTGACGGATGCGGGGGTCGTCACGATCTCCTCGAGGGCGACCTGCGCCTCGTCCTCCGGCGGTTCGTGCTGCTCGGCCGGCAGCTCGATGGAGACGGTGAGGCTCTCCGGCAGCGCCGAGGCGAGTGCGGCATCCCCCTCGCCCGTGAGCGCGCGCGTGTGCTGGGGGTCCTCCCCCTCTGTCTTCCGCGCCATGTGTGCGACCCTACTCGACCACGACGAGCAGGTCCCCGGCGTCGACCTGCTGCGTCTCGGGGATGGCGAGGCGTGCGACGGTGCCGGCGACGGGCGAGGTGATGGCGGCCTCCATCTTCATCGCCTCGATGGTGGCGATGGGCTGCCCGGCCTCGATCCGGTCGCCCGCGGCGACCTTGAGCGTGACGACGCCCGAGAACGGCGCAGCGACGTGGCCGGGCTTGCCGGGGTCGGCCTTCTCGGCGCTCGAGGTCTGCACCGAGATGGAGCGGTCGCGCACGAACACCGGGCGGAGCTGCCCGTTGAGCGTCGTCATGACGGTGCGCATGCCCTTGTCGTCGGCCTCGCCGATCGCCTCGAGCCCGACGAAGAGGCTCACGCCCGGGCCGATCTGGACGGTGTGCTCGACCCCCGGCTTGAGGCCGTAGAGGTAGTCGACGGTGTCGAGCACCGAGAGGTCGCCGTACTGCTCGCGTACCTCCTGGAACTGGCGCGTCGGCGCCGCGAACAGCAGTCGGTTGAGGGTCTCGCGACGGGTCGCGGGATCGCCCGCGAGCCCCTCGCGGTCGGCGTCGCTCAACTGCTGCAGACCGATGCGCACCTCGCGCCCCTTGAGCACCTTGCTGCGGAACGGCTCCGGCCATCCGCCGGGGAGGTCACCGAGCTCGCCGGCCATGAACCCGATGACCGAGTCGGGGATGTCGTACTTGTCGGGGTTCTCCTCGAAGTCGGCCGGGTCGGCGTTCGTGGCGGCGAGCTGCAGCGCGAGGTCGCCGACGACCTTCGACGAGGGCGTGACCTTGGTGGGACGGCCCAGGATGCGGTTCGCCGCCGCGTACCAGTCCTCCACCTTCTCGAACTGGTCGCCGAGACCGAGCGCGATCGCCTGCTGGCGCAGGTTGGAGAGCTGCCCGCCGGGGATCTCGTGGTGGTACACGCGGCCGGTCGGGCCGGGCAGACCCGACTCGAAGGGCTTGTAGGCGCGGCGCACGGCCTCCCAGTAGGGCTCGAGGTCGCTCACGGCGTCGAGCGAGAGGCCCGTGTGGCGCTCGGTGTGGGCGGTCGCGGCGACGAGGGCCGAGAGGCTCGGCTGGCTCGTCGTGCCCGCCATGGGGGCGCTGGCGGCGTCGACGGCATCGGCACCGGCGCGGCTCGCCGCGAGGAGCGTCGCGAGCTGGCCGCCCGCGGTGTCGTGCGTGTGCACGTGCACGGGGAGGTCGAAGCGCTCGCGCAGCGCGCCGACGAGCTTCTCGGCGGCTCCGGCGCGCAGGAGGCCCGCCATGTCCTTGATCGCGAGGATGTGGGCGCCCGCGTCGACGATCTGCTCCGCGAGGCGCAGGTAGTAGTCGAGCGTGTAGAGGTCCTCGGCGGGGTCGAGCAGGTCGCCCGAGTAGCACAGCGCGACCTCGGCGACCGTCGTGTTCGTCTCGAGCACGGCGTCGATCGCGGGACGCATCTGGTCGACGTCGTTGAGCGCGTCGAAGATGCGGAAGATGTCGACGCCGCTCGCCGCGGCCTCCTCGACGAACGCCTGCGTGACCTCCGTGGGGTACGGGGTGTAGCCGACAGTGTTGCGGCCGCGGAGCAGCATCTGGATCGCGATGTTGGGCAGCGCCTCGCGCATCTTCGCGAGCCGCTCCCAGGGGTCCTCGCCGAGGAAGCGCAGCGCGACGTCGTAGGTGGCGCCACCCCAGGCCTCGACCGAGAGCAGCTCGGGCGTGAGGCGCGCGACGTGCGGCATGACGGCCACGAGGTCCTTCGTGCGCACGCGTGTCGCGAGGAGCGACTGGTGGGCGTCGCGGAACGTCGTCTCGGTCACGGCGAGCGTCTTCTGGGCGCGCAGGGCGGAGGCGAAGCCGGCGGGACCGAGCTCGAGGAGGCGCTGGCGTGAGCCGGCGGGGGCGGGAGCGGTGAGGTCGACCGCGGGCAGCTTGAGCGCGGGGTCGATGGCGCCGTCGCCCGAGCCGTTCGGCTGGTTGACCGTGACGTCGGCAAGCCAGTTGAGGATCTTGGTGCCGCGGTCGCGCGACTCGCGGCCGCGCACGAGCCAGGGGCGCTCGTCGATGAACGACGTCGAGACGTCGCCCTCGAGGAAGTCGGCGTCGTCGAAGACGGCCTGCAGGAAGGGGATGTTCGTGGCGACGCCGCGCAGACGGAACTCCGCGAGACCGCGGCGCGCTCGGCGCACGGCCGAGGGGAAGTCGCGCCCGCGGCAGATCATCTTGACGAGCATCGAGTCGAAGTACGGCGAGACCTGGGCGCCCGCGGCGACCGTGCCGCCGTCGAGACGGATGCCGGCGCCGCCCGGCGAGCGGTAGGTCGTGATCTTGCCGGTGTCGGGGCGGAAGCCGGCGGCCGGGTCCTCCGTCGTGATGCGGCACTGGATGGCGTAGCCACGAGGCTGCAGCTCCTCCTGTCGGAGCCCGAGGTCGGCGAGCGTCTCCCCCGCCGCGATGCGCATCTGCGCCTGCACGAGGTCGACGTCCGTGACCTCCTCGGTCACGGTGTGCTCGACCTGGATGCGGGGGTTCATCTCGATGAACACGTGCTGGCCCGCGCGGTCGCCCGCGGTGTCGAGCAGGAACTCGACGGTTCCCGCGTTGACGTAGCCGATCGACTTCGCGAACGCCACGGCGTCGCGGTACATGGCCTGGCGGATCGAGTCGTCGAGGTTCGGGGCCGGCGCGATCTCGACGACCTTCTGGTGACGGCGCTGCACCGAGCAGTCGCGCTCGAACAGGTGCAGGGTCTCCCCCGTGCCGTCCGCGAGGATCTGCACCTCGATGTGGCGCGGGCGCACGACGGCCTGCTCGATGAACATGCGCGCGTCGCCGAAGGCGCTGTCGGCCTCGCGCATGGCGGCCTCGAGTGCGGGGCGGAGCTCCTCGCGCGTGTCGACGCGGCGCATGCCGCGTCCGCCGCCTCCCGCGACGGCCTTCGCGAAGACCGGGAAGCCGATCTCGTCGGCGCCGCGCAGCAGCTCTTCGATGTCGGTCGTGGCCGGCGTCGACTTGAGCACGGGGACGCCCGCCGAGATGGCGTGCTGCTTCGCCGTGACCTTGTTGCCCGCCATCTCGAGCACGTGCTCGCCCGGGCCGATGAAGGTGATGCCGTTGGCCGCGGCCGCGGCGGCGAGCTCGGGGTTCTCGGAGAGGAAGCCGTAGCCCGGGTAGATCGCGTCGGCGCCCGAGAGCTTCGCGACGCGGATGATCTCGTCGACGTCGAGGTAGGCGCGCACCGGGTGGCCCTTCTCACCGATGAGGTACGCCTCGTCCGCCTTGAGGCGATGCATCGAGTTGCGGTCCTCCCAGGGGTAGACCGCGACCGTGCGGGCGCCGAGCTCGTACGCGGCGCGGAAGGCGCGGATCGCGATCTCACCTCGGTTGGCGACCAGGATCTTCGAGAACATGCGGTCCTTCCTGCCGGAGTGTCCGGACGCGAGGGGGGAGGCTTTGGGTTCTTTCAGACTAGTGAAGGTAGGGTGACTTCTCGTGCACGTTCTGAGCGTCAGCTCCCTCAAGGGGGGCGTGGGGAAGACCACGGTGACTCTCGGGCTCGCATCCGCGGCATTCGCTCGGGGCATCTCCACCCTCGTGGTCGACCTCGACCCGCAGTCGGATGTCTCCACCGGCATGGACATCGACGTCGCCGGTCACCTCAACGTCGCGGACGTGCTCGCCTCCCCCAAGGAGAAGATCGTCCGGGCGGCGATCGCGCCGTCCGGCTGGACGCGCGGCCGCAGCGGCAAGATCGATGTGCTCATCGGGTCGCCGTCGGCCATCAACTTCGACGGACCGCACCCGTCGATCCGCGACATCTGGAAGCTCGAGGAGGCGCTCGCGCACGTCGAGAAGGAGTACGACCTCGTGCTCATCGACTGCGCGCCGTCGCTCAATGCGCTCACCCGCACGGCGTGGGCGGCGTCCGACCGCGTCGTCGTCGTGACCGAGCCGGGCCTGTTCTCGGTCGCGGCCGCCGACCGCGCGCTCCGCGCGATCGAGGAGATCCGCCGCGGCATCTCCCCCCGACTCCAGCCGCTCGGCATCATCGTCAACCGCGCGCGCGTGCAGTCGCTCGAGCACCAGTTCCGCATCAAGGAGCTGCGCGACATGTTCGGGCCGCTCGTGCTCGCGCCGCAGCTCCCCGAGCGCACGTCTCTCCAGCAGGCGCAGGGTGCTGCGAAGCCGCTTCACGTGTGGCCCGGAGAGGGCGCCCAGGAGATGGCGCACAACTTCGACGTGCTGCTCGAGCGCGTCCTGCGCACCTCGCGGCTCAACGAGCCCCAGTCGCCGACGAACTGAGCGCGGACCTCTCCCGCGCGCCGAGCGCGACGGCGGAGGGTCAGCTGGCGGCGCGCTTCGCGCGACGCGCGGCGAGCTCATCGGCCGGGTCGACGCTCGTGGAGTCGAGCTCGACGAGGCTCGACTCGACCTCGCGCAGCACCTTGCCGACCGCGATGCCGAAGACGCCCTGGCCGCGGCTCACGAGGTCGATCACCTCGTCGTCGGAGGTGCAGAGGTAGACGCTCGCGCCGTCCGACATGAGGGTCGTCTGGGCGAGGTCGTTGACGCCCGCCTCGCGCAGCTGGCCGATGGCCGTGCGGATCTGCTGGAGCGAGATGCCCGTGTCGAGCAGCCGCTTGACGAGCTTGAGCACGAGGATGTCGCGGAAGCCGTAGAGCCGCTGGGAGCCGGAGCCGGCCGCACCGCGGATCGTGGGCTCGACGAGCTCGGTACGCGCCCAGTAGTCGAGCTGGCGGTAGCTGATGCCTGCCGCGCGAGCCGCGACGGTGCCGCGGTAGCCCGCGCTGTCGTCGAGTTCGGGCAGACCGTCGGTGAAGAGGAAGCCGAGGTCGTAGCGCATCCCGGCGTCGCGTGCGCTCTGCTCGCCGCTGTCGCTCATCTCGACTGTCCTCCCCTACGAGCCTTCTTCTTAACCTTCAGGTTGAAGTTGAAGTTCAGACTCGCTGTCGTCCTCCACGGTACCCACCCGGAGCGGCACCATCAATCACATCCGCGTGAGCGCTCGGCGTGTCGCGGAGAATCGTCTCCCGCGCTCCCCCGACCGGGGGTGTCAGAGCCGACCGAGCGCCGAGCGGATGAGGCTCGAGCGCACGACCTCGAGCTGTCCGGCGATCTCGCGGGCGAGCTCCTGGGCCTTCGCACGGCTCGACGCGTCCTTGCGGCGCGCGATCGGGATGAGGGCCGATTCGATGAGCCCGAGCTCGCGCTCCGCCGCGGCGCGGAAACCGCGCAGGTGGCGGGGCTCGATGCCCGAGCGCTGCAGCTCGACGAGCGCCTTGAGCACGGCGAGGGCGTCCTCGGTGTAGTGCTCCGCGGGGACGATGAGCGACGCCGAGATCGCGTCCTGGAGGAGCATCGCGTTCGCGCCCGCCTCGCGGATGAGCTCGTCGCGCGTCAGACGTCGCTCGCTCGGGAGCATCGACGGAGCGGTCACCGTGATGCCGCCCGGGAGGGTCGGCTCGCGGCCCGCGTCGAGCTCGTCGAGGTAGGTGCGGATGATCTTGAGCGGCAGGTAGTAGTCCCGCTGCATCGAGAGCACGAGACGCAGGCGCTCGACGTCGGCCGGCGAGAACTTGCGGTAGCCCGACTCCGTACGCGCGGGCGTCACGAGCTGACGCTCCTCGAGGAAGCGCAGCTTCGATGGGCTGAGATCCGGGAACTCGGGGTTCAGGCGCGCGAGCACCTGGCCGATGCTGAGGAGCTGAGGCCCGCTCTGCGAGCGTGCCGCCGATGTCGCCGCCATCAGCGGGTCGGCACCCGGTCGGCGCGCGAGGCGTAGAACGTGAGCCGGAACTTGCCCACCTGCACCTCGGCCCCGTCGCTCAGCAGAGCCGAGTCGATGCGGACGCCGTCGAAGTAGGTGCCGTTGAGCGAGCCGAGGTCGCGCACCTGGAACGCCGTCCCGGTGCGCACGAACTCGGCGTGACGACGCGACACGGTCACGTCGTCGAGGAAGATGTCGGCGTCGGGGTGGCGGCCCGCGACCGTCGAGTCCGCGTCGAGCAGGAAGCGCGCGCCCACGTTGGGGCCGCGGCGCACGACGAGAAGCGCGGAGCCGGACGGCAGCGCCGCGATCGCCTCGCGCTCCTCCTCCGAGACGCCCGCCTCCATGGCCGCGAGCTGCTGGCGGAAGTCCTCGGTGAAGTGCGCGGTCGTGTCGTTCGAGACGGAGTCCGGCTTCGCAGGGATGCTCACCGCGTCCGCGGCGTCCGAGCCGCTCGGAACGTCTGTGGCGTCGTCGACCATCGCGCCCTCCTTCAGTTCCCCAGAGTATCGGAAGACGGCGCGGCGTCCACCCGGTCCTGACGGACGAGACGGATCGTCTCGCGGAGGTAGATCGCGCCCGCCCACCAGTACAGGAACGCGCCCCACAGGGCGAGCGCCCAGCCGAACGGATCGCTCACCGCGGCGACCGCCGGGAAGGCCGCCCCGAGCACGAGCGTGGGCAGCGCGAACAGCAGCGAGAACGTCGCGACCTTGCCGAGGTGGTGCACCGGGAGGGGCCCATAGCCGTGCGTCGCGAGCACCGGACCGAGCAGCACGATGCCGACGTCGCGCAGCACGATGAGGATGACGAGCCACCACGGCAGGAAGCCCTGCCAGGCGAGCCCGATGAGCGTCGAGAAGATGAAGAGGCGGTCGACGGCCGGGTCGAGCACCTGCCCGATGCGGCTGACCTGGTTGAAGCGGCGCGCGATGAAGCCGTCGACGAAATCGGTGAGGCTCGAGACGACGATCACGAGGAGCGCCCAGCCGTATTGCTCGGTGCCGAGCAGCCAGAGGAAGACCGGGATGAGGACGAGCCGGACGGCGCTGAGCACGTTCGGAATCGTGACCACGCGCGAACTGACCGCCTGCATCCGACCTCCCCTTCGCGAGTCTAGCGATGCGTAGGATGCGGCCATGGACCCACTCCCGATCGTGGTGCTCGTCGCCGCCGCGGTGTGCGCCTTCTGCTGGATCGCCTCGCTCGTCACGAAGGACACCTCGTGGGTCGACCGCCTGTGGTCGATCGTGCCCGTCGTCTACGTGTGGGTCTTCGCGGCCGGCTCGGGTCTCTCCGACCCGCGACTCGTCGTCATGGCCGTGCTCGTGACGCTCTGGGGTGCGCGCCTCACGTTCAACTTCGCGCGCAAGGGCGGCTACAGCGGGATGGAGGACTACCGCTGGGCGATCCTGCGCGAGCGCATGACGCCCGCGCAGTTCCAGGGCCCGTCGTTCCTCCTCGTCTTCTGCCTCGCCGCCGCGGTCGAACCCGCCGCGCGCCGAGAGCCCGTCGTCGGCGCCGTCCCCGCGGCGCCGCCCTTCGCGCGCACCCCCGCGCG
This sequence comes from Microbacteriaceae bacterium, assembly GCA_003852775.1. GTDB lineage: Bacteria > Actinomycetota > Actinomycetes > Actinomycetales > Microbacteriaceae > Homoserinibacter. The sequence continues at coordinate 88 of RDDZ01000021.1, read as the reverse complement.
GTTCGTCGCATCACATCCCACGTAGGACCCGCTCCACTCGTACCCCCACATCACCCACACCTCTGCGAACTCGCCGAGCGCCCCGTCG
>RDDZ01000146.1 GCA_003852775.1 Microbacteriaceae bacterium | reverse complement strand
TCCGCGATCGGAGCCCCGCCCATCAGCAGGCTCAACAACCTGCCCGGACATCACAGCTAGTCCTCGTCGGCGAGCTCGATCTTCACGCGCCCCGAGTCGAGGTCGAGCGGCCCGTCGCCCGGCGTCGGCGCGGGTGCGGGCAGCTCGGTCTCGGCCGCCGCGACCTTCTGGGCCTCGTGCTTGGTCGGATGGAACACCTCATCGGCGAAGCCGAGGGCACCGTTGCCCGAGCCGCGACCCTGGTTCGTGCCGCGCAGGTCGATCCATCCGCGCCACTGCGCGACGGCGATCACCGCCACGAAGACGGCGCCGAGGACGATCCAGAACCAGGTCGGCATCCGGACAGGGTAGTCACGCCGGCTGGACGGTCGTCCAGCCTCCCCCGAACTTCGGCTCGCGCCCGTCGCCCGACGACGTGCCGGTGAGGCGGCGGCGCACCCAGGGCCCCACGTGCTCGCGGTAGTAGCGCACGCCCCGCAGGCGTGCGGCATCCGGTAGCTCGGGCAGCGACCACCAGCCCTCGGGCGCCTCCACGCCGACCGCCTCGAGCACGCGTGCGGCGACGCGGTGGTGGCCGCGCGTGTTCATGTGCAGGCGGTCCTCCGACCAGTAGGGCGGCGTCGCGAGCTCGGCGTCGAACCAGTTGTAGGCCCGGATGATGTCGTCGCGCCCGGCGAGGCGCTTCTCGACCTCGTGCGACATGAGGTCGCCGCGCTTGCGCATGACCGAGCCGAGCGGCAGCTGCGCCGTCGGGTCGGCGCCCGACAGCAGGATGAGCTGCACGCCCTCCTCGTCGCAGCGGCGCACGACGTGCTCGAAGAGCCCCATGATGCGCTCGATGTCGGCGCGCGGTCGCAGGATGTCGTTGCCGCCGCCGTTGAAGGAGAGGTGCGTGGGCTTCAGGGCGAGGGCGGGCTCGAGCTGCTCCTCGACGATGGGGCCGATGAGCTTGCCGCGGATCGCGAGGTTGGCGTAGTCGACGGGCTCGCCGATGCCGCGCGCCCATCCCTCGGCCACGAGGTCGGCCCAGCCGCGCACACGCCCGTCGGGCAGCTCGTCTCCGACGCCCTCGGTGAACGAATCGCCGATGGCGATGAAGCGGATGCGGCTCACCGGCCGCCCCGCCGCGGGATCACGAGCGGGCGGCCGTCGCGCACGAGCACCTCGACCTCGAGCCCGTAGACCTCGGAGACGAGCTCCTCGGTGAGCACGTCGACGGGGGCGCCGAGCGCGCGGAGGCGTCCCCGCTCGAGGAGGGCGATGCGGTCGGCGTAGGCGCCCGCGAGCGACAGGTCGTGCAGCACGACGATGACGGTGCGGCCCTCGAGGGCGAGGCTGCGCGCGATGCGGAGCACGTCCTCCTGGTGGCGCAGGTCGAGCGCGGCGGTCGGCTCGTCGAGGAGGACGATCGACGTCTCCTGGGCGAGCACGCGCGCGAGCGAGACGCGGGCGCGCTCGCCGCCCGAGAGCTCGGTGAAGCGGCGGTCGACGAGGTGCTCGACGTCGGCGCGCTCGAGCGCGGCCTCGATCGCCTGGTCGTCGAGCTCGCGTGCCGCGGTGCGCATCCACGGGCTGCGGCCCATCTCGACGACCTCGGCGACGCGGAACGGGAAGCTCACGGCGTTGTCCTGGGTGAGCACGGCGCGCAGGCGGGCGAGCTCGAGCGGCTCGATGCGCTCGATCGGCCGCTCGTCGAGCAGCACACTGCCCGCATCCGGGCGCCGCTCCCCGGCGAGCACCGAGAGCAGGGTCGACTTGCCGGCACCGTTCGGGCCGACGAGGGCCAGCAGCTCCCCGGCCGGGACGGCGAGGTCGACCGCGTCGACGACACGACGGCCGCCGAGCTCGACGGAGACCTGCTCGGCGCGGATCATGCCCAGCCTCCCGAGGCCCGACGCTGACGCCACAGCAGCACGAAGAAGAAGGGGCCGCCGACGAGCGAGGTGAGCAGGCCGATCGGCAGCTCCGCCCCCGTGACGGCGGTGCGCGCGAGCAGATCGGAGAGCACGAGCAGCAGCGCGCCGCCGAAGGCGCTCGCCGTGAGGAGAGCGCGGTGCGAGGGCCCGAGGATCATGCGCATGAGGTGCGGCACGACGAGGCCCACAAACGAGATGATGCCGACGAACGCGACGCCGACCCCCGTCAGCAGGGCGACGAGCAGGATCGACCAGAAGCGCAGCCGCTCGACGTTGACGCCGAGATGGCGCGCGTTGCGCTCGCCGAGCGACAGGATGTCGTAGCGCCGCCCGAGCAGGATCGCGATGACCGTGCCGACGGCCGCGACCCCCAGCACGAGCGCCGACTCGCGCCACAGCGAGCCGGAGAGCGAGCCGAGCTGCCAGAAGACGATCTGCTCGCGGCTCGAGTCGCCGCCGATGAAGAGCAGGAATGCGAGGCCCGCACCGCCGAAGGCGTTGACCGCGATACCGGTGAGGAGGAGGGTCACGACCTCGGTGCGGCCGTTCGCGCGCGAGACGCCGTAGACGAGCAGGGTCGCGCCGAGACCGCCCGCGAAGGCGAGCACGGCGATCGTCCACTCGCCGAGGGCGAGCATCCCCGTGACGATCGCGAACGCGGCGCCGAGCGCGGCACCCGAGGAGACGCCGACGACGCCCGGCTCGGCGAGCGGGTTGCCGAAGACCGCCTGCATGATGGCGCCCGCGACCGCGAGCGCGGCACCGACCGCCATCGCCATGACGATGCGCGGGAACCGGATGACCCACAGCGCCGCGTCGGCGGTCGGGTCGATCTCGGGCCACGGGTTCTCGAACCACGGGTTCGGGATCCAGGCGTGGCGCAGCAGGGAGGTCACGACCTCCTGCGCGGTGACGCCGAACTGGCCGATGACGGCCGAGAGCAGGGTGGCGGCCACGAGGAGGACCGCGAGGGAGATCCCCACGATCGTGCGGCGCCGGGCGAGGTGGGTGCCGGCGGATGCTGTCGTCGCGCTCACGGGACCCGGTACAGCCAGTCGTCGGTGGCGAACTTCTCCGCGACGAGCTGCTCGGCGCGGGCGTACTCCTCCGGGGTGATCTCCCCGTCGTGCAGGCCGTGCAGCGAGCGGAAGGTCTCGATCATCCGCTCGATGATCGCCTCGCGCGGCAGGCCGGTCTGGCTGCGCAGCGGGTCGACGCGCTTCTGCGCCGACTTGGTGCCCTTGTCGCTCAGCTTCTCGCGGCCGATGCGCAGCACCTGCACCATCTTGTCGGCGTCGATGTCGTACGACATCGTCACGTGGTGCAGCACGGCGCCGTCGGCGAGACGCTTCTGGGCGGCTCCCCCGATCTTGCCGCTCGGGCTCGCGATGTCGTTGAGCGGCTGGTAGGTGGCGTCGATGCCGAGCGAGCGCAGCGCCTGCAGCACCCAGTCGTCGAGGTAGGCGTAGCTGTCGGCGAAGCTCATCCCCTGCACGAGCTCGACGGGCGCGTAGAGCGAGTACGTGATGATGGAGCCCGCCTCCATGAACATCGCGCCGCCGCCGGAGATGCGCCGCACGACGGGGATGCCGTACTTGGCCGCGTTCTCGGGGTCGACCTCGTTCTTCACGGACTGGAAGCTGCCGATGACGACGGCGGGCTCGTCCCACTCCCAGATGCGCAGGGTGGGCTTGCGGCGCCCGGCGCCGACCTCCTCGGCGAGCACCTGGTCGAGCGCGAGGTGGGTGACGGGGGCGAGAGGTCCCGGGTGCACGAGCTCCCAGTCGTAGTCGCGCCAGGTCGTCGCCCGGTTGACGGCGCGGCGCACGGCCGTCGCGATCGCCTCGGGCGAGAAGCCGAGCAGCACGGCGCCGTCGGGGAGAGCGGCCTGCACCGCGGCCGCGATCGTCTTGCCGTCGGCGTCGGCCGGGAGCCCGATCAGCGCCCGATCGATGAGCGGGAGCGCGTCGTCGGGTTCGAGGAAGAAGTCGCCCGAGAGCCGCACGTCGGCGAGGCGTCCGTCGGCGACGTCGAGATCGACCACGACGAGCTTGCCGCCCGGCACCTTGAACTCGCCATGCACGCCTCTAGCTTAGGTGCGTCGGTTAGGTACACCTAACTAGAGTCCGCCGCGGCCTAGCGGAAGCGCGCGTCGAGCCAGGCCACGATGTCCGCTCGCACCTCGACCTGATTGGTCTCGTTGAGCATCTCGTGGCGGCCGCCGGGGTAGATCGTGACGGTCACATCCGTGAGGCCGCCGCGCTTCTCGTAGGCGGCCGCGAGCTTCGCGATGCTCTTCGGGCCGCCGAGCGAGTCCTCCTCGCCGATCATGATGAGCATCGGCACGTCGCGATTCAGCTTCCTCGGCGTACCGAGTAGGCGCAGGGTGTCGGGCAGGCCGAAGAGCTTGAGCACCGTCGCGTCGAAGGTCAGCGGGTCGGCGGCGAACGCCGTCGCCACCTCGGGGTCGCGCGAGAGCCACTCGGCGCCCGTCGTGCCGAGGTGCGCGAAGCGCTTGTTGAGGTCCCCGCCGTTCATGTCGGTGAGGGTGCGGTACGCGGTCGCCGAGAGCACGACCGCGTCGTAGCGCGCGGCATCCGCGTCGACGAGCTTCTGGGCGAAGAGCGACCCGAGGCTGTGGCCGAAGAGCACGAGCGGCACGTGCGGGTTCTCGTCGCGGATGATGCCCGTGAGCTGCTCGATCGCCGCGATGGCCGCGCGCACCCCGCCGGGGCCCAGGCGGCCGAGCTTCGTGCGGTCGCCCCTCCACTGCTCGAGGCCTGTCGCGCCGTGACCGCGGTGGTCCTGGGCGTACACGGTGTAGCCGGCGGAGGCGAGGGCCTGCGCGAAGCGCTCGTAGCGGGTCGCGTACTCCCCCACGCCGTGCAGCAGCTGCACGATCGCGCGGGGCGTCTCCGCCTGCCACACGTAGTAATGGATCGTCACGCCATGGGCGTCGACGAACGTCCGCGCGTCACGGGTCACGTCGCTCATCCGGGCCTCCTCGCCGACTCCGAGCGTAGGGCTTCCAGCCGCCGTCCGGGCGACAGGAGCATGATGGACAGGGTGAGTCAGATGTTCCGGTCCTTCGCGACACGGAACTACCGCATCTGGTTCGCGGGCGCGCTCGTGTCGAACGTCGGCACGTGGATGCAGCGCATCGCCCAGGACTGGCTCGTGCTCGCCGAGCTCACCGACGACGACGCGGTCGCGGTCGGCGTGGTCATGGCGCTGCAGTTCGGACCCCAGCTCCTGCTGCTCCCGGTGACCGGCTGGGTCGCCGACCGGTTCGACCGCCGGCACGTGCTCGCGGTCACCCAGGCGGCGATGCTCCTGCTCGGCGTGGGGCTCGGCGTGCTCACCCTGCTCCAGGTCGTCGAGCTGTGGATGGTGTTCGGGTTCGCGCTCGGCCTCGGCGTCGCGGCCGCCTTCGACGCCCCCACGCGTCAGGCGTTCGTCGGGGAGCTCGTCGACGACGCCCACCTCGCGAACGCCGTCGCCCTCAACGCCGCCTCCTTCAACGCGGCCCGCCTCATCGGCCCGGCTGTCGCGGGCATGCTCGTCGCGGCGGTCGGCTCCGGCTGGGTGTTCCTCATCAACGCCGCGAGCTTCCTCGCGGTGCTCGCGTCGATCTGGGCGCTGCGGCCCGCCGAGTTCACCACGTTCACGCGCAAGGCCCGCGGCAAGGGGCAGATGCGCGCCGGGTTCCGCTACGTGAAGCGACGACCCGACATCCAGCTCGTCTTCGCGATGGTGTTCCTCACCGGCACGCTCGGCTACAACTTCCCGATCTACACCTCGACGATGGCGAAGGTCGAGTTCGGCGAGGGCCCGGAGGAGTTCGGCTGGCTCTCGTCGGCGCTCGCGATCGGCTCCGTCGCGGGGGCCCTCATCGCCGCGCGCCGCGAGCGCCCCCGCCTGCGCACCGTCACGCTCGCGAGCCTGGGCTTCGGCCTCTCGCTCAGCGCCGCCGCGGTCGCCCCCGGTCCCGTGAGCTTCGCGGTCCTGCTCGTGTTCGTGGGCTTCTCGGGCCTCACGATGATGAACACCGCGAACGCCTACGTGCAGACGACCACGGCGCCCTCGATGCGCGGTCGCGTCATGGCGCTCTACCTCGCGATCTTCATGGGCGGCACCCCGCTCGGCGCACCGCTCATCGGGGCGATCGCGGATGCCGCAGGGCCGCGCTGGGCGATCGTCTCGGGCGCCGCATCCGGCCTCGCCGCCGCCGGGATCGCCGCCGTCTTCTACGTGCGCACGCGCGAGATCCGGGTGCGCTGGACCCGCGAGGGTCGTTGGCCGCTGCGCATCTCGTCGGCCACCGACGCCGACCGCGACACCGCGACGCAGGAGATCGCGATCGTCGAGGTCTCCACCCAGCGCTAGTTGTACCCGGTCAGCACGTTGTTGACAGTCGGGTAGGGAGAAGGCCTCCACGATTG
>RDDZ01000052.1 GCA_003852775.1 Microbacteriaceae bacterium | reverse complement strand
GAGCTCCTTGCGGCGCGTGGCGTCGTCGATCAGACCCTTGTCGTACTCGCCCTGGACCTTCGCGGCGGCCTTCTCGTGCTTGGCCACGATCGCCGGCTTGTCGGCGGGCGTGACGATGTCCGAGAGGGCGACGGTCACACCGGAGCGCGTGGCCCAGTAGAAGCCCGCGTCCTTGATGCGGTCGAGCGTCGCGGCGACCTCCACCTTCGGGTAGCGCTCGGCGAGATCGTTGACGATCTGCGAGATCTTGCCCTTGTCGGCGACGGCCTCGACGTACCAGTAGTCCGCCGGAAGCGCCTGGTTGAAGAGCGCGCGGCCGAGGGTCGTCTCGAGCACCTTGGTCGAGCCCTGGACGAAGTCCTCCGGCGCGTCCTGCAGGTACACGTTCTCGAGGCGGATCTTGACCTTGGCGTTGAGGTCGAGGGTGCCCTCGTCCTTCGCGAGGATCGCCTCGGCGAGCGACGCGAACGCGCGGCCCTCGCCCACGGCGCCATCCGTCTGGGTCGTCAGGTGGTGCAGACCGATGATCATGTCCTGCGAGGGCAGGGTCACCGGGCGGCCGTCCGACGGCTTGAGGATGTTGTTCGACGCGAGCATGAGGATGCGCGCCTCGGCCTGGGCCTCCACCGAGAGGGGGAGGTGCACGGCCATCTGGTCACCGTCGAAGTCGGCGTTGAACGCGGCGCAGACGAGCGGGTGCAGCTGGATGGCCTTGCCCTCCACGAGCTGCGGCTCGAACGCCTGGATGCCGAGACGGTGCAGCGTGGGCGCGCGGTTCAGCAGCACGGGGCGCTCGCGGATGATCTCCTCGAGCACGTCCCACACCTGCGGGCGCGAACGCTCCACCATGCGCTTGGCGGCCTTGATGTTCTGCGCGTGCGACAGGTCGATGAGGCGCTTGATGACGAACGGCTTGAACAGCTCGAGCGCCATCTGCTTCGGCAGACCGCACTGGTGCAGCTTGAGCTGCGGACCGACGATGATGACCGAACGACCCGAGTAGTCGACGCGCTTGCCGAGCAGGTTCTGGCGGAAGCGACCCTGCTTTCCCTTGAGCATGTCGCTCAGGGACTTGAGGGCGCGGTTGCCGGTACCCGTGACGGGGCGACCGCGGCGGCCGTTGTCGAACAGGGCGTCGACGGCCTCCTGCAGCATCCGCTTCTCGTTGTTGACGATGATCTCGGGGGCGCCGAGGTCGAGCAGACGACGAAGACGGTTGTTGCGGTTGATCACACGACGGTAGAGGTCGTTGAGGTCGGAGGTCGCGAAGCGGCCGCCGTCGAGCTGGACCATCGGGCGCAGCTCCGGCGGGATGACCGGGACCACGTCGAGCACCATCGCGGCCGGCGAGTTGCCGGTCTGCAGGAAGGAGTTGACGACGCGCAGGCGCTTGATGGCGCGGATCTTCTTCTGACCCTTGCCGTTCGCGATCTGCTCGTGCAGGAGCTCGGCCTCGGCCTCGAGGTCGAAGGACTCGAGGCGGCGCTTGATCGCCTCGGCGCCCATGTGCGCCTCGAAGTACAGGCCGTAGCGGTCCTGGAGCTCGTGGAAGACCGAGTCCTCGGGCTTGAGGTCGCCGACCTTGAGGGTGCGGAACTGCTCCCACACCTCCTCGAGCTGCTTGATCTGCTCGTCGTACGACTTGCGGATCTGAGCCATCTCCTTCTCGCCGGCGTCCTTGACCTTGCGCTTCTGGTCGGCCTTGGCGCCCTCCTCCTCGAGCGCCGCGAGGTCGCCCTCCAGCTGCACGAGACGCGCGTTGACGCGGTCGTCGCGCTGCTGCTCGAGGTTCTTGATCTCGAGGCGAAGCTCGTTCTCGAGGCCGGGCATGTCGGCGTGACGGCCCTCCTCGTCGACGTCGATCACCATGTAGGCGGCGAAGTAGATGACCTTCTCGAGGTCCTTCGGAGCCATGTCGAGCAGGTAGCCGAGACGGCTCGGGACGCCCTTGAAGTACCAGATGTGCGTCACCGGGGCGGCGAGCTCGATGTGGCCCATGCGCTCACGACGGACGGAGCTCTTGGTGACCTCCACGCCGCAGCGCTCGCAGACGATGCCCTTGAAGCGCACGCGCTTGTACTTGCCGCACGAGCACTCCCAGTCGCGGCTCGGCCCGAAGATCTGCTCACCGAACAGACCGTCCTTCTCGGGCTTGAGCGTGCGGTAGTTGATCGTCTCGGGCTTCTTGACCTCGCCGTACGACCACTCGCGGATGTCCTTGCTCGTGGCGAGGCCGATGCGCAGCTGGTCGAAAGTTGTTGCGTCGATCACGTGTGTGTTCTCTCTCGCTTCTTTTCTCTACGAATCCTGTGGGGCCCGGATCAGATGTCGTCGATCGACGACGACTCGAAGCGGGTGGAGATGTTGATGCCCAGCTCCTCGGCGGCACGGAAGACCTCGTCATCCGTGTCCTTGAGGCTGAGGACCGAGCCGTCGGCGCCGAGCACCTCGACGTTCAGGCACAGCGACTGCATCTCCTTGATGAGCACCTTGAAGCTCTCGGGGATGCCGGGCTCCTGGATGTTCTCGCCCTTGACGATGGCCTCGTACACCTTGACGCGACCGAGGATGTCGTCGGACTTGATCGTGAGGAGCTCCTGCAGCGCGTAGGCGGCACCGTAGGCCTCGAGCGCCCACACCTCCATCTCACCGAAGCGCTGGCCGCCGAACTGCGCCTTACCACCGAGCGGCTGCTGGGTGATCATCGAGTACGGGCCGGTGCTGCGGGCGTGGATCTTGTCGTCCACGAGGTGGTGCAGCTTGAGGATGTACATGTAGCCGACCGAGACCGGGTGCGGGAACGGCTCGCCCGAGCGGCCGTCGAACAGCTGCGTCTTGCCGGTGTGGTCGATCATGCGCACGCCGTCGCGGTTCGGCAGGGTCGAGTCGAGCAGACCCTCGATCTCCTCCTCCGCCGCACCGTCGAACACCGGGGTCGCGACCTTCGTGCCGGGAGCGGCCTCGCGGGCCTCGACCGGGAGGTTCTTCGCCCACTCGGGGTCGCCCTCGACCTTCCAGCCCTGCTTCGCGATCCACCCGAGGTGGGTCTCGAGCACCTGACCGAAGTTCATGCGGCCGGGGATGCCGAGCGGGTTGAGGATGACGTCGACCGGGGTGCCGTCGGCGAGGAACGGCATGTCCTCGACCGGCAGGATCTTCGAGATGACGCCCTTGTTGCCGTGACGACCGGCGAGCTTGTCGCCCTCGGTGATCTTGCGCTTCTGGGCGATGAACACCACGACGCGCTGGTTGACGCCCGAGCCGAGCTCGTCGTCGCCGTCCTGGGCGTCGAAGACCTTGACGCCGATGACGGTGCCCTCCTCGCCGTGGGGGACCTTGAGCGACGTGTCGCGCACCTCGCGGCTCTTCTCGTTGAAGATCGCGCGGAGCAGGCGCTCCTCGGCCGAGAGCTCGGTCTCGCCCTTCGGCGTGACCTTGCCGACGAGGATGTCGCCGGGGCGGACCTCGGCGCCGATGCGGATGATGCCGCGCTCGTCGAGGTCGGCGAGCAGCTCGGGGCTCACGTTGGGGAGGTCACGCGTGATCTCCTCCTTGCCGAGCTTCGTGTCGCGGGCGTCGACCTCGTACTCCTCGATGTGGATCGAGCTCAGCACGTCCTCGGAGACGAGGCGCTGGCTGAGGATGATCGCGTCCTCGAAGTTGTGGCCCTCCCACGGCATGAACGCCACGAGGAGGTTCTTGCCGAGCGCGAGCTCGCCGTTCTCGGTCGCGGGACCGTCGGCGATGACCTCGCCGGCCTCGACGCGCTCACCGGCCGAGACGACGACGCGGTGGTTGTACGAGGTGCCCTGGTTCGAGCGGTCGAACTTGCGGAGGTAGTACTCCTGCGTGCCGCCCTCGTCGAGCTGCACGGTCACGACGTCGGCCGACACCTCGGCGACGACACCCGGCTTCTGGGCCACGATGACGTCACCGGCGTCGATCGCCGCGAAGCCCTCCATACCGGTGCCGACGAACGGCGACTCGGAGCGGAGGAGCGGCACGGCCTGGCGCTGCATGTTCGCACCCATGAGCGCGCGGTTCGCGTCGTCGTGCTCGAGGAACGGGATGAGCGAGGTCGCGACCGACACCATCTGGCGCGGCGAGACGTCCATGTAGTCCACGTCGGCGGCGTCGACGAGCTCGACCTCGCCGCCCTTCTTGCGGACGAGGACCTTGGGCTCGGCGAACTTGCTGTCCGCGGTGAGCGGGGCGTTCGCCTGGGCGACGACGAAGTCGTCCTCCTCGGAGGCCGTCAGGTAGTCGATCTGGTCGGTGACCTTGCCGTTGACGACCTTGCGGTACGGCGTCTCGATGAAGCCGAACGCGTTGATGCGGCCGAACGTCGCGAGCGAGCCGATGAGACCGATGTTCGGGCCTTCCGGCGTCTCGATCGGGCACATGCGGCCGTAGTGCGACGGGTGGACGTCACGGACCTCGACGCCCGCGCGCTCACGCGAGAGACCACCCGGGCCGAGCGCCGAGAGGCGGCGCTTGTGGGTGAGACCCGCGAGCGGGTTGTTCTGGTCCATGAACTGCGACAGCTGCGAGGTTCCGAAGAACTCCTTGATCGCGGCGACGACCGGACGCACGTTGATGAGCGTCTGCGGCGTGATGGCCTCAATGTCCTGCGTCGTCATGCGCTCGCGGACGACGCGCTCCATGCGGCTGAGGCCGGTGCGCACCTGGTTCTGGATGAGCTCGCCGACCGCGCGGATGCGGCGGTTGCCGAAGTGGTCGATGTCGTCCACGTCGAGGCGGATGTCGACCGGCTTGCCGTCGCGCACGCCCTTGATTGTGGTCTCGCCCGCGTGCAGCGCGACGAGGTACTTGATCGTCGCGATGATGTCGTCGAGCGTCAGCACCGAGTCGGTGAGGGGCGCGTCGAGACCGAGCTTGCGGTTGATCTTGTAGCGGCCGACCTTGGCGAGGTCGTAGCGCTTCGGGTTGAAGTAGAAGTTGTCGAGGAGCGCACGCGCGGCCTCCGCGGCGACCTGCTCGCCCGGACGCAGCTTGCGGTAGATGTCCTTGAGCGCCTCCTCCTTGGTGAGGATGGCGTCCTTCTCGAGCGTCGAGGCGATCGACTCGTAGCCGGCGAAGGCCTCGAGGATCTCCTCGCTCGTCATGCCGAGCGCCTTGAGGAAGACGGTGACGGACTGCTTGCGCTTGCGGTCGATGCGCACGCCCACCTGGTCGCGCTTGTCGATCTCGAACTCGAGCCACGCACCGCGGCTCGGGATGACGCGGGCCGAGAACACGTCCTTGTCGGAGGTCTTCTCCGGCGTGCGCTCGAAGTAGACGCCGGGGCTGCGGACCAGCTGCGACACGACGACACGCTCGGTGCCGTTGATGATGAAGGTGCCCTTCTCGGTCATGAGCGGGAAGTCGCCCATGAAGACCGTCTGGGTCTTGATCTCACCGGTCATGTGGTTCATGAACTCGGCGTTGACGTAGAGCGGCGCGGCGTAGGTCTTGCCGCGCTCCTTGCACTCCTCGATGGAGTACTTCGGCTCCTCGAGCTCGGGGTTCGAGAACGACAGCTGCATCGTCTCGCCGAGGTCCTCGATCGGGGAGATCTCCTCGAAGATCTCGTCGAGGCCGGTGGTCTGGGGGGCGTCGGGGTCGCCGGCGACGCGGGCCTTCCACGCCTCGTTCCCGACGAGCCAGTCGAAGCTCTCGGTCTGGAGGGCGAGGAGATCCGGGACCGTCAGCGTGTCCGTGATCTTGGCGAACGAGAGTCGCGATGCGCCGCGACCGTTCTTAGGGGAGTTCTTACTGGATGCGGAGCGCGCAGCAGCCAAAGGAAAACAACCTCCGTGAGACCCGTCGGTCTCAATTGGTGTCGGTCAGTGAGGAGGCGCTCGAGCCGGACGTGGACATCCCGCCGCCATTTTCGGGATCCGTCTCCGGGCACACACCGGCCGACCGCAATATGAGGGCAGGGTGATAGGGGGAGCGCAAAGAACAACTATAGGTCGCAACGACGCGCCGTGTCCATCTATTCCTTGACTTTCTTTTCGGACGGGTCTATAAACGCGCGCTCGGCCCGCATCCGCCGCTCCGAGCGCCCCTGTACCGCGTGAGCCCGCGGCCCGGCAGCCGCGTGAGCGGCGGGGGAAACCGCGCTGTCGGCGGGGGAAACCGCGCAATCGGGCGGAGACGCACGCATGCGGCGGGAGCATGTACTCCCGCCGCATGTTGACGTCTCCGCCCGGTTCGATGGCGTGATCCGGATCGGTCGGATCCGGCGGCTTGACTCGGTGGTGGCTCGGCGGTGGTCGGGGGGTCGGCGCCATCACCCGGGCCGGACACGAACGGGCGCCGGCTCAGTCGGTGACGACGTCTCCCGAGCCGTTGACCTCCTGCGTCACGCGTGCGGGGCCCGTGATCACGACCGTGCCCGAGCCGTCGATGCGGGCGTCCGCGGTGTCGGTCGCGTGGACGCGGATGTCGCCGGAACCCGCGACGTGCGCCTCGACGTCGCGCACCTCGAGGCCCTCGGCGCGGATGTCGCCCGAGCCCTCGATGCGGTACTCGCCGCGGTCGGCGCGGCCGCTCAGCCGCACGTCGCCCGATCCCTCGATCTCCACGACGACGCCCTCGGCGTCGATGTTCTCGGCCTTCACGTCGCCCGAGCCGTCGATCTCGATCGTGACGGCGTCGGCCTTCGAGAAGTCGGCGCGCACGTCGCCGGAGCCCTCGATCTCGAGCTCGTCGAACGAGCGGACGGTGAGCGTGTAGTCGACGCGACCCGACCAGGCGCCGGACCCGCGAATGCCGAGCACGAGCGTGCCGCCCTCCTCCTCGACGGTCAGGCGGTCCATGGTCGCGCGGGGGGCGCGGACGGTGAGGCCGGGTTCGTCGCCGAGCTCGACGACGACGTCTCCCGAGTTCTCGAGCCGCAGGGCGTGCACCTCGTCCGACACGGCGTGCTCCTCGGTCACGCGCGGACCCGACGCGGGGATCCGGGCGCATCCGGCGAGCGCGGCGCCTGCCACGGCGAGGGCGGCGACCGCGGCGAGCGCGCGGCGGGGGGTGGTGGTCATGGGGTTTCTCCTTCCGATGTGCCTCCAGCCTGGCGCGACGCGACGGGCTGCGGCATGCGGATGGCCCCCGGATCCGGTGGGGTCATCCCCCGCATCCGTGGTCGGGAGCACGTGAGGCGCGGCGACGGGTGGGGGAGGATGGACGCGTGGAGGAGCTGCCGAGCGCACGACTGTCGAACGGGATGCGGGCCGAGGTGCGGCCCGACCGGCTCACGGGCGGCTTCGAGCTCGTCGTCGACGGGACACCGCAGTCGCACGTCGATCTCGCCGACCCCACGCACCTCTTCTACGAGTACATCGCGCGCATGGGCCACGTGATCGACGAGCTGCGCGAGCCCGGCGAGCCCATCACGGCGCTGCACCTCGGGGCGGGAGCCCTCACGATCCCGCGCTACATCGCGACGACCCGGCCCGGCTCGCGCCAGCAGGTCGTGGAGCTCGAGCCCGCGCTCGTCGAGCTCGTGCGCGAGCAGCTGCCCCTGCCGCGCGGCGCCTCCATCCGCGTGCGCTACGGCGACGCGCGCGAGGTGCTCGGACGGCTGCCGAACGGCCTGCGCGGCCAGGTCGACCTGCTTGTCGTCGACGTCTTCTCGGGGGCGCGCACACCCGCCCACGTGACGAGCGTGGAGTTCTACACGGAGTGCGCGGCGTTCCTCTCCCCCGACGGGGTGCTGCTCGCGAACATCGCCGACGGCCAGGGTGCGGCGTTCGCGCGCGGGCAGGCGGCGACGCTCGGCATGGTGTTCGCCGACGTCGCGGTGCTCGGCGAGGCGCAGGTGATCAAGGGGCGCCGCTTCGGCAACTTCGTGCTCGCGGCCTCGCCCTCCGAGCTGCCGCTCGAGTGGATGCCGCGCCTGCTCGCGGGCGGACCGCATCCGGCCCAGCTCGTGCACGGGTCGGCCCTGCGCGACTGGGTCGCGGGGGCGCCCGTCGTGACGGACGCGACGGCGGTGGCCTCTCCTCCCCCGGGCCGCGGCGTCGTCCAGATCCCCCCGAAGCGCTGAGAGGCCGGGCGCACGTCGCCCGCCGGTGCTGGAATGGAGTCCATGGCCCATCGCATCCCCGCCGCCGCAGCGCTCGCCCTCGCCGCGCTGCTCGCGGGGTGCGTCGCCCCGCCGGCCGACCCGGGCGGCGCCCCGGGCACCGCAGCACCCGCGCCTCCGCCGGCAGGCGGGCGCGGCCCCGTGCAGCCCGCGGGCGATCCCGCGGAGGTCGCGACGGGGCTCACGAGTCCGTGGTCGGTCGTGCTGCTGCCCGAGTCGGAGGTGCCCGGCGAGGCCCTCGTGAGCGAGCGCGACACGGGCGTCGTGCAGCACCTCGGCGCCGACGGCGCGCTCCGCCCGATCGGCACGGTTCCGGGCGTCGCCCACGGGGGCGAGGGCGGTCTGCTCGGCCTCGCGCTCCTCGAGGACGCGTCGGGGCGCTGGCTCTACGCCTACCTCACCTCGGCCTCCGACAACCGCATCGTGCGCATGGCGCTCGGCACCGATCTCGCGCTCGGCGCGCCCGAGCCCGTGCTCACGGGCATCCCGAAGGCCGGCAACCACAACGGCGGGCGCATCGCCTTCGGCCCCGACGGCATGCTCTACGCGACCGCGGGGGATGCGGGCGCGCCCGGGAGCGCGCAGGACCCGCGCAGCCTCGGCGGCAAGATCCTGCGGATGACGCCCGACGGCGAGGTGCCGGACGACAACCCCGACCCGGGGTCGCTCGTGTACTCGCTCGGGCACCGCAACCCGCAGGGCCTCGCGTGGGACGACGCCGGGCAGCTCTACGCCGCCGAGTTCGGCCAGAACACGTGGGACGAGGTCAACCGCATCGAGCCGGGCGCGAACTACGGCTGGCCCGAGGTCGAGGGCGCGGCGGGCGTCGAGGGCTACGTCGACCCGGTCGCGCAGTGGCGCACGTCCGAGGCGAGCCCGAGCGCGCTCGCCTACGTCGACGGCACGTTCTTCCTCGCGGGGCTCCGCGGCGAGCGCGTGTGGGCGCTCTACCCGATGGCGGACGGCCGCCTCGACGCCGTCGCGTGGTTCACGGGGGAGTTCGGCCGCATCCGCGAGGTGCTGCCCGCCGCCGACGGCACCCTGTGGTTCGTGACGAACAACACCGACGGGCGCGGGTCGCCCCGACCGGGCGACGACCGCATCTACTCGGTGCGTCTCGTCGAGCTGCGGGAGGGCTGAGCGGATGGCCGACCTCGCGCGCGTGCGCACCTGGGCCGACGCGCTCATCCGCCTGCACCTCGACCCGAGCTGGACGTTCGCGTTCGACCACGCCCGCACGCGCGCCGGCCTCTGCAACTACACGAAGAAGCGCATCTCGGTCTCGCGTCACATCGCACTGCTCTCGGAGGACGACGACATCCACCAGGTGCTGCTGCACGAGGTGGCGCACGCGATCGCGGGGCAGAAGGCCGGCCACGGGCCGAAGTGGCGCGCGGTGGCCGCCGAGCTCGGCTACGTGGGCGGGCGCACGCACGACGGCCCCGTGCCGAACGAGCTCGCGCCATGGGTCGGCACGTGCCCCAACGGCCACGTGAGCTACCGCTACCGCAGGCCCACCCGCCCCAACTCGTGCGGGGTCTGCTCGCGGCGCTTCGACCCCGCCTTCAGGATCGAGTGGGCGAAGCGATGAGGGTGCAGCTCCGGTTCACGGCCCCCTGCTCGCCAGCGGCCGCGTGGGACGCGATCACCTCGCCGGCCGCGCTCGCGCGCACCTATGCCCCGTTCCTGACGCTGCACACGGAGGACGCGCTCCCCGACCGCTGGAGCCCCGGCGACGAGGTCGTCGTGGGGCTGCGCCTCCTGGGGCTCGTGCCCGTCGGGCGCCAGCTCATCGCGATCCGCACGCGGCAGCGCGGCGGCGCGCGCATCCTCGAGGACGCCGGCCGCCCCCTCGCGGGCCCGCTCGCCGTCGTCACCTCGTGGCGCCACCGCATGGCGGTGAGCGCGCTCCCCGACGGCACGACCCTCTACCGCGACCGCCTCGACGTGTCGGCAGGAGTGCTCACGCCGCTCGTGTGGCTCGCCCTGTGGGGGACGTGGCAGCTGCGGGCCGCGCGCCTGCGGCGCACGATGCGCCGTTCCTAACCTGAGATGCTGGTTACGTGAGCACCGGCCAGTGGATCCCGACCCCTGACGGCGACGCGTGGTACTTCGACGCCGGCGCCGAGAGCCTCGACTTCGCCTCCACGGGGCCCGTCGGCGGCGCCCCCGACCTCGGCGAGCGCCTCCACGCACCCGCAGACCTCGGCACCTGGCTCGCGGAGCGCGTGCCAAGCCTCCGCGCCGACGATGTGACCGAGCGCGACCTCGCGGACGCCCTCATCCTGCGCGGCGCCCTCGCCCGCCTCTACGCGGCGGCGGCCGACGGCGGCGCGTTCGCGGCCGACGACGTCGACACCCTCAACCTCTTCGCCGCGACGCCCGACATCCCACCCGCCCTGCCCGGCGGACGACGCCAGGCGGGCACGGGCCGCATCCGTCCCGCGCAGGCGCTCTCGGCCATCGCGCGCGACGCGATCGCGGCGCTCGGGGAGCCGGAGGGGCGCATCCGCCGCTGCGCCGCCGACGACTGCCGCATCGTCTACCGCGACGAGTCGCGCACCAACAGCCGCCGCTGGTGCTCGATGCAGCGATGCGGCAACCGCGCGAAGGTGCGGGCGCACCGCGCCCGGGCGCGTCAGGCCGCCACGGCCTGACCTGCGCCGCCGGGCTCAGGCCTCGGAGACCTGCACGTCCTTCCAGAAGGCGACGTAGCCGCTGAAGTCGCGACCGACCTTCTCGATCGCGGTCGGGTACGGCTGCGGGTACGACCACGCGCGGTCGGTGAGCCAGTGCTCGCCGTCGCGCACGCTGAAGTACTGGCACGCGCCCTTCCACGGGCACGTGTAGGGGGTGGGGCTGTCGCGCAGCACCCCCTCGGCGACCGACGACGGAGGGAAGTAGACGTTCCCCTCGATGTGGATGACGTCGGCCTCGTCGGCCTGCGCGATCACCTGATCGCCGAGCTTCGCCTGGAACATGGCTCGAGGCTACGCCGGGGTGCCGCTTGCCGCTGGGGGTCGACCTCAGCCGCTCAGGCGCTCAGCCGCCGCACCTCGTCCACGGGCGTCGCATCCAGCTGCACGCCGCCGAGCTCCCGCGCCGACACCGACGCCGACACGAGGTGACGCGTCGCGTTGCGCAGTCCCGCGAACGCGGATGCCGCCGCCGCGGCCTCCGGGGACTGGTGGTCGATCCCGAGCTCGGCGATCGCGTCGATGACCGCGCCCGCACCGAGCAGGTCCTCGACGGCGAAGCGCAGCGAGCCGTCCTCCTGAAGCGCGCCCGCCGCGACGACCGACACCACGAAGCGCCCGCCGAGCTCGGCCTGGCGCTCGAGCGACCAGCGCGCCACGGCATCCGCGGTGCGCAGCCCGCCGGCGACGACCTCCACGTCGAGCTGCGGCACGGCCTCCGACTCGAGCTCGTCGACCCACACGATCGCGTGCGCGCCCTCGGCGACCGCGCGGGCGCCGTCCGCGCCCCACTCGAAGCGGACCTGGTAGCTGCTCTGGCTGCGAGGAGAGGTCATGCCCCCGAGGCTAGCGACGGCTGGACATCCGCCCGGAACGCCGTGTCACACATCGAAACCCCTGTAGGGTTGCCGAGGCGCGTCATCCGCGCCCGCGTCGTGAACGCATCCCTCGTCGCCCGCACCGCATCCGCGGAGTGCCTGGTGGCTGACATCTCTTCCCGGCGAACCCCGACGTGCCGTCCGGCACGCTCGCCCATCCCGCGCCTTCGCGCACCACCTGAAAGACCCCATGACCACCGATTTCCGCACGCTCGGCGTGCCCGCTCCGCTCGTCTCCGTCCTCGCCGCCGACGGCAAGACCGAGGCCTTCCCGATCCAGGTCGACACCCTGCCCGACACGCTCGCCGGTCGCGACGTGCTCGGCCGCGGCCGCACCGGCTCCGGCAAGACGATCGCCTTCGCGCTGCCCCTCGTGGCCCGCCTCGGCACGAAGCTCGCCGGCGGCGCGCGCCGCAGCGGACTCCCCCTCGGCCTCGTGCTCGCGCCCACGCGGGAGCTCGCGACCCAGATCACGAACACCATCCAGCCGCTCGCCGACGCCTACGGCCTGCGCGTCACCACGATCTTCGGCGGCGTCTCGCAGAACCGTCAGGCGCAGGCGCTGCGCGACGGCGTCGACATCGTCGTCGCGTGCCCCGGTCGCCTCGAGGACCTCATGGGCCAGAAGCTCGTCCGCCTCGACGCGATCGAGATCACCGTCATCGACGAGGCCGACCACATGGCCGACCTCGGATTCCTCCCCGGCGTCACGCGCATCCTCGCGGCGACCCCCGCCGGCGGACAGCGCCTGCTGTTCTCGGCGACGCTCGACAACGGCGTGGACAAGCTCGTGAAGCGCTTCCTCGCGAACCCCGTCATGCACTCGGTCGACGAGATCGACCAGCCGCCGGTCAAGATGACCCACCACGTGTTCGGCACGCCCGACGCGGATGCCAAGAAGGACCTCGTGCGCACGCTCGCCTCGGGACGCGGCCGCCGCATCCTGTTCATGCGCACCAAGCACCACGCCAAGCGCCTCGCACAGCAACTGACGGCATCCGGCATCCCGGCGGTCGACCTGCACGGCAATCTGTCGCAGCCGCAGCGCGACCGCAACCTCGCCGCGTTCGCCTCGGGCGACGCGCGCGTGCTCGTCGCGACCGACGTCGCGGCGCGCGGCGTGCACGTCGACGGCGTCGAGCTCGTCGTGCACGTCGACCCGCCGGCCGAGCACAAGGCGTACCTGCACCGCTCGGGCCGCACGGCGCGCGCCGGCAGCGAGGGCGACGTCGTCACCCTCGTGACGCCCGCGCAGGAGAAGGACGTGGCGCAGCTCATGCGCAAGGCCGGCATCGAGGCGAGCGTGCAGCGCGTGACCGCGGACGCCCCCGTCGTCGCCGCGCTCGTCGGCGAGGTCGCCGAGTACGTGGCCCCGGCACCGAAGCCCGCGCGCCAGCAGCAGGGCGGCGGCGGACGCAGCCAGGGCGCAAACGCGCAGCGCAAGCGCGCGGCGCGCGAAGCCCGGGACGGCGTGCAGCAGCCCCGCGGCGGCGCGCGTCGCGACCGCTCGGGTCGTCCGGCGGCGAAGTCGTCGGCGCAGGGGCAGTCGCACGGGCAGTCGTCGCGCGGCGGCGCACGCTCGGGCGCCACGCGCTCGGGCAGCGCCCCCGTCTACAGCTCGTCGAGCGCGGCGCCGCAGGGCAACCCGCGTCGCGGCGGCCGTCGGGCGGGGCGCCCGGCGGGGGCGTAGGGCTCAGCCCGGGCTGGTTTCGACACGCCGCCTTCGGCGGCTACTCAACCAGCGGGGGTGGCCGCCGGCGGGGGCGTAGGCCTCAGCCGAGGACGCCGACGGAAGCGAGCGCCGCACGCAGCAGCGTGCCGCGTCCGCCCTCCAGCTCGGCGTGGAACGCGGGCGACGACGCCTCGGCGGGCGTCACCCACGTGAGCTCGAGCGCATCCTGCCGGGGCTCGAAGGTGCCCGTGACGGGCACCACGTACGCGAGCGACACCGCGTGCTGACGCTCGTCGACGTACGCCGACAGACCCGGGATCGGGAAGTACTCGGCCACCTGGAACGGCACGGGGCTCGCCGGCAGCTGCGGGAACGCCATCGGCCCGAGGTCCTTCTCGAGGTGGCGGAAGAGGGCGTCGCGGATCGTCTCGCCGTACATGACGCGACCCGACACGAGCGTGCGCGTGATCTCGCCCTGCGAGTTGGCTCGCAGCAGCACCCCCACCTGCGTCACGACGCCGAGCCCGTCGACCCGCACCGGCACGGCCTCCACGTAGAGCAGTGGGATGCGGCCGCGCACCCAGTCGAGCTCGGACACCGACAGCCAGGCCGAGTTCGGCTCCTCGCGCGGAGGTTCGGGGATGCCGGCGCCCACGGTGCTCATGGGTTCATTGTGTCGCACGCGGTCCCGCCGCGGTCCGCGGACGTCGCCGCGTCTCTCGCATCAGCGGGGGGATGGGGGGCACGATGGAGAGGTGACCGAGCTGTCGATCGACCCCGACCTCGTCGTCTGGAGCGCAGAGCCGGCGGCCCGCCGCCTGCATCCGCTCGTCATCGTGATGCACGGCCGCGGCGCCGACGAGCGCGACCTCGCGGGGCTGTTCCGGATGCTGCCCGCCGGCTTCGTCTACGCGTCGCTGCGCGCGCCCTACGCCTACGGCACGGGCTACGCCTGGTTCGACGACTCGGTCGAGACCCCCGGCGACCCCCGCGTCTCCTCGGCCGACGCCATGTCGGACGCCGTGCTCGCCTGGGTGCGGCACCTCCCGTGGCAGCCCACGGCGATCGGCGCACTCGGCTTCTCACAGGGCGGCGCGATGGCCACCCACCTGCTGCGCCAGGGGCGCGGCATCGTCTCGTTCGCCGTCAACATGTCGGGCTTCGTCGTGAGCGGCACCCACCCGTCGGATGCGGCGCTCGCCACCTCCCGCCCGCCCGCCTACTGGGGCCGCGGCTCGGCCGACCCGTTCTTCTCGCACGAGCTCATCCACCGCTCCGACGTCTGGCTCGGCGCGCACACGACGCTCACGAGGGCCGTCTACCCGGGCATCGGCCACTGGGTGTCGGACGAGATGCTGAGCGACGTCTGCGACTTCCTCACCGCTCGCCTCTGAGCCCTCGCGGCGCTCAGCGCCCGGCGACGCTCAGCGCCCCGCGACGCCTGTCTCGTAGGCCAGCACGACCGCCTGCACGCGGTCGCGCAGCCCGAGCTTGCCGAGCACGCGCGCGACGTGCGTCTTGACCGTCGCCTCCGAGAGCACGAAGCGCTCCGCGATCTCGGCGTTGCTGAGCCCCTCGCCGAGCGCGGCGAAGATCTCGTGCTCGCGCGGGGTGAGCACCGCGAGACGCTCGTCCTCCTTCGGGGCCGCCGCGGCATCCGGCAGCCGCTCGGCGAACAGCTCGAGCATGCGGCGCGTGACGCGCGGGGCGACTGCGGCATCCCCCGCGGCGACCGCGCGGATGGCGGCGACGAGCTCGGCGGGCCGGGCGTCCTTGAGCAGGAAGCCGCTCGCGCCCACCCGCAGCGCCGCGAAGGCGTACTCGTCGAGGTCGAAGGTCGTGAGGATGATGACGCGCGCCCCCGGCGCCTCGGCGAGGATGCGGCGGGTCGCCTCGATGCCGTCGACGCCCGGCATGCGCACGTCCATGAGCACGACGTCGGGCTGCAGCGCCTTCGTCATCGAGACCCCGGCGGCGCCGTCGCCCGCCTCGCCGACGACCTCGATGCCGTCCTCCGCCGACAGCACCATGCGGAAGCCCATGCGCAGCATCGACTGGTCGTCGACGAGCAGCACCCGGATCGTGTCGTCGCTCACGCGCCACCCTTCGCATCCGTCGGGGCGATCGGCAGCACCGCCCGCACCTGCCAGCCGCGCTCGTGCGCGCCCGCCTCGACGCTACCGCCGAGCGACGCCGCCCTCTCGCGCATGCCCAGGATGCCGCGGCCGCTCCCGGGCGACTCCGCGCGTCCCGGCGCGGCCGGACCTGACTCGTTCGTGACGACGAGCTCGACGCGGCCGCCGACCCCGCCCGCCGCGCGCGCCGCATCCGCCGCGCGCGCCGCATCCGACGCATCCGCCGCATCCGCGACGCGCGTGAGCTCGACGAGCACGAGCGGCGACCCCGGCGCATGCCGCAGCACGTTCGTGAGCGACTCCTGCACGATGCGCCACACCGAGCGGCGCACGGCGACGGGCAGCTCGTCGATCGCACCGGAGCGCACGAGCCGCACGGGGAGCCCCGCGGCGCGGAAGCGCTCGATGAGCTCGTCGAGGCCGACGTCGGGCTCCGGCTCGAAAGGTGCGTCGTCGGTGGGGTCGCGCAGCACGCCGAGCACGCGGCGCATGTCGGCGAGCGCCGAACGGCCCGTCTCGGTGAGCGCGTCGAGGGCACGCTGGGCGCCCTCCGGATCCTTCGGGGCGGCGGCGCGGGCGCCGTCGGCGAGCGCGACCATGACGGTGAGCGAGTGCGCGACGACGTCGTGCAGCTCGCGGGCGATGCGCGTGCGCTCCTCGGCCACCGCGAGCGCGGACTGCTGCTCGCGGTCGCGCGCGAGGGCGTTCGCGCGCTGGATGAGCGACGCGATGTGCTGGCGTCGGCCACGCACCCCGACGCCGATCGCGATCGCGACGACGCTGAACAGGATGAGCGCGGCGATCGTCGCGATGACGATCGTGACCACCTGGTCGGACGGCCGGATCGGCTCGCCCGACACCGCCCGCGTCCACATGGAGGTCGCCACGCCCATGACGACGACCATCACGAGCTCGACGATCCACGTGACGGCGGGCGGCCGCGCGACCGCGACCGCGTACATCGCGAGGCCCAGCGCGAACTCGATCCCCGCGGACTCGTTCACGAGCACGAGACACACGATGCCGAGCACCACGAGCGCCCCGACCGTGAGGATCGGCTCATGGCGGCGACGCATGAGGATGAGGCCGCCCAGCACCGCCACGACGAGCTGCACCCCGCCGAGGTACGGCTGGGGGCCGGCGGTCGCATCCGTCGCCCCCACGATCACGAGCAGCGACGAGCCGACCGCGAAGAACGAGTACCACAGCGCCACGAGCACGTCCATGGCCACCGGATGCCGCACGAAGTAGCGGCGGACGGCGCCGAGGCGGCGCGCGTCGAGCTCGGTGAACGGCCCGTCGGCGGTGGGCGGCGGCAGCGGGCGCAGCCACCTGCGGACCCGGTCGAGCACGCGCGACGGCGGCGCCGCATCCGGGTTCGGACGCGGCGCCGCCGGGCGCGCGGAGTCGTCGATCAGTCGTCCCGCCTCGAGAAGGCGAACGCACCCGCGACGAGGAGGGCCGCCGTGTAGCCGCCGAACACGGCGAAGCCGGTCCACGGCTCGAGCGAGCCCGCGCCGCCCATGCTCATGCCGGTGATGGCCGAGCCCGCGGTGGACGGGAGGTACTCGTAGGCGTCCCACAGCCACTCGACGCCGGTCATGGCGGCCGCGATCTGCACGATGATCGGCAGCACGAACAGCAGACCGACCGTCGTCGTGATGGCGGCGGCGGAGTTGCGCACGATGAGGCCCACGCCGTAGGCGAAGAGCGCCGACACGGCGAGGTAGAGCACCGTGCCCACGAGGGCGCGGATCGCGTCGCCCGACAGCTCGACGTCGACCCCGCCGGCCTGGAGGATCGGCAGCGCGACGGCGAGCGAGGCGCCGACGGCGAGCACGCCGATGCCGAGGCCCGCACCGAGCACGATGAGGCCCTTCGAGAGCACGACGCGCAGGCGGCGGGGCTCGGCGGCGAGCGTCGAGCGGTGCGCGCCGGTGCTGAACTCGCCGGTCACGACGAGCGCGCCGAGGGCGGCGACCGTGAGCTGCGCGATCGGGTAGCCGATCGTGAGCGCGGTCGCGTCCGCAGGCGGCCCGTCGGCGAAGCTCGTGAGAGCCCAGGCGAACAGCGCCGCGAACCCCGCCATGACGACCACGGTCGCGATCGCCGTCCAGAGGGTGGAGCGGAGGCTGCGGAGCTTGATCCACTCCGACCGCGTGACGCGGGCGAAGGTGGGGCGGATGCCGATGTTCGGCATCGCGGTGGTCACGGCGCTCATCGGGTCACCCCCGCGGGCACCTCGTGCGTGCGGTATTCGACCGCATCGTCGGTGAGTGCCATGTACGCGTCCTCCAGCGAGGTGGTGATCGGGGTGAGCTCGAGCAGGACGATACCCGCCGCGGCGGCGGTGCCGGCGATGTCGGCCGCCTCGAGACCCGAGATCTCGAGCACGCCCGCCTCGTCGGATGCGATGGTGGCGCCGCTGCGGGCGAGCAGCTCGGCGAGCTCGGAGGCCCGATCCGTGCGCACCCGCACCGACTGGCGACCGGCACCCGCCACGAGCTCGGCGACCGGCGCATCCGCGAGCACGCGGCCCTTGCCGATGACGATGACGTGGTCGGCGGTGAGCGCGACCTCGCTCATGAGGTGGCTCGAGAGGAACACCGTGCGGCCCTCGCTCGCGAGGTAGCGGGCGAAGGTGCGCACCCAGCGCACGCCCTCCGGGTCGAGGCCGTTGACCGGCTCGTCGAAGATGAGCACCTGCGGGTCGCCCAGGAGGGCGGCCGCGATGCCGAGGCGCTGGCCCATGCCGAGCGAGAAGCCCTTGACGCGCTTGCCCGCCACGGCATCCAGGCCCGTGAGCTCGATGACCTCGTGCACGCGCGACTTCGGGATGCCGTGGGTCGCCGCGAGCGCGAGCAGGTGGTGGTAGGCGGTGCGGCCGCCATGCACGGCCTTGGCGTCGAGCAGCGCGCCCACGGTGGTGAGCGGGGAGCGGAGCTCGGCGTAGCGCTGCCCGGCGACCGTCACGCTGCCCTCGGTGGGGCGGGTGAGGCCGACGATCATGCGCATCGTGGTGGACTTGCCGGCGCCGTTCGGGCCGAGGAAGCCCGTCACCGCGCCCGGACGCACCGTGAAGGTGACGTCGTCGACGGCGACCTTGTCGCCGTACCTCTTGGTGAGGCCCTTCGCCTCGATCATGTGTCCTCCTTCGTCGGGATACGTTCCGAAGGTAGGGAGCGGGGGCCTGCTCGCTCGGCCCCCGTGGGAGGTATCTCTTTCGGGCCGTGTACTCCAGAGGGATGACGCCACCGCACCGCACCGCACCGCACCGCACCGCACCGCACCGCACCGCACCGCACGGATGGAGCCGACGGCGCGCAAGCCCCGAGCGGGAGTCGGGGGTGGGCGCGAAGATGGGGGGGATGGATCCCGCGCTCGAGCGCTTCTCCCCCGCGACGAGGGAGTGGTTCGCGGGCGCGTTCCCCGCGCCGACCGCCGCGCAGTCGGGGACGTGGCAGGCGATCTCCTCGGGGCGGCACGCGCTCGTCGTGGCGCCCACGGGGTCCGGCAAGACGCTCTCGGCGTTCCTGTGGTCGCTCGACCGGCTCATCACCTCGCCGCCGCCCGACCCTGCCAAACGCACGCGCGTGCTCTACATCTCGCCCCTCAAGGCGCTCGGCGTCGACGTCGAGCGCAACCTCCGCTCGCCCCTCGTCGGCATTACGCAGACGGCGAAGCGGCTCGGGATGACACCCCCCGACATCCGCGTCGGCGTGCGTTCCGGCGACACCACCTCCGCCGACCGGCGGCTGCTCGTTCGCGAGCCCCCCGACATCCTCATCACGACGCCCGAGTCGCTCTACCTCATGCTTACGAGCCAGGCTCGGTCGACGCTCGCGGGCGTCGAGACGGTCATCGTCGACGAGATCCACGCGGTCGCGGCGACGAAGCGCGGCGCTCACCTCGCGGTGTCGCTCGAGCGGCTCGACGCGATGCTGCCGAGACCCGCGCAGCGCATCGGGCTCTCCGCGACGGTCCGTCCGCTCGAGGAGGTCGCGCGGTTCCTCGGCGGCCGCGAGCGAGTCGAGGTCGTGTCGCCGCCCATCCAGAAGACGTTCGAGCTGCGCGTCGTCGTGCCCGTCGAGGACATGACCGAGCTCGGCGCCCGCGCGACGGATGCCCCGCTCGACGACGACGAGAAGGCCCTCGCATCCGGCGGCTCGATCTGGCCGCACGTCGACCGCGCGATCGTCGAGGAGGTGCTGCGGCACCGGTCGACGATCGTGTTCGCGAACTCGCGGCGGCTCGCGGAGCGCATCACGGCGTCGATGAACGAGATCTACGAGGAGCTGCTGGCGGAGGGGGCGGAGGTCGGCGCGGGTGACCAGGGGGCTGGTTTCGACACGCCGCCTTCGGCGGCTACTCAACCAGCGGTGAGGCGACCGCCCGCCCAGCTCATGGGCGCATCCGGCCAGACCGCGGGCGCCGAGCCCGTGCTCGCGCGCGCCCACCACGGTTCCGTGTCGAAGGAGCAACGCGCCCAGATCGAGGACGACCTCAAGTCGGGCCGCCTGCGCTGCGTCGTCGCGACGAGCTCGCTCGAGCTCGGCATCGACATGGGCGCCGTCGACCTCGTGATCCAGGTGGAGTCGCCGCCCTCCGTGGCATCCGGCCTCCAGCGGGTCGGCCGCGCCGGCCACCAGGTGGGCGAGATCTCGAAGGGCGTGATGTTCCCCAAGCATCGCGCCGACCTGCTGCACACCGCGATCGCGACCGAGCGGATGCGCGAGGGGCTCATCGAGGCCATCCAGGTCCCGCAGAACCCGCTCGACATCCTCGCGCAGCAGACCGTCGCGGCGGTCGCGCTCGACACCCTCGACGTCGAGGAGTGGTTCGACACCGTGCGGCGCTCGGCGCCGTTCTCGACGCTGCCGCGCAGCGCATACGAGGCGACGCTCGACCTGCTCGCGGGACGGTATCCGTCCGACGAGTTCGCCGAGCTGCGGCCGCGCATCGTGTGGGACCGCGTGGCCGGCACCATCAGCGGCCGCCCGGGCGCGCAGCGGCTCGCCGTGACGAGCGGCGGCACGATCCCCGACCGCGGCATGTTCGGCGTGTTCATCGTCGGCGCCGAGGAGGGCGCGCGCCGCGTCGGCGAGCTCGACGAGGAGATGGTCTACGAGTCGCGCGTCGGCGACGTGTTCGCGCTCGGGGCGACGAGCTGGCGCATCGAGGAGATCACCTCCGACCGTGTGCTCGTCTCGCCCGCCTTCGGGCAGCCGGGGCGCGTGCCGTTCTGGAAGGGCGACGGGCTCGGCCGGCCGGCCGAGCTGGGGCGCGCGATCGGCGCGTTCGCGGGCGAGCTCGCATCCGGCAGCGTCGACCAGGCGCGGCTCGAGGCCGACGGGCTCGACGAGCGCGCGGCCCGCAACCTCACGGCGTTCGTCGCCGAGCAGAAGGCCGCGACGGGCGTCGTGCCGACCGACCGCACGCTCCTCGTCGAGCGGTTCCGCGACGAGCTCGGCGACTGGCGGCTCGTGCTGCACTCCCCCTACGGCACGCCCGTGCACGCACCGTGGGCGCTCGCCGTGGCGGCGCGCATCCGGGAGCGGCTGGGCGTCGACGGCTCGGCGATGGCGGGCGACGACGGCATCGTCGTGCGGCTGCCCGAGACGGATGCCGACCCGCCCGGCGCGGAGCTGTTCGCGTTCGAGCCGGGCGAGCTCGAGACCCTCGTGACCGAGGAGGTCGGCGGCTCGGCGCTCTTCGCGTCGCGCTTCCGCGAGTCGGCCGCGCGGGCGCTCCTGCTGCCGCGCCGCAACCCCGGACGGCGCTCGCCCCTCTGGCAGCAGCGGCAGCGCTCGGCGCAGCTGCTCGAGGTGGCGCGCAAGTACCCGAGCTTCCCGATCATCCTCGAGACGGTGCGCGAGGTGCTGCAGGACGTCTACGACCTGCCCTCGCTGCGCGAGCTCGCGTCCGACATCGAGACCCGCCGCATCCGTCTCGTCGAGGTGGAGACGGATGCCCCCTCGCCTTTCGCGCGCACGCTGCTGTTCGGGTACGTGGCCGCGTTCCTCTACGAGGGGGACTCCCCGCTCGCGGAGCGGCGTGCGGCGGCGCTCTCGCTCGACCCCGGCCTGCTCGCCGAGCTCCTCGGGCGTGCGGAGCTGCGCGAGCTGCTCGACCCCGAGGTGATCGCGCAGACGGAGAGCGAGCTGCAGCGTCTCGCCCCCGACCGCCGCGCGCGCGACGCCGAGGGTGTCGTCGACCTGCTCCGCGTGCTCGGCCCGCTGTCCCTCGACGAGGTCGCCGCCCGCTTCACCGACCCCGCGATCGACGCACCCCACCCCGAGGTGTCACTTTCGGTCGCCTCGGCCGCTCCCGTCGCGACCGAAAGTGACACCTCGGATGCCGGTGCCGCATCCGGGGCCGACGTGGCGGGGGGTGAGGTGTCGGTTTCGGTCGCGGGAGGGGGCGCGCCCGCGACCGAAAGTGACACCTCGGGAGGGGCGGGGGCGGCAGCCCGCGCCCGCGCGGCGCGGGACGTGCTCGAGCCGATGCTCGCCGAGCTCGCACGGGCGAACCGGGTGCTGCGCGTGCACATCGCGGGCGTCGAGCGCTGGGCCGTCGTCGAGGATGCCGCACGCCTGCGGGACGCGCTCGGGGCGCCGATGCCGATCGGCGTGCCGACGGCGTTCCTCGAGCCCGTCGCCGACCCCGTGGGCGACCTCGTCTCCCGCTACCTGCGCACGCACGCACCCTTCACCGCGGCGGAGGCGGCCGGACGTCTCGGCCTCGGCGTCGCCGTCGTCACGGAGACGCTGCGCCGTCTCGCCGCCGACCGCCGCGCGGTCGAGGGCGAGTTCCGCCCGGGCGCATCCGGAACCGAGTGGGTCGACCCCGAGGTGCTGCGCCGCCTGCGCGCCCGCTCGCTCGCGGCCCTGCGCGCCGAGGTCGAGCCCGTGCCGCAGGCCGCGCTCGGCCGCTTCCTCCCCGACTGGCAGCACGTCTCGCCCGAGCCGGGGCGCGGCGGGCTGCGCGGCATCGACGGACTCGTCTCCGCGATCGACCAGCTCGCCGGCCTCCCGCTGCCCGCGACGAGCTGGGAGAGCCTCGTGCTGCCGAGCCGCGTGCGCGACTACAGCCCCGCGATGCTCGACGAGCTCATGGCATCCGGCGAGGTGATCTGGGCCGGACGCGGCGAGCTGCCCGGCGGCGACGGGTGGGTGAGCCTGCACCTCGCCGACGCCGCGCCGCTCACCTTGCCCGAGCCGCGCGCCCTCGAGCCCGACCCGCTGCGCGACCGCCTGCTCGAGGCCCTCGCGGGCGGCGGCGGCTACTTCTTCCGCCAGCTCGCCGCGGCGGTCGCGACGGATGCCGATCCCGCCACCGACACGGACGTCGCGCGCGCCCTGTGGGAGCTCGTGTGGGCCGGCGTCGTGACGGGCGACACGTTCGCGGGGCTGCGGGCGCGCCTCGGCGCGACCACGACGCGCTCCCGGGCCACCCCGCGGGGCCGGGCGCACCGGGCGCGGGCGCGCGTGGCGGCGTCTCTCGCGGCATCCGCTCCCCCCACCGTCGCCGGGCGCTGGAGCCTGCTGCCGACGCCGGAGGCCGTGCCCACGGCACGCGCGACGGCGCTCGCCGAGCAGCTGCTCGAGCGGTACGGCGTCGTGACGCGCGGGGCCGTGCAGGCGGAGGGCGTCGAGGGCGGGTTCGCCCTCGCGTACAAGGTGCTCGCGAGCCTCGAGGAGACGGGGCGCGTGCGCCGCGGCTACTTCGTGGAGGGGCTCGGCGCGGCGCAGTTCGCGACGCCCGCGACCGTCGATCGGCTGCGCGCGTTCAACGTCGACCGCGACGACAAGGCGCCGCCCGTCGCCGTGACCCTCGGTGCGACGGATCCCGCGAACCCGTACGGGGCGGCGTTGGGGTGGCCGTCGCGCGACGACGACATGAAGCACCGCCCGGGCCGCAAGGCGGGCGCCCTCGTCGTGCTCGTCGACGGGGCGCTCGGGCTCTACGTCGAGAAGGGCGGCAAGACGGTGCTCGACTTCCTCGACCCGGATGCCGACGACGCCCGCGAGGCCGCCGCCGCATCCCTCGCCTCCACCGTGCGCGCCGCGGGCGGCCGCCTGCGCGTCGAGCGCATCGACGGCGCCTTCGCGGTCGGCACCCCGCTCGGCGACGCCCTCTTCCGCGCCGGCTTCGCCGCGACGCCGCAGGGCCTGCGCCTGCGCTGACATCCGCCCCCGTGCACACGCACCGACGACCCCACGCCCCCGCGTCTGCTGTGAGCGGACGGGGCAGACACCGCCCGCGGCGTCTGCCTAGAGTCGTGCGCATGGCGACGACGTGCCCCGAGCCGCTGTGGCGGCACCTCCTCGGCGACGAGCTGCGCGGCATCCGACAGGAGCGCGGCCGGACCCTCACCGAGACCGCTCGACGCGCGGGCGTCTCCCCCCAGTACCTCTCCGAGATGGAGCGCGGGCTCAAGGAGCCCTCGAGCGAGATGATCGCGGCGGTCGCGGGGGCGCTCGACACGAGTCTCGTCGACCTCACCCTCGGCGTCGCCGAGCGGGCCCTCGAGCGCGCCCCCGCGCCGCCGGCTCAGGCCGAGGTGCGGGTCTCGCTCACGCTCGCCGCCTGACCGCGCTCGCCCATCACGGCGTCGACGAGCCCGTACTCCCGGGCCGCCTCCGCCGTGAACACGCGGTCGTGGTCGGTGTCGGCGCGCAGCCGCTCGACGCTCTGCCCGGTGTGCCGCGACAGGATCGCCTCGATGTCGGAGCGCACCCGCACCACCTCGTCCGCCTGCAGGATCAGGTCGGGGATGGCGCCGCGCCCCTGCGACACCGGCTGGTGCAGCACGACGCGCGCGTGGGGCAGCGCCGCCTGCTTGCCCTCGGCGCCCGCCGCGAGCAGCACCGCGCCCACGGCGACGGCCTGCCCCACGACGGTCGTCGCGACCTGCGGACGGATGTAGCGCATCGTGTCGTAGACGGCGAGCATCGCGCTCGGGTCGCCACCTGAGCAGTTGACGTAGAGCTGGATGTCGCGGTCGGGGTTGTCGGCCTCGAGGTGCAGCAGCTGCGCCACGAGCACGTTGGCGACGCCCGCGTCGATCGGCGTGCCGAGGTAGACGACGCGCTCGGCGAGCAGGCGCGAGTAGACGTCCATGATCCGCTCGCCGCGCGGGTGCTGCGCGATGACGTTGGGGATCGTGTAGCTCGTCATGCCGCGCTCCCCACCGCGAAGCCGGTGCCGCGCACGCGGGGCGGGGGCGTGATCCGCGCGAAGTCGTCGACGATCTCGTCGATGAAGCCGTAGGCGAGCGCCTCCTCGGCCGAGTACCAGCGGTCGTGCAGGGAGTCCTCGAAGATGCGCTCCACCGGCTGGCCCGTGTCCTCGGCGATGAGGCCCAGCACGACGTCGCGCGTGTGGCGCAGGTCGGCGGCCTGCAGCTCGACGTCGACCGCGGTGCCGCCGATGCCGGCCGACCCCTGGTGCATGAGGATGCGCGCGTGCGGGAGTGCGCGGCGCTTGCCGCGCGCTCCGGACGACAACAGGAACTGCCCGGCGCTGCACGCGAGCCCGAACGCCAGGGTCGACACGTCGCACGGCACGAGGCGCATGACGTCGCGGATGGCGAGCATCGACGGCACGGAGCCGCCGGGCGAGTGGATCCACAACGCGATGTCGGACACCGGGTCGGCGGCCGCGAGCGCCACGAGCTGGGTCGCGAGCAGCGCACCGTTGTCGTCGTCGAGCGGGCCGTCGAGCACGAGCACGCGCTGCTCGAACAACTCGCGCCGAACCGTCTCGGTAAAGCGGAGGGGGCGTGGTTCGTCGGTCATGTCGCCAGCCTGCGCGGATGCGGGGCCGCGTGGGGCCGGATCCGCTCGGGGCGGATCCGCTGGGGGCGGAGGGGTGGTCGCGTGGGGTACGTTGCGAACATGCCCGAGGGCGACACCGTCTACCGCACCGCGCGTCAGCAGCACGACGCGCTCGCGGGGCGTGTGCTCACCGGCACCGACTTCCGGGTGCCGCGGTTCGCGACCGTCGACCTGACGGGCGAGACCGTGCGCGAGGTCGTCTCGCGCGGCAAGCACCTGCTGCACCGCATCGGCGAGTGGACGGTGCACTCCCACCTCAAGATGGAGGGCGCCTGGCGCGTGTTCCGCGGCGGCGAGCGCTGGACGCGCCCCACCCACCAGGTGCGCGCGGTGCTGACCGCGGACGCCACCCAGTGCGTGGGGTTCGAGCTCGGCATCCTCGAGGTGCTGCCGACCTCCGAGGAGGAGCGCGTCGTGGGCCACCTCGGGCCCGACCTGCTCGGCCCCGACTGGGATGCGGCGGAGGCGGTGCGTCGGCTCACGGTCGACCCCGAGGTGCCCGTCTTCACGGCGCTCCTCGACCAGCGCAACCTCGCGGGCATCGGCAACGTCTACGCGAACGAGCTGTGCTTCGTGCGCGGGATGCTGCCCACCCGTCCGATGGGCGAGGTCGACGACGTGCCCGCGCTCGTGTCGCTCGCGCACCGCATGCTCATGGCGAACCGCGGCCGCTGGACCCGCACGACGACGGGCGACCTGCGTCCCGGTCGCCGCAGCTGGGTCTACGGGCGGTCGGGGCAGCCGTGCCTGCGCTGCGGGACGCGTCTCGAGGGCGGCGAGCTGGGCCGCGTGGAGGGGCAGGAGCGCGTCGTCAGCTGGTGCCCCGTCTGCCAGCGCTGAGCGGCATCCGCCCGCGGCTCGCGTGCCGCGCTACTCCTCGTCGGCGTGCGGACGGCGCGACCAGTAGACGGCGCACAGCAGCAGCACCGCCGCGACGATGAGCACACCCACCCCCGTGAAGATGCTCCCGCCCCACATGCCCCACTGCATGATCCAGTAGTCGAGTTGGGTCTGGAAGCCCGTCTCGCTCTGCACGAGCCGCAGGGCCTCCTGCAGGAGCCACACGCCGGACGCGAACGCGCCGATGCCGAGCAGGGCCACGGCGATCGCGAAGGGGTTGCCCCACGGCGGACGCATCGTCGGGGCCGCGACGTGCACGACCGCGGGCTCGGATGCGGCGGCGGTGTCGGCGTCGCGCGCCTCGGGAACGGCGGGCGGGAGGCCGAT
This sequence comes from Microbacteriaceae bacterium, assembly GCA_003852775.1. Taxonomy (GTDB): domain Bacteria; phylum Actinomycetota; class Actinomycetes; order Actinomycetales; family Microbacteriaceae; genus Homoserinibacter. The sequence continues at coordinate 93,032 of RDDZ01000052.1, read as the reverse complement.
GCGCTCCCCCGGGTCGGGGGAGGCCGCTGCCGCGACGCCCCGGGGCTCGGGTTCGTGGCGGCGGAGGGCGCTCGAGACGCGGGGGGCGCTCGAGACGCGGTTCGCCGCATCCGCTCGACTGCCCGTCGCGACCGGGCCGCTGTAGCCGCGCTGGAAGGCCGGATCGTAGCGGGGGTCGATCGACGGCTGCTCTGCCATGCGTCGAGCATAGGGGGCGGCCTCTGCGCCGAACAGGCTCGGGCGGGACTCGGGTGGGGCGTCGCGGCGGTTCGGGGTCAGAGGCCGAGGTCGACCTGGAGGGCGTGGAGCGAGGCGTCGACGGTCTGCGTCACGACCGACTCGGGGTCGCCGTCGAACGCGAACTCGGTGATGCGGGTCGAGTCGCGGGTGACGACCGCGAGGTAGACGGTGCCGGGCGGGTGGCCCTCCTCCTCGTCGGGGCCGCCGACGCCCGTCACGGCGAGGGCGACATCCGCGTCGAGCAGCTCGAGCACGCCCTGCGCCATCTGGCGAGCGGTGGGCGCGTTGACCACGGGACCCATGGGCACGCCGAGCACGCGGTTCTTCGTCTCGACCGTGTAGGCGACGACGCCGCCCGCGAACCAGGTGCCCGCATCAGGGGCCGCGGCGAGCGCCTGGCTGAGGGCGCCGCCGGTGAGCGACTCGGCGACCGCGATGCGCAGGTCGCGGGCGAGTGCGGTGCGGGCGATGAGCTCTCCGACGTCGGTCATACCCCCATCCTGCCGGTGCCGGAGCGCGGGTCCGAGCCCCTTGACGCCGTGGCGGAAGCGGGGTCGCGGGGCGGGCAGAATGGGGCGGTGAGCGCGGGAACGGATGCGGGACGCCGCCGCACCGTCGTCGGCGCGGCCACGCAGGTGGGCACCGAGGTGTCGATCAATCTCGGCTCGGCGCTCGCGGGCGTCGCCATCCCGTTCGTCGGGTCGCCGATCGTCGTCGCCGCGCGGCAGCTCGTGATGATCGCCGTGCTGCTGCCGTTCTACCGACCCCGCCGCTCGCTGCTGACGTGGCGGCGGCTGTGGCCCGCGGTCGCGCTCGGGGTGGCGCTCGCGGTCATGAACCTCACGTTCTACGAGTCGGTGCACCTGCTCGGTCTCGGCATCGCCGCGACGATCGAGTTCCTCGGTCCGCTGCTGCTCGCCCTCGCCACCTCGCGCCGCCTGCTCGATGTCATCTGCGTGTTCGTCGCGGGCGCGGGCGTCGTACTGCTCACGGGCCTCGAGGGCGAGGTGGATGCGTGGGGCGTCGTGCTCGCGCTGCTCGCGGCGGCGGCGTGGGCGGCCTACATCCTGCTCACGCGGCGCGTCGCGCTCGGCCTCCCGGGGCTCGAGGGGCTCACCGTCGCGGGGATCGTGAGCCTCGCGCTCATCCTGCCGGTCGCCGCGTTCACGCTGCCCGGCGCCGAGTTCTCGTGGCCGGTCGTCGGCCTGCTCGTCGGCATCGGCATCCTGTCGTCGGCGCTGCCCTACGCGCTCGACACCTTCATCCTGCGCCGCATCACGGCGCGGCTCTACGCGATCATCACGTCGTTCGGGCCCGTCGTCGCGGCCGTGTTCGGCTGGATCGTGCTGCACGAGCGCCTCGGCTGGGTGCAGCTGCTCGCGATCGTGCTCGTGTGCGCCGCCGCGGGCACGGCGATCGCGACCCAGCGACCGGCGCCGGCATCCGAGCTCGAGCAGACCGCCGAGGGGCTCACCTAGGAGCGCGCGGGCGAGCTGCGCGTCAACGCAGTCGCGCGGCGACCTCGGCGCAGCCCGCGAGGAACGCGGTGAGGTCGGTCTCGTCGTCGAGCGGCTGCAGCAGCACCGTCTCGGCGCCCGCGTCGACCCACTCGCGCACGCGGGCGGCGACCTCGTCGACCGTGCCCGCGGCGCCCGCGCCGCGCTCGCCCGTGTAACCCCACTGCTCGAGCTCGGCCCGGAGGCGCGCATCCGCCCCCTCGCCGAAGGCGGTCATGACGAAGACGGCGGCCGGCTGCTCGCCCTCGCGCCCCGCGGCGCGGCGGCCCGCGGCGGCGAGTCCGCGACCCGCGGCGAGCATCTCGGGCGAGGTGCCGGAGGTGAAGATCGTGCCGTCGGCGACCTCGCCGGTGACCCCGAGCGTCTTCGGCCCCTCGCCCGCGGCCCACACCGCGACGGGTGCGGCGGGCGGCCAGTCGAGCTGCACGCCGTCGAGCGTCACGTAGCGCCCGGAGGCGTCCACGCGCTCGCCCGCGAGCAGGCGGCGCAGCGCCGGCACGTACTCGCGCATGAGCGTGAGAGGCGACGCGGGGCGGGCGCCGACCTGCGCCATCCAGTCCTGCACGCCGTGGCCGACGCCGAGGCGCAGCCGCCCGGGGAAGAGACGGTCGATCGTGGCGACCTCCATCGCGAGGAGCGCGACGTTGCGGAACGGCATCGGCAACACGCCGATGCCCACCCGGAGGCACTCGGTCGCGGCGAGGGCGGCCACCGCGGCGGCGAGGCCCGACTCGCGGAAGCAGTCCTCGAAAAGCAGCACCTCATCCAGTCCCAGGCGTTCTGCCTCGATCACGAACTCGCGCAGCTGCTCGGGCGGCCGCGTGGGGGTGAAGATGACGCCGATGTCGCTCATGCGCCCATGCTGGCAGGCGGGTGCGACGTCGCGCAGCCTCAGGACGCCGCGGCGGCCTCGGTCTCCCGCGCGAGCATCCGCGTCGCGTTGCGCGCGACCCACTCGACCAGCGGCAGCATCCGTCCGACGAGCTCGCGGCCGGATGCCGTGAGCGAGTACTCGACGTGCGGCGGGATCGTGGGTCGCGCGTCGCGCAGCACGAGCCCGTCGGCCTCGAGGATGCGCAGGGTCTGGGCGAGCATCTTCTCGCTGATGCCGTCGACGGCGCGGCGCAGCTCGCCCCAGCGGTGGGTGCCGTCGCTCAGCGCGAGGAGCACGAGCACGCCCCACTTGCTCGTGACGTGGTCGAGCACGACGCGCGTGGGGCAGCCGTCGGTGAGGAGCTTGTCGCTGAACCCGGGCAGGGCCCGCAGCTCGCGAAGGCTTACCGTCATGCCAGTACCTTACCGGAAAGTAGGTACTCTCTCTCGGGAAGTACTCTGGGTGGCGCGTAGTTGCACCCCGCGAAGACGTCTACGAAAGGACACCTCGCATGACCCTCCTCGTCACCGCCGCCTCCGGGAACCTCGGCCGCCTCACCGTCGAGGCGCTGCTCGCGCGCGGCGTGCCCGCCTCCGACATCCGCGCCGGCGCCCGCGACACCGCGAAGATCGCCGACCTCGCCGCGAAGGGCGTGCAGGCCGTGCGCCTCGACTACGACGACCCCGCCACGATCGCGGAGGCCGTGGCCGGCGTCGAGCGGATGCTGCTGGTGTCGGGCAGCGAGATCGGCAAGCGCGTGCCGCAGCACACGAACGTCATCGAGGCGGCCGCCGCCGCGGGCGTGCAGCAGCTCGCCTACACGAGCGCGCCGCAGGCCGACACCTCGGCGCTCATCGTGAACCCCGAGCACAAGGCGACCGAGGCGGCACTCGCAGCCTCCGGCGTCCCGTTCACGGTGCTGCGCAACAACTGGTACACCGAGAACTACGTGCAGACCCTGCGCCAGGCGGAGGCGACGGGCGTCGTCGCCTCAAGCACGGGCGAGGGCCGCGTCGCGAGCGCGTCGCGGGCCGACTTCGCGGATGCCGCGGCGGTCGTGCTCACGACGGACGGTCACCTCGGCAAGGTCTACGAGCTCGGCGGCGACGTGGCCTGGGACTTCTCCGAGCTCGCCGCGGCGATCGGCGAGGTGCTCGGCCGCGAGATCGCGTACGTCGCGTGGACGCCCGAGGAGCAGCGCGAGGCGCTCACCGCGGCGGGCCTCGACGAGGGCAGGATCGGCTTCGTCGTCACGATGGACGGCAACATCCGCGACGGGCTGCTCGGCGAGGTGACGCACGAGCTGTCGGGCCTCATCGGCCGCCCGACGACGCCCCTCGCGGAGGGGCTGCGCGCGGCGGTCTGACGCCGACCCGGCTACCGTCGAGGGGTGACCGACCTCGACGCGATGCTCGACGCGCTGCGCCGCGACCCCGACGTCGGCACCGTCGACCAGCGCGCGTGGGACGCCGCCGACCGCTACCTGCTCGACTACGCCGCATCCGAGTTCCCGGATGCCGTGGCCGGCGAGGTCGCGGTCGTCGACGACACCCATGGCGCGCTCGCGCTCGGGGCCCTGGCGCTCGGCGCCCGCGACGTGCGCGTGCACCAGGACTCGCTTGTCGCCCGCCACGCCCTCGCAGGGAACGCCGAACGCGCGGGGCTCGCGGAGCCCGCGCAGCATCCGCTCGCCTCGCTCGTGACGCCCGCGACGTCGCTCGTGCTCGTGCGGCTGCCCCGCTCGCTCGACCGCCTCGACGCGATCGCGCGCTCGATCGCCCACGTCGCGGGCCCGGATGTCGTGGTGCTCGCCACGGGACGCCTCAAGCACATGACGCCGACGCAGAACGAGGTGCTCGCGCGCGCGTTCGGCCGCGTCGACGTGACGCACGCGCGGGCGAAGTCGCGCATCCTCGTGGCCCGAGAGCCCCGCGCAGACGTCACCCCGCCGACGCCGTCCGTGGCGCGGCTGGAGCTACGCCCCGGCGGCGGGGGAAACGGCTCCCGCCGCGAGGGCGCTTCCCCCGCCGAGCATCCGGCGATCGAGGTCGTCGCCGTGCCCGGGGTGTTCGCGGGCGCGAGCCTCGACATCGGCACGCGTGCGCTGCTCGACACCTTCGACGCGCTGCCGCCGTTCGAGCGCGCGATCGACCTCGCGTGCGGCACGGGCATCGTTGCGGTCGAGCTCGCCCGCCGGAATCCGGACTCCCGCATCCTCGCGACCGACGTCTCGGAGATCGCGGTCGAGTCCGCCCGCCTGACGGCCGCGGCGAACGGCGTGCGCATCAATGCGCGTCAGGACGACGGCCTGTCGGGCGAGCCCGACGCATCCGCCGACCTCGTGGTGCTCAACCCGCCGTTCCACGCGGGCGCGGCCGTCACGACCGAGATCGCGCACCGCCTCTTCGCGGACGCCGCGCGCGTGCTGCGCCCGGGCGGCGAGCTGCGCGTCGTGTGGAACTCGCACCTCGCGTACCGACCCGTGCTCGAGCGCGTCGTCGGCCCGACCCGGCAGCTGAGCCGCACGCCGAAGTTCACGGTGACCGCGTCGCGGAGCCGCTGACGGGCCTCGCCGGGGCCGGTCGGGAGTGCGACTCCGACCGCGGTCTCGACCACCCCCGAAGTCCGTTAGACTCGTCGGCGGTACCGTGTCCGAGCGGCCGAAGGAGCATGTCTCGAAAACATGTGAAGGTTCACGCCTTCCGTGGGTTCAAATCCCACCGGTACCGCCAGTCGAAAGCCCCCGGCTCAGCCCGGGGGCTTTCGCTATGGGAACAATCAGGCACCGTCCACGTGAGCAAGCAACTCCTGAAGGGCGGCGGTCGCGTCCTCGCGCAGTTCCTCCCTCACTCGTGTTCCGTCTCTCTCGAGCAGTCCAATAACCTCGTCCCGCGGCTTCACCGCCTTCTTGAAACGGATGTCGGGCGCAGGGATGCGACGCACCTTGACTTCAGGGCCCATTCCTGCGAGTTCGTCGGCAGCCTTCTGCGTCTCCGGGCGGCCGTCATCATCGAGGAGAACTCCCACCCGGCGATAGCCGAGTTCGAGGAACAGCTTCGCAAGCGTGGGAGTGTTTGTCGCTCCGCCGGAACCCCATCCGAAGATGTTCTCCGTCTCCGGAAGCCCCAGATCCGCAAGCACGCGGGGAAGGTAGATCGCGTCATCCTGTCCTTCCACCAGAAGGATGCCATCCTCGCGGAAGAACACTTCGCGGGCCACGACGCCCACCGTGTGCGGGTTAGTGAGATTGCGATGGTCGGCTAGCGAGGCAATCCTCCTCAGGGTGTCCGACGCCGCCTGCGCCAGCACCGAGCGACCAGCGTCCTTGTACACCCGCGCGACGCTAGCGCCGCCCGCAATGTCCTCCCAATCGATCATCAGAGGCGAGTGAGTCGCGATTACGATTTGCCGATCAGCTGAAAAGCGCGACAGGACCTTCCGAAGTCGGCGTACCAGCAACGGGTGCAACGAAAGCTCGGGCTCGTCGATCGCGATGAGGGCTCCCGGCTCCGAGTCATAGAGCGCGTCCACGATGAACAAGAGGCTGACAAGCCCATCGCCGAGGCCTTCGCTGGTATGAGTGGCACCAGCCTGATCACGAACCTTTACGTACTGCTGCTGGGGCGTCACCTCATCAAAAGTCCAATCCAGCGGCTGGCCGACGATCTCCGTCAGAAGCGAATCGAATACCTCGCGTCGAGCATTGTCGCGGTCGACTGCGCGCAGGCGACCCACGAACGCATCGCGGACCTGCGTGCGTGAGTACTCCTGATCCATGAGCCCCCAATCGCGATCGCTCGAGCCGAAGCCGCCGAAGTACTGACTGAAGCTGCGCCGCGCCGGGGTTACATGAATATCGAACTTCCGCGCCCCCTCACTTGGAACCCACGCGGCAGAGGCCTGGCTGCCGCCTGGGCGAAGGGAACGCACCTCAAGCTTCTGACCGTCCGATCGGACGAGTTCGATCGAAACGGAGTCACGCTGCGCGTTTCGGCGTGGCTCCGGAAAATCGATCTCCGTTTGGGCGCGGGCGCGGGCGATGATCTGAATCGCCTCGATGAAGCTCGACTTGCCGCTGTTATTCGACCCCACGACGAGCGTGAGGCCCGAGCCAGCTTCTCCGTTCGGCACGGCGAAGTTGAGGGTGGCCTCTCCAGCGAACCCTCGGTACCCCGCCACCGTCAAACGCCCGAACGGAGGCACCGCATCAGCCGACGCCAACGCGGGCACCCGAGGCAAGTGCTCAATGCGCGCTGTCTGTGTGGAGAGGAGCATCTCCAGCGCCCGGGAGCCGGACACCACCCGGTGCATGAACCCGCCGTCGGCGCTCACCGCGATCTCCGCACCCTCGGCCAGCACGTCCTCCGTGGAGTCGCTGGTCCAGACGACGAACACTACGACGTGCTGATTGGGCGCAATCGGCGCGACGTAGTCGGCTTTGACCGACGAGTGATCGACTTTGCTGGATACATAGAGGACGACGCTGAGGTCGCGATCCCGATCATCGAAGTCGAAGCCGTCACCGGCGCGGGCGATGCTCTCGTCGAGTATGCCCAGCCGCAGCGAAACATTCCGTGCGACCTGACCCGAATGCTTGAAGTCCAGCTGGATGAAGCCATCTCCAGGGTTAGCTGATATCGAGAACTTCGCGATCTCCAACAGATGGCCTCCTTTTCTCGCACGGTTGGACGAACCCCAGGGCGCCCAGCCGTGACAAAGCATCATCTTCACCTCCGGGCGCAACTGCGAGGCCCAATTGTGGGGCGAACCCAGCTACCCCGCCGCCCCCGTGCGGATGCGCACCTCGCGCTCCATCCGCTTCTCGTGCCGTGCCCACCCCTTGAGCGCCTCGGCCTCGCGGTTCTTGGGCGGCGCGGTCGTGATCAGCCGGTCGAGCATGCGGCGCGTGGCTGCGGCGATACGCCGCGTGGCCGACGGCGTCACCCGCTCAGCGGTCGGTGCACGCGACGCACACGGTGCGGGCCGGCCGCCGCTCGAGCTGCCCCCACGGGATCGGCCGCCCGCACACGGCGCACACGCCGTAGGACCCGGACACGACACGCGCCTCCGCCGCGTCGAGCTCGGCGAGCTCCGTCCGGTGCTCGGCGCGGGAACCCTCCGCCTGCTGCCACTCGAAGGTGAGCGCGAAGCCTTCGGGGTCGTGCTCCTCGTCGATCCAGTCGCCGCGCGCCGACCGCACGAGCTCGAGGCGCTGCGGCGGCACGCCCTCCAAGACCCGCTCGCCCGCCCCGATCACGCACGGCGTGACGTGCAGCCGCAGCACGTCGAGCAGGCCCGCGGTGAGGAACTGGTTGACGGTGCTCGGGCCGCCCGCGACGGAGATGTCGCGGTCACCCGCCGACGCCCGCGCCCGTTCGAGCGCGGCCTCGACGCCGTCGGTCACGAACTGGAAGGTCGTGCCGCCCTCCATCTCGATCGGGTCGTGCTGAGCGACCGCGCGAGCCACGTGACGGGCGTGGTGCTGCCCGTCGAGGGCGGGTTCACCGCCTGACCCCGGCACCTCCCCGCCCCGCCCGCGCCTGCGCCGCCCGGTCGCGGCCGCGAGGATGAGGGGGTGGAAACGGACGGCGAGCGGGCGATCGAGGCGCTGCGGGACGCCGTGCTCGCCGACCCCGAGAACGCGGCGTTCCAGGAGCTCGGGTACGTGCCCGTGTTCAGGGCGCATCCGGATGCCCGCATCCTCGTGGTGGGGCAGGCGCCGGGGCGCCGGGCCCAGGCGAGCGAGGTCCCCTTCGACGACGCGAGCGGGGCGCGGCTGCGGGACTGGCTCGGGTTCGACGAGGCGACGTTCCGCGACCCGGCGAGAGTCGCGATCGTGCCGATGGACTTCTTCTACCCCGGACGCGGGGCGGGCGGCGACCTTCCGCCGCGGCGCGGGTTCGCCGCCCGGTGGCATCCGCCGCTGCTCGCGCTCATGCCGCGCATCCGCCTGACCCTCCTGATCGGCGCCTACGCGCAAGCGCACTACCTGGGGCCTCGGCGCCGAGACAGCCTTACGGAGACCGTGCGCGCCTATCACGACCACCTGCCCGAGCTCATGCCGCTCGTCCACCCCTCACCCCTCAACTTCCGCTGGCACGCGCGGAACCCGTGGTTCGAGACGGAGGTGGTGCCGGAACTTCGCGAACTCGTTCGCGGCGACGACGAGCATCGACCCGAGGAGCAACAGCGCCTAGCTGCGGACTAGGACGTCGGCCTCGATTCCAGACCGGTCAAGAAACGATGCTCCCCCGGTACTCGAGGGCGGCAGGTTCGACCGTGAACTCGAGGACCTCGACGTTGTGCTCCCGGAGCACCTCCAGCACCTCGGAGGGTGTCGCACGGAAGTACTCCTTTCGCAGGTTCACCTTGTTGAGGCGCCGGTCCGCGAAGTGCTGGTGGAGCATCGTCTCGATTCCGACCGCGTCGTCGGCGAAGAAGAGGGCGTGCACGTCGAACCGGAAGGGAACGGAGGCGTCCCCGAGCTCGTTCACACGGTCCATGGGATCCAGGCGTCGCGTCATACCGATCTTCACGACGTCCGGACCGAAGGCGCCGATGTTGCTGATCACGTACACGTACCCGGCGCGGATGTTGGCCGCGCGGTAATCGACATCCGCGATGGCCTTCTCGACGTCGGCGAGTTGGGCGCGAAGCCGCTCCGCACCGTCCGTGTCGCCCTTCTCGATCAGAGCGGCGAGCACGTTCTCGTAGTGCTTCTTCTCCTTGTCGAGTCGCTCCTTCTCGCGTGCGAGTTCCTGCTCGGCGAGACGTTGCTGCCGCAGCTCCTCACGGCGCTCTCGCTCGCGCTCCTTCTCGACCTGGAGCGCTTGCAGGTGACGGCTGGCGAGCTCGAGCTCACGGAGCCGGAGCCCGTGGTAGTAACTCGAGATCTGCAGGTCGATCATCTTGCCCAGGCGGGCCACCTGCTCCACCGCCGTACCGAGCCGCTTCTGCGCCGTCGCGAGGTTGCCGGCTCTCACCGACTTGATGCAGTTCTCGGCTTCCGCGTTGTAGGAGCGCAGCATCAGCTTGGACATGTCACGGACGAACTTCGCGCCTTCGCGCCTGCTGTTGTTGAACGTGAAGTTGGTGGTCGCCACCGTGGCGTGACCTTCTCGCACAGCCTCCTTGATCTGCGCCCGGAGTGCTGCGAGTTCGGTGGCCAGAGCCACCGACGACTCCGCAGGGTTCTCGTAGTCGTAGAGCGCGAATTCCTGCAGGTTGACCGTAGAGCGCAGGTCGATCACCTGCGTCTGGATCGTGAAAAGCTCCTGTCGCGCTTGCGTCACAGACGCCTGTACGGCGGCGAGCTCGGTCTGAGCCGCACGCACCTGGGCCTGCGCTTCCTCGCGTGCTGCGTCGAGTTCGGCGATCGGCTTGAGTCCATGCGTGTCGATCAGAGCCTGGAGTCGCGCGTTCTCCTGCAGCGCACTGGCTGCGACCTTTCGCGCGCCGAAGATCGGGATCTTCGGTTCCGACGGCGACGTTGCGGGCTGCGCGACCCCACCTTGCGCGACCCCTCCTTGCGCGACCCCGGCGGGTGTGGCCGGCATGGGGTCGACGGATTGAGTTCCGGCGGAGAAGACGTGCTCTGTCCACACCGAACCGTTCCAGTACCGCTTCTCGAATCGGCCGGTGGGGTCGGGATGCCAGTCAGCAGCTGCACTCATACTTGTTCGGGCTCCTTGATCGCTGGTGATCTTAGGGGAGCGGTCCGACACAAGGAGCGTGACGGAACGGCCCACAGCGCGCCCGAGCACGGGGCGGTGCGAGGCGGATCTCGGCGGCCGTGCGACGAGCCGCCCGGGTCAGACGCCCCTACGTGCTCTCGCGAAGCACGACGCGGTGGGGCACGAATCCCTCGGGCACCGGCTCGCCGATCACCGCGGCGACGGCACGACGTGCGAGCTCGACCTTGTCGGGCGCGACGGTCGTGAGACGGGGGTTGGCGCGCAGACCCTCGGGGATGCCGTCGGAGCCCGCGACCGCGACGTCCGTCGGAATGCGCAGCCCCGCGTCGTGGAGGGCGCGCATCACGCCGATCGCGACCTCGTCGGTGACGCAGGAGACGGCGTCGAGCTCGCCCGCGGCGACGCGGTGGGCGGCCTCCCGGCCGACGCGGTACCCCTCCTCCCACGTGTAGTCGGCCGTGAGCAGGTCAGCGACGGGCTCGAGCCCTTCAGCTGCACGGCCGGCGTACGTGCCCTCGCGCCGCAGCGCGTCGAAGCGGGGTGCGACCTCCGCGGGCATGCCGACGTAGGCCACGCGTCGACGGCCGGACTGCGCGAGGTGGCGGACGAGCTCGAGCGAGCCGCGCACGTTGTCGATCACGATCGACTCGCCGACGCCCGGGATGTCGTGGCCGATGAAGTGCTCGCCGATGAGGGTCACCGGGGTGCGCGCGGCGATCTGCTCGACATCGGCGGCCGTGAGGCCGAGGGGGCTCAGGATCATCCCCTCCGGCTGCAGGGCGAGGATGCGCTCGATCTCGACCGACTCGCGATCGCGCGAGCCGAGCGTCTGACCGATGAGGAGCCCGAGCCCCCGCGACGCCGCCTCCTCGATGAGGAGCGCGCCGAGCTCGCCGAAGTAGCCCACGCCGATCTGCGGCACCGAGAGCGCGATGACGCCGGAACGACCCGTGCGCAGCTGCTGCGCCGCGCGGTTGGGCACGTAGCCGAGCTCGTCGATCGCGCGCAGCACGCGCTCGCGCGCCTCGGGGCTCACGTGGGGGAAGCCGGTCACGACGTGCGAGACCGTGCGTCGCCCCACGCCCGCGCGGTCGGCGACGTCCTGCTGGGTGACCACGCGCGTGCCTCTCGCTCGGGGGGTGCCGCCCGACGCGTCGAGCGGCTAGAGTAGCGGATGTTTTCCACGTGGAAATCCGCTGGAGACACGCTACGCCACGATCAGGATTTCCGACGACGATGTCTTCCCAGGCCCCCACATCCGCGAACGCCGCCCGAGTACCCGACAAGCGCGGCGGTGATGCCGGAGCCGCCACCAGACGCGAGCGCCCCGGCGCCCGCGTCTGGTGGACGGTCATCGTCGTGGGCCTCGTCGGCCAGCTCGCGTGGACCGTCGAGAACATGTACCTCAACGTGTTCGTCTACGACGTCATCACGCCCGACCCGAACGCGATCGCCACGATGGTCGCGCTCAGCGCGATCGCCGCGACGGTCACGACGATCGTCGTCGGCGCATGGTCCGACCGCCTCGGCCGCCGCCGCGCGTTCATCGCCTTCGGCTACCTCGCGTGGGGCGTCTGCACCGCCGCGTTCGGCCTGCTGGCGCCGGCGGAGGGCGTCGTCGCCGCGCCGCTCGTGCTCGCCGCGGTCGTCACCGTCATCGCGCTCGACTGCGTCATGAGCGTCTTCGGATCGACGGCGAACGACGCGGCCTTCAGCGCCTGGGTCACGGATGCCACGACGCCGGGCACGCGCGGCCGCGTCGACGGGGTCGTCGCGATCATGCCGCTCCTGGCGATGCTCGTCGTATTCGGCGCGCTCGACGGCCTCACCCGCGCGGGGGAATGGCGCCTGTTCTTCGCGATCGTCGGCGCCGTCACGAGCGTCACGGGCGTCGTGGCCTGGTTCCTCGTGCGCGACGTGCCGCGCCCCGCCGCATCCGCCGGTCCCACCACCACCGGCGGCTCCACCCTCGCGCGCATCGTGCGCGGCTTCCGCCCGTCGACCATCCGCGCGAACCCCGGTCTCTACCTCTCGCTCACGCTGTGGCTCGTCGTCGGCACCGCGAGCCAGGTGTTCCTGCCGTACGTGATCATCTACCTGCAGCGCTGGCTGCAGATCGAGTCGTACGCGATCGTGCTCGGCGTCTCGCTGCTCACGGCCTCCGTCATCAGCGTCCTCGGCGGCCGCCTCATGGACCGCGTCGGGAAGCGCCGGATGCTGCTGCCCGCCACGGCGCTCTTCGCCGCCGGCCTCGTGGGCATGTTCTTCGCCCGCGACTTGGTGTCGGTCATCGTCGCGGCGTCCGTCGCACTCGGCGGCATGATGCTCGGGATCGCCTCGATCTCGGCGACCGTGCGCGACCAGTCGCCCGCCGACGAGGCAGGGCTCGTGCAGGGCCTGCGCATGGTCATGGCCATCATGGTGCCGATGATCGTCGGCCCCTTCATCGGCGCATGGGTGATCTCGGGCGCCGGCCAGACCTACACCGACCTCGGCGTCGTCAAGCCCGTTCCGGGCCCCGAGATCTTCCTCGGCGCGGCCGCCGTGCTCGTGCTCGTGCCGGTCGTCGCGTTCGTGCGCTCCCGCGTGGAGCGCCGCACCCGATGACGGCCCGGACCGCAGCGGACGCCGTCCCGCTGCCCGAGTACCCGCGCCCGCAGCTGCGGCGCGAGGGCTTCACGATCCTCAACGGCACGTGGGACCACGCATTCACGGCGGCGGGCGCCCCGCAGCCCGACACGTGGGACGGACCCATCGTCGTGCCCTTCTCGCCCGAGACGGAGCTCTCGGGCGTCGGTCGCCAGCTGCAGCCCGACGAGACCCTCTGGTACCGCCGCACCTTCACCGCGAGCGCCCGCGCGGGCGAGCGCGTCATCCTGCACTTCGGCGCCGTCGACCAGAGCTGCCGCGTGCGGGTGAACGGCGTCGAGGTGGTGACCCACGTCGGGGGTTACCTGCCGTTCTCCGCCGATGTCACCGACGCCCTCACCGCGAACCCCGACGGCCCCGACGCGCCCCACGAGCTCGTCGTCGAGGTGCGCGACGTGAGCGACACCTCGTACCACTCGCGCGGCAAGCAGAGGCTGCGCCGCGGGGGCATCTGGTACACCGCGCAATCGGGCATCTGGCAGACCGTGTGGCTCGAGACCGTGCCGACCGTGCACGTCGCGGGGCTCCGGATGCGCACCCCCGGCGTCTGCGACGGGCTCGCCGAGGCGACGCTCGAGCTGCGCGTGGCCGCATCCGACGACCGAGCCCACCCCGTCACGGCGACCGTGCTCGCCGAGGGCCAGGTCGTCGTCCGAGCCGACGGCGTCTCGGGCGACGACCTGCTGATCCGCATCCCCGAGCCGCGCACCTGGGCGCCCGAGCATCCGTTCCTCTACGACCTCGAGATCGTGCTCGGCGACGACCGCGTCGCGAGCTACGTCGGCCTGCGCTCGGTCGAGGTGGCGCCGGATGCGCGAGGCGTGCCGCGCCTGCACCTCAACGGCGAGCCGTACCCGCACATCGGCGTGCTCGACCAGGGCTACTGGCCAGGCGGGCTCTACACGGCACCCGACGACGCGGCCCTCGTGCGCGACATCGAGGCCATGAAGGACCTCGGCTTCACGATGCTGCGCAAGCACATCAAGATCGAGCCGCTGCGCTGGTACTTCCACTGCGACCGGCTCGGCATGCTCGTGTGGCAGGACATGGTGAACGGCGGGCGCAGCTACAAGCCCGCGACCATCACGCTGCCGGTGCTTCACCCGCGCATCCGCATCTCCGACCGGCGCCACGCCGCCTTCGGGCGACAGGACGCGGAGGGGCGCGCCGAGTTCCTGCGCGAGCTCGACGCGACCGTCGAGCTGCTGCGCAACAGCCCCGCGGTCGTCACGTGGGTGCCGTTCAACGAGGGCTGGGGGCAGTTCGACGCCGCCGACGTTGCGGAGCGCGTGCGCGCGCTCGACCCGGATCGCATCGTCGACCACGCGAGCGGATGGCACGACCAGGGCGCGGGCGACTTGCGCAGTCTGCACGTGTACTTCCAGCCCATCCGCCCCGCCCGCTGGTGGGGGCGCGACGGGCGCGCGCTCGTGGTGTCGGAGTACGGGGGCTACAACCTGCGGCTGCCCGGCCACGACTACCCCGAGCGGGAGTTCGGCTACCGTCGGGCGAAGGACGCGGCCGAGCTCACCGCGCAGTACGAGCGCCTGCACCGCCGCCAGGTCATCCCGGCGCTCGAGCGGGGACTCTCGGCCACCGTCTACACCCAGCTGTCCGACGTCGAGGACGAGTCGAACGGCATCCTCACGGCCGACCGCACCGAGGTGAAGCTCGACGCGGACACCGTGCGCGCCATCAACCACGACATCCGCCGCCGTTTCGCGGCCGTCACCACTGGAGCACCCGAATGACCGAACGCGAGATCATCGCCCCCGTCGCCCTCTGCCTCCCCGACGGCAGCCTCAACCCCGACGCCGTCGGCTGGAGCCGCCGGCCGCTGCACGACACCTCGGGCATCGGGCGCGGGCTGCGCGACAAGGGGCGCAACAAGCGCTGGGAGTACTGGGCGGTCGTCTCGCCGACGCACATCATCTCGGTGACGGTGTCGTCGCTCGACTACGCGGCGCTGCACGGCTTCTGGGTGCGCGACCGTCGCACGGGCGAGACGATCGACCGCGGCACGATCGGCGGCAACTGGACCGCGAGCCTCCCCGGCTCGCTCGGGGACGGGCCCGCCCGCGCCAAGGCGGGCAAGCTCGAGATCGACATCCGCGAGGACGAGGGCGGCACGCGGCTGCGGGCGCGCGCCGAGGGCGTCTCGGTCGACGTGCTCGCCCACGCGGATGCCGACCACCAGTCGATGGCGGTCGTCGTGCCCTGGTCGGCGCGCCGCTTCCAGTACACGGTGAAGGACGTCGGCCGCCGCGCGACCGGCACCATCACGGTCGGCGGCGAGACGACGGAGCTGACGGATGCGTGGGCCGTGCTCGATCACGGACGCGGCCGCTGGCACCACGATGTGCGCTGGAACTGGGCCGCCGCGGTCGGCCACACCGACGGACACCAGGTCGGCCTGCAGTTCGGCGCCCGCTGGACCGACGGCACCGGCATGACCGAGAACGCGCTCATCGTCGACGGCCACGTCACGAAGATCTCGGAGGACGTCGCCTGGGGCTACACCCTCGAGCACCCCATGGAGCCCTGGACCATCCGCGGCGCCGACGTCGACCTCACGGTGACCCCGGAGTACGACAAGGTGTCGCGCACGAACCTCGGCATCATCGGCACGCGCGGCGACCAGGTGTTCGGCCACTTCAACGGCTGGATCCGCGTGAACGGCGAGCGCATCGAGGTGCGCGACCTCTTCGGTTGGGCGGAGGACGTCGCCAACAAGTGGTGACGGGTCCGCGAGGGGTTACTTGGCGGCGAAGGCGGCCGTGAGCCGCCGCCCATCCGGGGTCTCGTAGGCGGCGCCGATCGAGCGCGCCTCCTCGGCGAGCTGCTCCGCGAAGGAGCGGGTCGCGGCGTCGCGCACGAGGCGTTTCGCACGCCCGTACGCGGATGCGGCTCCCGCGATCCACGAGCGCGCCACGGCCTCCGCGCGGGCACCGACCTCCGCATCCGGCACGACCTCCGCCGCGAGGCCCCACTCGACCGCCTCGGCCCCCGAGAGCAGCCGGTCGCTCAGCACGAGCTGCAGCGCGCGACGCTCGCCGACCGCGCGCGCGAGCTGCGCCGACACCGAGAAGTCGGGCGTGAGGCCGACGTTCGCGTAGCGGCTGCCCACCTTGGACCCCTCGCCGACGACCGCGTAGTCGCCAACGAGCATGATGCCGAGGCCGCCGCCGACGACCGCCCCGTGGGCGGCCACCGCGACGGGCAGCTCCGACTCGGTGAGGGCCCGGATGCCGCGGTTGATGACGCCCGCGAGCTCGGTGAGGGCGGGGCCCGAGCCGAGCTCGACCATGGCCCGCACGTCGCCGCCCGCGCAGAACGCGGGGCCCGCGCCCTCGAGCAGCACCGCCTGCACGTCGTCGCGCGCGACGACCTCTTCGGCGATGCGTGCCCACGCGTGGCCCGTCTCGCCGTCGAAGGCGTTGAGCCGCTCGGGGCGGTTGAGGGTGATGCGGGCGAGGCCCTGATCGACGGTGAGCAGGATGGGGTCGGTCATGGCGCGACGGTACCACCGCCGCGGTCAGTTGAGCGCGGGCGTGTCCTCCGGGATGACGCCGTCGACGTAGAGCGAGGTGCCGAGATCGCGCAGCGCACGCAGGGCGACGCGCTGGGTCAGGGGGCCGTAGGAGATGCGGGCCACGCCCATCCGCTCGTACTCGGATGCGGGCAGCGCGCCCGGCAGGCCGATGATCGAGAGCCTGCCCTCGAATGCCTCCACGAGCGGCTCGACCTGCTCGGGCGTGACCGCACCCGGCACGAAGACGAGCGCGGCACCCTCGGCGAGGAAGGCGCGGCCGCGCTCGATCGCCTCGGGTAGCTTCCGCTCGGGGTCGGCCTTGATGAACGCGTCGGTGCGCGCGTTGAGCTGGAAGGCGACGCCCTCGGCCTCGGCGGCGCGCTGGATCGCGCGCACGCGGGCGACGGCCTCGTCGAAGGGACGCATGCGGTCCTCGACGTTCGCGCCCACGATGCCGAAGCCGATCGCGCGGCGCACCGTCTCGCCCGGGTCGTCGTAGCCGTCGTCGAGGTCGGCGCTCACCGGCAGCTCGACCGCCTCGGCGATGATGCGCGCGCCGTCGAGGGCCACCTCGAGCGGCATGCCGCCGTCGCGGTAGCCGCGGCTCGCGGCGATCGAGTGCCCGGCGGTCGCGAGGGCGCGGGCCTCCGGCAGGTCGGCGACGACCTTCGCGCTCACGGCGTCCCAGACGTTCACCACCCGGAGGATCTCGGGCGCCTCATGGAGGGCCTTGAGGGCGAGTGCCTTGTCGTGGGTGGTCGTCATCCCCCGACGCTACGCCGAGCGCAGCACCTTCTGAAGTGCCTTGCCGCGCGCGAGCTCGTCGACGAGCTTGTCGAGGTAGCGGATCCTCTGCATGAGGGGGTCCTCGATCTCCTCCACCCGGATGCCGCAGACGACGCCCGTGATGAGGCTCGCGTCGGGGTTGAGGCGGGCGCCCTCGAAGAACTCGCGCAGGGTCGTGCCCGACGCGATGTGCCCCTGCACCTCGGCGCGGTCGTAGCCCGTGAGCCACTCGATCACGTCGTCGAGCTCCTCGACGGTGCGCCCCTTGCGCTCCACCTTCTCGACGTAGAGCGGGTAGACACGCGCGAAGCTCAAGCCGTAGATGCGGTGCTCCATGCGAGCAAGGGTACGCCCGGATGCGGCCGCGGCTCCGGAATAGATGGGGGCGGCCGGCAGCCCCCGCTGCTAGCCTCTGACCCGAGGGATACCCACGTCCCGGGCCCTCTCCGACCCCCCTGCCCGACTCCCCGCCGCTCAGCACCCCGTGCGGGCGGACCACCACCCGAGGAGACCGCCATGTCCCGACCCCTCGCCCGTGCCGCCGCGCTGCTCGCCGCCGGCGCGACCGTGCTCGCCCTGACCGCCTGTACCGAGGACGACGACCTGTACGTCGCCCAGGGCGGCGGCACGGCCTCCGCTCCCGCCGACGCCCCCGAGCCGGCCGCGGAGGATGAGCCCGCGGCCACGGCCATCGAAGGAGACCCGCTCGTCTTCCCCGACTTCCCCGGCCCGGAGCTCTACGGGTGCGAGACGGTCGTCGATGAGACGTACAACGAGACCGCGGCGAACGTGCAGTGGCGCTGGGAGTTCGAGTGCCGCAGCCCCGAGCCCTTCGAGAAGACCGTCGCGTCGATGAACGGCCACTCGGCCTTCGAGCACCCGGTCGACCGCCCCGCCGAGGAGCCGTCGTACCGCAGCGACAACCACCACTACATCGCGTCGATCAACGGCAACGTCTGGGATGTCGACCTCACCGCGAAGGGCCGCCCCGACAAGCTCAAGGTGACCTACATCGTCACCCGCGCGCCCGAGTGAGCCGACCGAGGTGCCCCGGATGCCCCGCCGTCCGAACCGCGTCGCCGCGCTGATCGCAGCCAGTGCGATGACCGCCGGGCTCGCCGCCTGCACCCCGGGCGACGAGCCCGTTGCGGAGCCCGCGCCCGCGGCATCCGCCCCGTCGGCCGAGACGGTCGACGCCGCGCCGCCGCCGCTCGTCGTCGAGCTCGACAGCGTGCCGATCCCGTTCCCCGAGTTCCCGGGCGCGCCGACCTGAGGGCGGAGGGGCCTCCGGGCGCGGTCGAGATCGTCTACCTCGTGACCCGCATCATCGGCCCCTACCCCTGAGTCGCGACTCGGCGCCGATCGGACGCGGACGCGCGGGCGGAGTCAGCGGCCGCGGCGCAGGACGTCGCCGAACGCGCCCGCGATGCGGTCGACGATCGCGGGACGCACGAGCGCCCATCCGCCCGCGATCGCGAGCAGCGCGAGCGCGAAGATGCCGAAGCCGACCCAGTCGGCTGCGTCGCGCGACGCCCACATCGCGTTGAGGTTGCGCAGCGCGTCCGTCGCGAGCACGAGCACGACGTGCACGAAGGTGAACGCGACGAAGAACACCATGACCGGCAGGTGCACCGCCTTCGCGACCGAGAAGGGATAGAGCGCGTTCAGGCGCTTCGCGTCGCGCGGCCAGAGGGCCGACAGCCGCGCTCCCGTCGCGATCGCGAGCGGCGCCGCGAGGAACACGACCGCGAAATACGACAGCTGCTGCAGGCTGTTGTAGGTGACCCAGGCGTTCTCGTGCGGCCACTCGAGCGACGCGTACTGCAGGCCGGCCGAGATCGCGTTCGGGAACACGTCCCAGCTCGTCGGCACGATGCGCACCCACTGCCCGGTCGCGAACAGCAGCACGATGTAGAGCACGCCGTTGACGATCCAGAGCGCATCGAGCGCGAGGTGCACCCACACGGTGAGGCTCATGCGTCGGCGTCGGTTGCGGCGCGAGGTCCAGAGGGCGGGCGGCTGCTTCTCAGCCCGCGACTGCAGGCCCGTGCGGACGATGAGCACGAGGAAGAACACGTTGAAGAAGTGCTGCCACCCGAGCCACCCGGGGATGCCGACGGGTGCCCACTCGGGCAGCTCGTACGACCCCGGGTAGCTCGCGAGGAACTCCTGCACGGGCTCGAGCGTGCGCAGCCAGCGCGCGACGAGCACGACGACCGCCGCGAGCGCCACGAGCGCGACCCCGGAGGCGATCCACCGCGACCAGCGGATGCGGCGCGCGGGGGCGGCATCCGGGTGCTGACTCACAGACACGAAACTATCCGATCGCGCATGGGCGACAGCAGTGCCGGAGGTCCCCGCTCGGCACGGCGGACGTCCGCGCCTGACGTATCGTGACCGGGTGCAGTGCGACTACTTCGACGCGGGGGTGTGCCGGTCGTGCACCCTCATGGGGGTCGACTACGACGCCCAGCTCGCGGGCAAGGTGGCGCACGCCGAGGCCCTCCTCGCCCCGTGGGCGGACGCCGAGTGGCTGCCCCCGATGCGTTCGCGCCCGGAGGCCTTCCGCAACAAGGCGAAGATGGTCGTCGGCGGGACGGTCGACGCGCCGACCCTCGGCATCCTCGACGCGGAGCGCCGCGGCGTCGACCTGCGCGGATGCGGTGTGCTCGCCGAGGGCCTGCGGGCCGCGTTCCCCGCGATCGCCGCGTTCATCACGCTCGCGCGGCTCGCACCGTACGACGTGCCGGCCCGCCGGGGCGAGCTGAAGAACGTGCTGCTGACGGAGTCGCCCGACGGCCGCCTCATGCTGCGCTTCGTGCTGCGCTCGACCGAGTCGCTCGCGCGCATCCGCAAGCACCTGCCGACGCTGCTCGCCGCGCTCCCGAAGCTCGCCGTCGTGACCGTCAACCTGCTGCCCGAGCACAAGGCCGTGCTCGAAGGCGAGGTCGAGGTGCCGCTCACGGCGGACGAGTCGCTCGCGATGCGCCTCGACGACGTCGTGTTGCACCTGCGGCCCGGCAGCTTCTTCCAGACGAACACGGAGGTCGCCGCAGGGCTCTACCGGCAGGCGCGGGAGTGGATCGACGAGCTCGCGCCGGCATCCGTGTGGGACCTGTACTGCGGCGTCGGCGGCTTCGCGCTGCACGCCGCCGCCCCGGGCCGACGGGTGCTCGGCATCGAGACGAGCGCGCCCGCGGTCGAGAGCGCGCGGCTGTCGGCCTCCGAGGCGGGGCTCGCGGAC
Source organism: Microbacteriaceae bacterium (assembly GCA_003852775.1). Taxonomy (GTDB): domain Bacteria; phylum Actinomycetota; class Actinomycetes; order Actinomycetales; family Microbacteriaceae; genus Homoserinibacter. The sequence goes on along the minus strand of RDDZ01000052.1, from coordinate 72,496 downwards.
GTCGCGTTCGAGGTGGGCGACGCCACCGCGGTCGGCGGGGAGGATCCGCCGGACGCCGTGATCGTCAACCCGCCGAGGCGCGGGCTCGGCCCCGAGCTGTGCGCGACGCTCGAGGCGTCGCGGGTCGGGACGGTCGTGTACTCGAGCTGCAATGCGGTCTCGCTCGCGCGCGACCTCGCGGCGATGCCGAGTCTGCGCCCGCGCCGCATCCGGCTGTTCGACATGTTCCCGCAAACGGAGCACTACGAGGCGATGGTGCTGCTGGAACGGGTGGAGGGCTCCGGGCGATAGCACCCGATCCGGTGCGCCGCAAGCCCTCTCCGTTTCCTTGGCCGTGCGCGCGCACCGCTCGCAGGATGGGGACACCAGCCCGTCACCACGAGAGGACCGGCATCATGACCGCCACGCTCACCCCCGGAAGTGTCATCTCCCCCGCCCCCGCTCCCGCACCCGCCCCCACGGGCGTGCTGTGGGCCCCCGTCGCCGAGGGCCTCTGGGCGGGCACGCGCGCGGGCGAGTTCCTCGGAACGGTCGAGTTCGTGGACGGCGCCTTCGAGACCGCCGACGCCCGCGGGATGCGCGTGGGCCGCTCGCACTCCCTCGCCGCCGCCCAGCAGCTCGTCGACACCCCCGCGACCGAGCTCACCCCCGTGCTGACGTGGCAGGACGACCGACGCTCGCTCGCGGCCGGCTGGCTCAGCCTCGCGGCCCTCGCGGTCGCGGCGATCGCGATCGCGCTCCAGCTGCCCAGCTGACCGTCACACTCACCCGGCCTCACGACGCGACGCGCGACGACGCACGACGAACAGCAGCAACGCACCGCCGCCGAGCGCCAGGGCACCGAGAGCGCCCAGCACGGTCAGCAGCGTGGCATCGGCTCCCGTCGCGCCGAGTCCCTGGGTGTTGGGCAGCGAAGGCGCGTAGTGGTTGTCGATCGATACGGTCTGGGCCGTGGGCACGGCGTCCGCGGGCGTTCCCGCCACCAGGATGTCGATGTCCTGCGCCCCGGAGGGTGTGCGCGCGGCCTCGCCGAACTCACCCAGTGCACCGCTCTCGGCGATCACGCAATGTGCGCCGAGCGGGATGCCGTCGATCCGCGCGACGCCGCCGGTCGGAACGGGGAGCGTCGCGAGGGCACCGAGGTCCACCGGAACGCCGCCGCGGCCCGGCACGGTGCAGGCCAGGTCGACGGTCACCTCGGTGGGCGCGAGGGAGGTCAGGCCGCTCACGGTCTTCTCGACGGCCGCGGAGCCGGCGAGCAGCTGCACGCCGACCCGCTCGGGAGCGCGCCGCAGCGTCCCGCCTCCGTCCAGCACGGCGTTCACGCCGACCTGGTTCCAGGCGCGCGGCGCGTCGCTCTGCAGCGCGGGCCGGACGGCCTGCGCGGTCGGCACGTCGCCCGCGGTCCAGGGGGTGTTGACCGTGCGGTACTGGAAGTGCACGCTCGCGCCGGGCGCGAGCACACCCGCGGCGGTCGTCGTGAAGTCGAGCGAGACGCGGATGCCGGTGATGTCGGCCGCGTCTCCCGTGTACGCGTCGATCGCCTGCCAGGGGTCGCCCGCGCAGTCGACGTCGCTCGGCCAGTTCGAGGTGCCCCCGGTACCCACGCAGGGCGACGGAGCGGTCGTCACCTCGATCGTCACGGTCGTGCCGGCGGGGACCCCATCCGCGGGGAAGCCCGCGACCGTCGTCTCCTGCACGCCGTAGGCGAGATCGAGCACGGGGCGCCACGCGGAGCCGCGCGCGCTCCCGGTCGCGAGCAGGCGGTCGCCGGGCATCGGCAGCGGGTCGACGAACGTCAGCGCGGTGTAGGGGACGGTGCCCGTGTTGGCTGCCCCGATGCGCCACTCGTCGGTCGCGCCGATGACCGTCGAGGCCACGCACGCCGAGCGGTAGAAGCCGCCGTCGGCCGCCGCACAGGGCAGGCTCGGGTCGGTGATGTTGGTCGCGCCGTCCACGAGCGCGCCGTCGATCTCGCCGCGCACCTCCTTCTCGGCGAAGAGCAGCGGCCCCACCTGCGGGGTCACGAAGTTCGAGGTGCCGCACTGGTTGGCGGCGAGACCCGTCAGGATGCCCTGCCCGTTTCCGGAGACGTTCGTGCAGTCGCCGGGCGCGAACGTCTGATCGGTGTCGACCCAGAACGCGTTGACGGCCCGCTGGTCCGGCGTGAGGCCCGGCTGGAGCACGACGCCCACGGTCACGACGAACCGGTCGCCCGGAGCGAGCACCGCCCCGTTCGGGAACGTGAAGGTGAGGTTGCTCGCGCTGCTCTGCGTCACCGTGATGCCGGTGGCCGGCATGGTCGGGGCGTTCGTGGTGTCGAAGCTCGGCGCGCTTCCGTCGTAGCGGAGCGACGGACCGAGGTCGTCGACGATCTCGTTCACGGTGATGAAGGAGGTGCCCGTGTTGGTCACCTGGAGGGTCCAGGGGTAGGACTCGCCGGGCTGCACCTGCTTCGTGCCGCCGGCGTCGACCTCCTTGCGCACGTCGATGCGCGGGGTGCCCGTCGACAGCGTGATCGTCGCACTGGTGTCGGCCTCCGCGGCGGGCAGCCCGTCGTGTTCGGCGAGCACGTCCACGACGTTCTCGACGCTGCTCGGGAAGGTCGCGTCTGCACGGAGCGTCACCGTGAAGACGGCGCCGGCCGTCCAGTCGGCAGATGGCACGGTCGCCGAGAACGGCCGTGACGGCTCGTTGTCGAAGACGTAGCGGATGCCGGTGACGCGTCCGAGGTCGGCGGACGTCACCGAGTCCGGGAGCACCGGTTCGGCGGGAGCCGCCACCGGGTCACCGACGACCCACGTCGTGCCGCCGTCGAGCAGCACGTCGATGCGGGCCCGCTCGGCGCCCTCGGGTCGGGTGACGGTGCCGATCGAGGTGAGCTCGAACGCCTCCCAGAACGCGGGGGTCGTGTCGCTGATGGTCACGACCTCCGCGGACGCCGTCGAGTCCCCGTCGGTCGCCCCGAGCGTCACCGTGACGGGCACCTGCGGGTCCGTCTCGAGGATCGTCGACGGACTCACGTCCTTCGAGGCGGTCACGTCCAGCCCCGCGGCCGACAGCTGCAGCTCGGCGTCAGCGAGCGCGTTCGGACGCCCATCGTCGCTCAGCACGGGGTCGTACGACTGCGCGAGCGTCTCGTTGCCGACGCGCATCCCGCCGGTGACGTAGGCGAGGGGGTTGCTGCGCGGGTGCTCGCGCAGCTGGGCGTCGATCGTCATCCGCACCGTGTTCGAGGTCGAGGAACCGCGCGGGATGAGGCCGCCCGTGGTCTCGGGCTCGGTGCTCTGGTAGACGACCGAGATGCCGACGACGTCCGCGAGATCCGAGGCGTCGGCAGCGGCGAGAGCAGCCATCGTCGAGGTCGTCACCGAAGTGCTGCCGGTGGTCGGATCGCGGTGCCACAGCGCGACCTGCGTCGCGGTCGGGTCGATCGGCACACCCGCGGCGACCGTGAAGTCGACGTTCGTGATGGTGACGTACTCGAAGGGGTTGGAGGCGCTGTCGTACGCCCTGCCCGTGAACACGTCGGGGTCGCGGTCGTCCGCGGCGGTGACGCAGTCAGTGGTGGGCGAACAGGGCACGGGGTCGGTCACGCGCAGATACGAGGCGCGCGCGTCAGCGGTGTTCCAGGCGTCCACCGTGTACCGCACCGTCGGATAGGCCGCCGTGGGCACATCGCCGGGGTAGGGCACGACGACGGTCGTCGGGCTCACGGCCTTGGCCGTGCCGACGCCCGGAGGCGTGTCGACGAGGGTCACGTCGTCGGACGCGTCGCGCGTGTCACCGTCGGCGTCCACCCGGAAGGTGTTGCGGACGACGCCGGGGTCGCTCGTGTTGAACGGAGTCGTGCCGGTCACCCAGGTGTCGGCGCCGGGCACCCGCACCACGTTCCGCAGCTGCCACTGCAGCCAGAGCGGCCGCGCGCTCGCGCTCGAGGCGACACCGCTGCCCGGGGCGGGGCGACCCGGCTCGAAGCTGGCAGCGCGAGCCGCGTCGTTCGGCACCACGGTGATGCGGACACCCGTCGCGCTCCGCAGCGTGTCGAGGTCGGCGCCGCTCGGGTTGTAGCCGACGAAGCCGCTCGCGTTCATCCAGCTCCCGCCGGGCGCGGGGATCGTCGTCCAGCCGGTGCCCGGCACGTAGAGCTCGATCGCCGACACGGTGTCCCACCGCAGCAGCGGGTCCTGTGCGAAGGTCACGGCACGGATGCCGGTGAGGTCGAACGCCTGGAAGACGGTGTTCTGCGGACTCGTCTCCTGACCGGGGAGCGGGTCGCTGATCACGACGCTGCCGTAGCCGGGCACAGTCACCCCCCAGCTGTGCAGGGTGCGCGCGGTGGAGCCGGTCTGCGAATTGAGGGTCGTCAGGTCGGACGACCAGTTGCCGGTCACCCAGCGCTTGCCGGCGAGCAGGGTGCCGGTGACGTAGTCGACGATGCGGGCCGTCCCGGTGTCCTCCACCTGGTCCGCCTCGACGGGGAGGCCGCCCGAGACGCCCTCGCCGTCGGCCGTCGCGGTGTTGTCGTAGGCGACAGGTGTGCCGGGGGTGGTCGTGGTGGGCCCACCGGTGCGCAGGGTTGCCGCAGCCTCGAACACGATGTTGGGCCGCACGATGGTGCCCTGGGCGAACCCGTCGGCCTTCTCGAAGGTGAAGCGGAGGCCGGTGACGGCGTCCGCTCCCGCGGTACCCAGCAGGGCGACGAGGTCAGCGCTGTACGGCGCGCCCGTGCTGGGGAGCGCGCCCGCGAGGGTCGCCCACGTGCCGGGCGCGGTGCCCGTGCGGTACTCGATCGTCATCGTCGCGTCCGACGGGATGTCGACGAACGAGATCTCGCGCGCGCGGAACGCGTCCCAGAATCCCGTGTCGGCCGTACCGTTCCAGGCGTCCTCCACGACGATCCGTGTCGGTCGGACGCGCGACGACTCGGAGGAGGTCGTCGCCTCCAGCTCGGTGAGCACCGTCCCGCCGGGCGTCACGAGCTCGGGCCGCACCGTCTTCTCGATGTCGAGGTGGATCTCGGGGAAGAAGACCCGCACGTCGGCCTGGGCCGTCTTGGTGTCGGTGCCGGCCGGGTTGGAGCCGGAGACGCCGACGACGTTGACGAAGTCCCGGTAGAGGGGAGCGTCCCCCGGGACCATCGTCGGATCGGTCTGCACCGCGAAGGACGCGCCCGCGGTGGTGCCCTGCTCGATCTCACCGGTGTAGCTGAGCGTGAACCCGGTGATCCAGTCGCCGGAGGCCGGCGTCGGCGCAGCGGGAGCGGCGGCAGGCACGATGGGGTCGGTGATGTCGGCGCCGGTGGCGAGATGCCACACGACGGTGCCGGCGGTCGCGCCCGCGGGCCAGGTCCAGTCGGTGAAGCCCGCGAACGTCAGGTCCTCGCTGAGGAACGAACCGGAGCCGGGCTCCTCGATGGTGAGCGAGGTGAGCGGACCGTTGGAGCCGTTGCGCGCGGAGAGGCTCACCCCGAAGGTGCCGCCTGCGGGCACCTCGCCGGGCGCGATCGTCTTACCGGGCTCCACGCGCACGTCGAGCGGCCCGATCTGGAGCGCCGCGGAGGCGTCCTTGCGCACGGGCGGCTGGCCGGGGACCGTCACGGTCGCGCCGACCGTGTTGTTCACGGTGGCTCCCGTCGCCACGAGCGGGGCGCCGGTGCTGCGGTTGGTGGCGCGCTGCGCGACCTCGACGCACTGCGCGGCCGCGGCGCCGTCCGGGTCGATGTGCGCGCCCGCGGCCGTGCTCGAGTAGCTGAGGCGGATGCCGCCGACCTCCTCGGTCGTGAAGCTCGGCAGCGTCGCGGTCGCGGCGGGCGGTCCGGAGATCCAGTGCCACGGCCCTGTCGGGGTGGAGCGCACGTAGAGGTCGACCTGCACCTGGTCCGCTCCCGCGGGCAGCGTGGAGGGCGCACACAGTCCCACGAAGTCGACGTAGGTGAACGGGTTCGTGCCGTCAAGGTCCCCCGTCGCCCCCTCCGGCGCGACCACCGGGTCCTGCAGCACGAGCGTCGTCGCGGGCATGTTGGACAGGTTCCGCGCGCCGATCGCGAACGTCGCGTGCTGTCCGGGGTTGTACAGCTGCGAGCTCGGCGACCACGACTTCGTCGGAGCGACGTCGACCGCGATCGGCACCTGGACGGTGACGGTCGCCGTGTCGGTGACGTTGTGGACGGCGCTCGTCGTCGCATCCGCGGTCGCCGTGTTGTCGACGGGAACGCCGTTGGAGGGCCAGGCCGGGGTCAGGCCCGTGGGCACCGCGAGCGTGATCCTGACGCTCTGGGTCGCGCCGGCCGGGAGGCCGAACTGCGGGTCGCTGTCGAGCGTGCCGAGCGGCGTGCGGAAGGAGGCGTCGAGCGTGCACGGGGGGGTCAGCACGCCGCCCACGGAGCAGCCGGTGAGCGCGACATCGATCGCCGCCGTGGGCGGGTTCGTCTGCATGCTGACGATCGTGAAGCCCGCGAACTCGTCCGGGAGGGGGTCGGTGACGACGGCGTCGACGCAGGGGTTGTCGTCGCAGCCGACGACGAGGTTGTAGGTGAAGGTCTCGCCGGGTTCCGTCGTGATCTCCCCCACGCCGTCGACGTTCTTGTCGAGGGTGATCTGCCCGATGTCTCCGAGGTCGGCCCAGGCGGGCGCGCTGCCCGCGGCGACCATCCCGGCGGCGAGCAGCAGCGCGGTGAGGCCGGCGAGCAGTTCGCGCGTGCGGCGCACGAGACGGGGACGACGGATGGCAGAGCGGCGAGCGGGCGCGGACATGCTTCGGGTTCCTCCAGGGGCCGCATCGCTGTCGATGCGTCGGGTAGTGGGCGCGCCGAGGAAACACGCCGTGAGAAAGGATAGCGGGTGCATGCGATTCATTACGCGATTCGGTGAGATTTTCCGGACGCATCCCCGATCAGACGTCGAGCAGCACCACGATGCGCCGGATCGCGACGCGCTGGTCGGCGACGAGGATGAGCGTGCCGTGGGCGACGACGCATCACCCGATGGGAGTCCGAACGGGTCGGAACGTGACGCGACGGGCGTCACGTTCCTCGAAGAAGTCGAACGGCCGCGAGAGATCTCGCAACCCTCGAAGCCAGCACCGGGTGTCGGCGACCCGCCTTAGGCTGACCGCATGGCCCGTCCCCCCGCTCCCGGTTACGCCTGCTCCGAGTGCGGCTGGACCGGTGCCAAGTGGTTCGGCCGCTGCCCCGAGTGCCAGCAGTGGGGCTCGATCGTCGAGCGCGGCGCCCCCACCGGCAAGGTCGTGGCGGCATCCGCGCCCGAGGCCCGAGCGGCGCGCCCCATCACCGAGCACGTCGTCGCGGACGCCACTCACCGCCCCACGGGCATCGGCGAGTTCGACCGCGTGCTCGGCGGCGGCCTCGTGCCCGGCGCCGCCGCGCTCATCTCGGGCGAGCCGGGCGTCGGCAAGTCCACGCTCCTCCTCGAGGTCGCCGCGCGGGCGGCGCGCCGCGGCGCGCGCGTGCTCTACGTGTCGGGCGAGGAGTCGGCGGGGCAGGTGCGCCTGCGCGCCGAACGCACGGGTGCACTCGACGACGAGCTGTACCTCGCCTCCGAGACCGACCTCGCGACCGTGCTCGGCCACGTCGACGCGGTGAAGCCCGGACTGCTCGTGGTCGACTCCGTGCAAACGATCGCCTCCTCCCTCTCCGACGGCGCCCCCGGGCAGCCCGCGCAGGTGCGCGAGGTGGCGGGCACGCTCATCCGCGTCGCGAAGGAGCGGTCGATCCCGCTGCTGCTCGTCGGCCACGTCACGAAAGACGGCACGATCGCGGGTCCCCGGGTGCTGGAGCACCTCGTCGACGTCGTGCTGAGCTTCGACGGCGACCGCCAGACCGCGCTGCGCTTCGTGCGCGCGCTCAAGAACCGCTTCGGCCCCACGGATGAGGCGGGCTGCTTCGAGATGGCGGGCGACGGCATCGCCGAGGTGCCCGACCCGTCGGGGCTGTTCCTCTCCCGCACCCACACGCCCGTGCCCGGCACGTGCGTCACCGTCACGCTCGAGGGGCGCCGCGCGCTGCCCGTCGAGGTGCAGGCGCTCGTCGTCGACACGACCGCACCCAACCCGCGCCGCATCGTGAGCGGGGTCGACGCGGCGCGCGTCGCGATGCTGCTCGCGGTGCTCGAGAAGCGCTGCCGCATCAAGCTCTCCGACAAGGAGGTCTACGTGTCGACGGTGGGCGGCATCCGTCTCTCCGAGCCGGGCTCCGACCTCGCGATCGCGCTCGCGATCGCCTCCGCCGCGAAAGACAAGCCGCTGCCCCGCACGCTCGCCGCGATCGGCGAGATCAGCCTCGCGGGCGAGGTGCGCGCCGTCGCGGGCGGCCGCCAGCGCGCCGCCGAGGCCACGCGCCTCGGCTACCGCACGATCATCGACGAGAAGGCGGGCTCCATTCAGACCGCCGAGTCGCTCGCCTTCTCGGCCACCGGGGCCGAGCGCGTGGACGCGCCCGCGTTCTGAGTCGCAGGCGGTCCGCCCTCGGTCCGCTCGTCGAGCTCTCGGCCGCGCAACGCCACCCAGAGGGCGAGCAGCAGGCCCGCCGCCACGAGGGGGTCACCGTAGGCCTGACCTCCGTACTCGGCGACCTCTCCGAGCGACACCGTGGCCTCCGGGTCGCGCGCGAGCGCGAGGAACGCGAGCACCGTGATGCCGAACACGGCGTTCGCGAGCACGAGCTGCACCCGCGACGGCCGCGGGTAGCCGGGCGAGTCGTCGTTGGCGGCCTTGTAGCCCGTGAGGAACGACCACACGAAACCGAACAGCACGACGGCACCGCCCGCGAAGCCGAGCAGGTACGCGATCGGGTCGGTCACGAACTCGCGGTAGGCGAACAGCGCCGACATGAGCAGCGCGATGAGCACCGACGTCGCCCGGGCGGGCGTCAGGCGCCGGCTCACGATGGCGGCGACGAGCAGCCCCAGCGCAAGCACCGCGCCCACGATCGCGAGGGCGTCCTGATCCCACACGAGCGGCACGTCGACGAGCACCGACGCGGAGATGACGAGCCCCGCGACCCCCACCGCGGCCATGAGCTCGGGAGTCGTGCGGCGGCCCCGGCGCGCCTGCACGACGGCGAGCGCGAGCACCACGACGGCGCCGACGAGACGCACCGCGAACACCGCGACGGTCGAGGTGATCCAGCCCGACGCCGCGATGAGGAGCCCGGCGACCTCCCCCGGGGCGCCGTATCCGAGCGCCACCTGACCCAGCACGAGCACGGGTGTCGCGACGACCGTCGTCGTCGTGAAGGCCGCGACCACGAGCGCGAGGCCGTCGATGCGGTCCGCCATCACCTGCGCGGCCGGCTCGCCCCGCCCCGGGCGGATGCGCGCGAGCGCCGCCCACGCCCCCGCGATGAGCGCGATGAGCAGCGCAGCGGTGCCGAGCGAGCGGAGGCTATCGCCGTCGGCGACGAGATCGCCCGCGACGAGCGACACGTCGACGACGCGCCACACCGCGACGAGCCCCAGGACGACGAACACCGCGACGGGTCCGATGACGCCGCGGACGATCTTCGCGGCCCACAGCGCCGACGACACGGTGACGCTCGCGACCGCCGCGCCCGACGCGAGGGCGGCCGGCATCGCGAGCTGCCCGAGCGTCGAGAGCGTGAGGCTCAGCATGAGGGGCAGGAAGTCGTACCCGGCGACCCGGTTCACCGAGGTGAGCACCGCAGCCGTCACGATGAGCGGCCCCCACACGAGAGCCGCGATCACGACGAAGTCCCACCAGCGGTACCCGCGGCCGCCGCGCACGGCGACGAACACGATGAGCCCGACGCAGCCGATGATCGTGACGATGCGCGAGAGCGGGATGTCCTCCTGGTCGGGCACCGACATGAACAGCATGATCGAGATGACGAACACCGTCATCACCCAGCGCACCCACGGCCGCATGTGCAGCGCGCCGGTCGCGGCGAGCGTCGTGGAGAGGGCCGTGAGCGCGAGCACGAGCCACACGAGCGCGCGCGGCAGGGTGAGCAGGACGGTGCCCGACTGGGCGCTGAGCGGGATCCACTCGCGCAGCGGACCGGAGAGCAGCACGAGCAGGCCCGCCGCGACGTAGCCCACGATGCCGACGACGACGAGCGGCCGCAGTCCGAGCGGCCAGTCCACGTCGCGCAGCCGCCCCTCGTGCACGGGCGCGAGCACCACACGGTGCAGGAACTCGTAGCCCGCGCGGCGCGCCACCCGCCAGGGGGAGCGGCGCCCGGTCATCCGCGCACCTCCAGACCCGTCGTGTTCGAGTGGACCACCCGGATGCCGTGAGGCGTCGGCACGATCACGCGCGTGACGCCGAGAGGCGCCTCGCCGAGCTCGACCTCGCCGAGGAGCTCGCCGGCGGGGCTGCGCACCTCGACGGTCGAAGCGCCGCCGAGCACGAAGACGCCGTCGCCCGCGAGGAGCTGCTCGCCCGCGTCGCTCGTCCACAGCCGCTCACCGCCGCCGTCGACCGCCCACGCCGCGGCGCCCTCGTCGGACTGCGCGACGACGACGCCCGCCGACACGACGATGCCGCGCGCGGAGCCGCGGTGCCGGTCCTTCCAGAGCAGGGCGCCGTCGTGCGGGTCGAGCACCCACACCGCCGCGTCGCCGCCCTGCACGGCGACGACGCCCTCACCCGCCGCGGCGCGCGTCGCTCGCGACAGCTCGGTGCTCCAGCGCGCGGAGCCGTCGCCGAGCGAGCGGGCCATCACCGCGCCACCGCGGTCGACCACGACGACGAGCCCCGCGCCGACCGCCGGGGTCGTCGCGACATCCGTGCGCAACGTCGTCGACCAGACGGTCTCGCCCGTCGCGAGGTCGATGCGCCGGAGGGTGCCGTCGAGGCTCACGGCGACGATGTCGCCGTCGGGGGCGGGCGCGGGCGCGGCGAGCACGACGTCCGGGAACGACACCGACCACAGCCGCGCGCCGCCCCCGTCGTAGGCGATGAGCCGCCGCTGGGCCGTCGACACGAGCGTCACCTCGCCGACCGCCGAGAGCGCGAGCAGGTCGCCACCGGGCGAGGCGAGCCATCCGCGCCGCGCCGTGCCGCCGTCGACGCGGTACGAGGCGAGGCGGCTGCCGACGGATGCCACGAGGGTGCCGTCGGCGGTCGTCGCCGCGAGCCCGTCGAAGGGGCTGCCCTGCGGGGAGTCGCCGAAGCCGGGGTCGGCGATGACGAACTCGAGGTCGCGAGCGCGCCAGCGGTCCGCGCCCTCCCACGTGTACCGCGCGGGGCGCGTGTCGACGGCGCTCCCGTAGCCGCCCGGCACCGGCAGCTCCGAGGACACGTAGCTCTCCTCCTCGCCGTCGACGACGCCGACGTCGCGGACGATGCCGCGGCCGGGGCACCACGTCGCCTGCTCCTGCACGGCGAGCAGCTCGGCGCCCGTGTCGGGGTCGAGATAACGGGTGTCGGTGCTCGCGAGCAGGCAGCCGTCGCCCGCGTCCGTCACCTCGCCCGTGCTGCGGTACTCGAGCAGGCCCGCCGGCATCGCGGCACCCTCGCCCGACCATGCGACGCCAGGAGCGGCGTCCGCCGGGAGCACGACGAGGGCGGGCGAGTACGCGAAGCCGATGCTGCCGCCCGTCGCCGTGAGGAGCGAGACGCCGGCGTCGTCGACGAGGTAGACGGTCGAGACGGGCGAGTTGTCGGGCTCGTCGAGGTAGGCGACCGTCTCGCGCCAGAGCTCGATGCTGCCGAGCTCGGCCGAGGAGCGCTCCGCGAAGACCCCGTAGGCCGCGTTGGCGGGGAGCTCGAGCAGGAGGCCCGGCCCGGTGTCGCGCGCGTTCTCGTGCACGGAGCGGTGGCCGTCCGAGTCCGTCCAGAGGGTCGCACTGCCGTCGGCGGGCAGGAACCGCGCCGCGAGCCCGCCCTTCGCGGGTGGGGGCACGAGATCGGGGGCCGCGAGCCCGAGGGTGCCGACGGCGACGACGCCGATCGTCGTGGCCCACACGAGGGCGCGACGCAGCGGCGAGACAGGCGTCTGGGCAGCGGGCTGCTCGCTCGGTTCCGCGGCGACGGTGGTGGTGTCGGACATCGGGCTCCTGGTGCTGCGACGACGCTACCGCAGAGGAACCCTCAGCTGCTGCCGCTGCGCGGATCGCGGCGCGCGACGACTCAGTACAGGAGGAACGGCTTGTCGCTCGCCGACTTCGCCTCGCCGAGCGAGACCGAGAGGCGGTAGGTCGCGCCGCCCGCGGTCACCTGCGGTCGGTCGTCGCCGCAGTTGCCGGGGCCGGAGCGCACGCGGGACCACCCGAACGGCGTCGTCGTGAGCGGGACGCCCGGCTCGAGGACGGTCTCCATCGGCGCGGAGTCCGTCTGGCAGTCGCGCGAGTTCCAGATCGGGTCGGGGCCGCTCACGATCTCGTAGTACTGGACGTCGGTGCCGACCGGGAAGGTGCACGGGACGGCGCCCGAGTTCTTGATCGTCATCGAGATCATCGGGATCTCGCCCGCCGCGTAGCTGTCCTTGTCGGTCACCGGGGTCACCGTGATGACGGACGGGTCGCACGCGGCGCGCGGGTCGCCCGAGGGCTCGTCGGTCGCCGGAGCGCTCGGCGTCGAGCTGCTCGCGGAGTCGCCGCCGCCCTTCGGCTCCCCGTCGGATGCCGCACCCGGCCGCACGATGAGCAGCACGATGACGACGATGACGGCGAGCGCCCCGAGGCCGACGACGAGCCGGCGACGGCGGTACACCGACGCGGGCAGGCGCCCGGGCTGCTGGGTCGACATGCCGCCAGGGTAGGCCCGCACCCGCCCGGAACCGCGGCGCGCACGCGGCATGGCGTCGACTCCCGGCCGATTCGGAGGCGGCGCGGCGGGCGGTGACGGGCGCGTCAGAGGTGCTTGAGCATCCGGGTGTTGCCGAGCGTGTTCTGCTTCACGCGCGCGAGGTCGAGGAACTCGGCGACGCCGTCGTCGGGCGAGCGCACGAGCTCGGCGTAGACCTCGGGGTCGACGACCTGCTCGCCGATCGGCTCGAAGCCGTGGCCGCCGAAGAACTGCGTCTCGAAGGTGAGGCAGAACAGGCGCGAGAGGCCGAGCTCCCGGGCGTCCTGCTCGAGCCGCTCGAGGATCGCGTGCCCGACGCCGCGGTGCAGCCACGCGTCGGCGACCGCGATCGTGCGGATCTCGCCGAGGTCCTCCCAGATGACGTGCAGCGCGCCGCATCCGATGAGCTCACCCTCGGGCGTCTCGGCGACGAGGAACTCGCGGATGTCCTCGAAGAGGGTCACCCGCTCCTTGCCGAGCAGGATGCGGCGCTCGACGTACGGCTCGATGAGAGCGAGCATGCCCTCGACGTCGGCCGTGCGCGCCCGGCGCACGAGGAAGGGGGAGGCGGGCTCGCTCACGGTCTCACCCTATCCGCGGGCGCGTTCCGCGGGACGGATGCGCGCCACGGCCTCCACGAAGGCACGCACGGCGTCCGGTGTCTCCTCGGCCGTGATGGCCCGCAGGACGAGCTCGTCGACGGTGCCGTCGTAGGCGCGGATGCCGTCGGCGAGCGCCTGCGGGTCGGTGCCGCGGATCGTGGAGTCGAGAGCGCCGTGACCCACGCGGGCGAAGTGGGCGGCGTAGTTCGGGTAGCCGGCGTAACGCGCGGACTCGGCCTCGAGTGCGGGCACGGCGTCGGCGCTCACGACGGTGCGCGTGTAGAGCACGACGTCGGGCGCCGGGCGGCCCGCGGCCTCGGCGTCGGCGAGCGCCTCGTCGCGGGCGGCGGACGCGGCGGCGGGCGTGAGCCAGCTGAGCAGCGGCCCGTCGGCGTGCCGGGCCGCCGTGCGGCGCATCGCGGGACCGAGCGCGCCGAGCACAAGGTGTACGTCGGGCAGGCTCGCCCGCAGCTCGGTGAGCCCCACGCGCACGAGCGGCAGCGGGGGCTTCGCGTGCCCCGAGCCGACGCCGAGCACGAGCCGCTCGCGGGGGAGGCCGAGCCCGTCGACGTCGGCGGCCACGGCATCCGCGGGGCGCCGGTCGAGCGGGATCACGCCCGTCGCGAGGCGCAGGCGCGTGGTGACGGATGCCGCCTCGACGAGGCCCGTGAGCGCGTCGCCCGCGGGGGTGTCGTTGAGCCACAGGGCGTGGAATCCGGCGTCCTCGGCGGCCCGCGCCGCCGCGCGTACGACCTCCGGGTCCGCGCTGCCCGCGAGGCCGAGGGAGAGACGGGTGGCGGTCATACGTCCAACGATCCCAGGAAGTCGCCGAGTCCGCCGAGGAAGGATCCGAGCCCCTCGGCGGCGCTGCCGAGGTCGACGGCCGCACCGAGGTCGCCCACGTCGGCGAGGTCGGGCACGTCTGCGCCCGCGACGAGCTCGTGCAGGTCGGCGGCGATGCCGACGACGTCGCCCGCCGCGGCCGCGAGGTGCAGGGCGACCTCGATGCCGTCGGCGAGGTCGGCCGCGTCGAGGCTCGCGCGCGCCTCCTCGTAGCGCACGTCGAGCTCGCGCCGCCACTGCTTCTCGAGCCCGAACAGCACCGCGTACGGCAGCAGCCGCTCGTGCAGGTGCAGCAGCCCGACCCCGTCGAGCTCGCGCACCCGGGCGCCGGACGGCGACTGGTGGAAGGCGAGCCGGTCGGCCTCCGCCCATGCGATGTAGTCGTGCACGCCCCACAGGTGGTCGATGAGCGGCTGCGCGCGCTCCATCGGCACGGTCGGCTGCTTGCGCCAGAATACGACCGCCTTCTCGAGCCGGCTGCGCTCGCGCACGAGGCCCGCGGCGATGAGACGTGCGACGGATGCGCGGTGGGCGTCGCGCATCCGCTCACCGATGCGGCGGCGGGTCGAGGGCGCGAGCGCCTGCACGGCGCCGGGGCGCAGCGGCGGGAACACGGCCTCGAGCACGGCGCGGTCGTCGCGCACGGCGTCGCCGCCCTCGTCAGAGGGCACGCTGCGCAGGCGCAGCTCGAAGCCGTCTCGGCGCCTACCGAGCTTGCGCACGCCGATGAAGCCGCGGACGGCAAGGTCGACGAGCCCGGCCGCGACGGCGCGCTTCGAGTCGCCGAGCAGCTCGGCGGCCGCGATGACGCTCAGGCCCGCGGGCGGGGCGTACTGCGGGACGATGATGCGATCGGGTCGCGCGAACACCCGGTCAGCCTACGGGCGGGGCCGCCCCTGCAGCACCTGCGGCCCACCGGCGGGAGCAACCGCACCACCGGGCGGAGACACCGGAACGATCAGGCCGTCTGCTCCGTCTCCCCCGCCGCGGTGTCGAGAGCGGATGCCGCCCCCACACCCGCAGGCAGCTCGCGCCCCGGCTGGCGGCTCGTGGTGAACACGAACTCGCCGCCCACGAAGTCGATGTGCACGTGGTCGCCCGCGTCGAGGCGTCCGTGGAGGATCTCCTCCGAGAGACGGTCCTCGATCTCGTGCTGCACGGCACGGCGCAGCGGGCGCGCACCGAGGGTCGGCTCCCAGCCGATCTCGATGAGGCGGGTCTTCGCCGCATCCGTGATGTCGATCGTCATGTCGCGGTCGAGCAGGCGCTCCGAGAGCCGCTTGATGAACAGCTCGACGATCTGGCGCAGCTCGTCCTGCGAGAGCTGCGGGAAGACGATCGTCTCGTCCACGCGGTTCAGGAACTCCGGCTTGAAGTGCTTCTTGAGCTCCTCGACGACCTTCGCCCGCATCGCACGGTAGGAGTTCTCGGTGTTGCCCTCGAGCGTGAAGCCCACGGGGCCGCCGGTGATGTCCTTCGTGCCGAGGTTGGTCGTCATGATGATGACGGTGTTCTTGAAGTCGACCACGCGACCCTGACCGTCCGTCAGACGACCCTCCTCGAGGATCTGCAGGAGCGAGTTGAAGATGTCGGGGTGCGCCTTCTCGATCTCGTCGAAGAGCACGACGCTGAACGGCTTGCGGCGCACCTTCTCGGTGAGCTGGCCACCCTCCTCGAAGCCGACGAAGCCGGGAGGGGCCCCGAACAGCCGCGAGACGGTGTGCTTCTCGCCGTACTCCGACATGTCGAGCGAGATGAGCGCGTCCTCGTCGTCGAAGAGGAACTCCGCGAGCGCCTTGGCCAGCTCGGTCTTACCGACGCCCGTGGGGCCGGCGAAGATGAACGAGCCCGAGGGGCGCTTCGGGTCCTTGAGGCCGGCGCGCGTGCGGCGGATGGTCTTGGCGAGCACCGAGATGGCCTCCTCCTGACCGATGACCCGCTCGTGCAGCGCCTTCTCCATGAAGATCAGTCGCGCCGACTCCTCCTCGGTGAGCTTGAACACCGGGATGCCGGTCGCGTTCGCGAGCACCTCGGCGATGACGCCCTCGTCGACGGTGCCGGATGCGGCCACGTCACCCGAGCGCCACTGCTTCTCGAGGCGCAGACGCTCGCCGAGCAGGCGCTTCTCCTCGTCGCGCTTGGTGGCGGCGAGCTCGAAGTCCTGGTTCTCGATCGCCGACTCCTTCTCGGCGCGCACGGCCGCGATCTTCTCGTCGAACTCGCGCAGCTCCGGCGGGGCCGAGAGGATGCTGAGGCGCAGACGCGCGCCCGCCTCGTCGATCAGGTCGATCGCCTTGTCGGGCAGGAAGCGGTCCTGCACGTAGCGGTCGGCGAGGTTCGCGGCGGCGACGATCGCGCCATCCGTGATCGAGACCTTGTGGAAGGCCTCGTACTTGTCGCGCAGCCCCTTGAGGATGTTGATCGTCATGGGGAGGCTCGGCTCGGCCACCTGCACCGGCTGGAAGCGGCGCTCGAGCGCGGCATCCTTCTCGAAGTGCTTGCGGTACTCGTCGAGCGTCGTGGCGCCGATCGTCTGCAGCTCGCCGCG
The DNA here is from genome assembly GCA_003852775.1 of Microbacteriaceae bacterium. Taxonomy (GTDB): domain Bacteria; phylum Actinomycetota; class Actinomycetes; order Actinomycetales; family Microbacteriaceae; genus Homoserinibacter. The sequence continues at coordinate 55,735 of RDDZ01000052.1, read as the reverse complement.
GGCGAGCAGCGGCTTCAGGATGTTGGCCGCGTCGATCGCGCCCTCGGCGGCACCCGCGCCGACGAGCGTGTGGATCTCGTCGATGAAGGTGATGATGTCGCCGCGCGTGCGGATCTCCTTGGTGACCTTCTTGAGGCGCTCCTCGAAGTCGCCGCGGTAGCGGGATCCGGCGATGAGCGAGCCGAGGTCGAGCGTGTAGAGCTGCTTGTCGCGCAGCGTCTCGGGCACGTCGCCGCGCACGATCGCCTGCGCGAGGCCCTCGACGACGGCGGTCTTGCCGACGCCGGGCTCGCCGATCAGCACGGGGTTGTTCTTGGAGCGGCGGGAGAGGATCTGCATGACGCGCTCCATCTCCTTCTCGCGCCCGATGACGGGGTCGAGCTTGCCCTCGCGCGCAGCCTGGGTGAGGTTGCGGCCGAACTGGTCGAGGATCTGGCTGCCCTTGTCGCCCGCGACCTGCTCGTTGCCGCCGACGGCGACCTGCTCCTTGCCCTGGTAGCCCGAGAGCAGCTGGATGACCTGCTGGCGCACGCGGTTGAGGTCGGCGCCGAGCTTCACGAGCACCTGGGCGGCGACGCCCTCGCCCTCGCGGATGAGGCCGAGCAGGATGTGCTCGGTGCCGATGTAGCTGTGGCCGAGCTGCAGCGCCTCGCGCAGGCTCAGCTCGAGCACCTTCTTCGCGCGCGGGGTGAACGGGATGTGGCCGGTCGGCTGCTGCTGCCCCTGGCCGATGATGTCCTGCACCTGCTCGCGCACGGCGTCGAGGGAGATGCCGAGCGACTCGAGCGCCTTGGCGGCGACGCCCTCACCCTCGTGGATGAGGCCGAGCAGGATGTGCTCGGTGCCGATGTAGTTGTGGTTGAGCATCTTCGCCTCTTCCTGGGCGAGGACGACCACCCGACGGGCACGGTCGGTAAAGCGCTCGAACATTCTCAACTCCTCGACGCCGCGACTAACGGAATGCCGCGGCGATACATCGAGGGTAACGAGGGGTCCCCCGCCCGCATGCCCCTGTTCGCCGTGGGCGCATCCGGCCCCTCCCGTGTCCCCGAGGTGTCACTTTCCGTCGTCCGGGAGCGATGGCGAGCGACAGAAAGTGACACCTCGGGCACCGGATGGTTGACGAGGTTATCGATGATCGTTATGTTAACGACATTCGATAAGTTAGCTACGAGCGCGGAGGTCGCCGTGAACGCATCGCCCACATCCCTCTCCCGATCCGACCGGGTCGGGATGCACCTGACGGTCGCGATCTGCCTCATCGCGGCTGCGTTCACGGTGTTCGCCGTGGTCTCGCGCCTCCTCGAGGTGGTCGGCGGCGACGACGTAGCCGTGCTCGTGCCGTTCGTCGGCGAGACCGCCACGCTGCCGATCGGCCCGGGCGGCGCACCGGTCGAGGTCGCCGTCGACCAGGCCGTCGTCACGGTCTCCGAACGGGAGCCGACGATGATCGCCGGACTCGTCGGTGAGACCCTCGTGACCGGAGTCGCGGCGCTCGCCGGCATCGCCCTGCTGTGCCTCTTCTGCCTCGAACTCGCGCGCGGGCGCGCGTTCTCGGCGTCGACCGTGCGGATCGTGTTCATCGGCACGGCGGTGCTGCTCCTCGGGTGGGTGCTCGGATCGGTCTTCCGCTCGATGGCGACCACGAGTGCCGTCGCGGTCGTGAGCGACGGCGACCACCTGCCCGTGCTCCTCACGACCGACTTCGCGCCCGCCTTCGCGGTGCTCGCCCTCGCCGCCGTCGGCACGGCGTTCCAGATCGGGCATCGCCTGCAGCGCGACACCGAGGGACTCGTCTGATGGCGCCGGCGGACGCCGACGACGAGGGCCGTATCCACTGCCGGCTCGACGAGCTGCTCGAGGAACGGGGCATGACGCTCACACGGCTCTCGGAGCTCGTGGGGGTGAGCCTCGTGAACCTGTCGGTGCTCAAGAACGACCGGGCGCGAGCGATCCGGTTCTCGACACTCACCGCGATCTGCGACGCGTTGGAGTGCCAGCCGGGGGATCTGCTGGTGCTGCGCTGAGGTGCCCGGGGGCTGGTTTCGACACGCCCGCTGCGCGGGCTACTCAACCAGCGGGTGGGCCGCTGCGCGGGCTACTCGACCAGCGGTAGGGGCGGGCCCGCGCGGGCTACTCGTCCAGCGGTGGGGGTGGACCTAGTGGTTCTGGCCGTCGAGGGAGACCGTGCGGAGGTCGAGGCGACGCAGCACCGCGTTGACGGCCTCGGGGTCGACGCCCGGCTCGCCGCGCATGCTGAGCACCTCGCGACGGGCGGCCGCGAGCGCCTCGCGCATCATCGCCTCGACGGCGTGCACCTGGGCCCGCTGGTGCTTCTCCTGCTCGGTGTCGACCACGTCGTCGTCGTGCTCGAGCACCGAGTGCAGGCCGCTGATCCGGGCGCGGGCGCGCTCCGCGAGCTCGGCGTCGAGCTCGGCGAAGTGCGCCGAGGTCTGGATGGCCGTGGCCGCCGCCCGCTCGGCGCGGAGGGCGATCTGACGCTCCTCGCGCTGGACGAGCGCGTGGTCGTCCTCCGGCTTCAGGATGCGCATGAGCGCCGGCAGGGTGAGCCCGGGGACGACGAGGGTCACGAAGAGCACGGCGCACGCCGCGGCGACCATGAAGTTGCGGCCGGGTACGGCCGACGGGAGGGCGAGCGCCAGCGCGAGGGTCGCGAGGCCGCGCATGCCGCACCAGGTGACGATGACGATGTCCTTGACGCGCGAGGCCATCGACGAGCGACGACTGCTCTCGAGTCCCTCGACGCGGCGGCCGCCGCCCATCACGATGGCGACCCAGACGAGGCGCACGCCGACGACGACGGCGCAGATCACGAGGATCGGCGGGATCCAGGCGAACAGGTTCGCGCCCTCGTCCTCGATGATGTAACGCATCTCGATGCCGACGAGGCCGAACGCGATGCCCGTGGTGAGCATCTCGACGACCTCCCAGAACGAGGCGCGCGTGAGGCGCTCCTGCGAGTCCTGCGGACGGTCGCGGCGCACGAGCTCGACGGCCGTCACGACGACCGCGACGACGCCCGAGAAGTGCACCTGCTCGGCGAGCATGTAGACCGCGTAGGGCGCGACGAGCGTGATGGCGGTTCGCGCCGTGCGGTTGGGCACGACGTGGTTGATGGCGCCGACGATCCACGCCATGAGGAAGCCAAGGATGACGGCTCCCGCCGCACCCGCGAGGAACGCCGGCACGAGCCCCCAGCCGACCTCGCTGCCCGAGAGGGCGGCCGAGACGGCGGTCTGGAAGATGACGATGGCCATGGCGTCGTTGAAGAGGCCCTCGGTCTGCAGCATCGTCATGAGGCGGCGCGGCATCCGCACCTTCCCCGCGACGGCCTCGACTGCGACCGGGTCCGGCGGCGCGACGATGGCGCCGAGCGCGATCGCGGCGGGGAACGACAGCACCGGCATGAGGTACCAGGCGACGCCCGCGACCGCGACGGCCGTGAGCGCGACGAGGAGCACCGCCATGAGCACGAGCGTCTTCCACCGCAGGCGGAACACGCCCCACGAGCTGCGCTGCGCGACGGCGAACAGCAGCGGCGGCAGGAAAAGCGGCAGGATGAGCTCGGGCTCGATGTGCAGCTCGGGGATGAACGGCAGCCATGCGGCCGCGGCGGCGGCGATGAGCACGAGCACCGGATACGGGAGCCGGATGCGCTCACCGATGCCCGCGAGCAGCACCGTGCCGAACATGAGGGCGATGAGCAGCACGACGAATTCCATGAGGTGCCCAGACTACCGGCGTCGGGTGGCCGGATAGCGGCCTGACGGGAACGGATCCGGGCCGGATCCGACCGCTCGGCGCGTCACGTCAGGCGGTAGCCGAGCACCTCGAGGTCGATCCCGGATGCCGCGAGCGCCTCGCGCAGGGCGACGAGCGACGGGCGGTCAGAGTCGCCGGACGAGCTCCCCCAGTCGACGCAGTCGTTCGTGAACGAGGGCCAGTTGCCCTGCACGCCGGGCCAGGAGTAGGTGATCTGGAGCGGCACGCACGTGCCGGGGCCGTCGAGCTCTGGTACGGGCGCCGTGAGCAGGTCGAGGAGGCGGGTCCACGCGGGCCCGGTCGCGAGCTCCGTGTCGCCGACGAGCTCGACGCCCAGGATCGTGCCGTCGATTCCCGAACTCATCGTCACGCTCACCCACTCGGTGACGGGCGCCGCGTCGGCCGCGACCGGCTGGCGCGGCAGCTCGCTCGACAGGATGCCGGTCGCCCATGCGACCGCCTCGCGCGAGGTGAGGGCACCGGAGAGACTGAGCCCCGCCGCGCGGAACTCGACCGCGACGCGCGCGGGATCGAGACCGGTCAGGAGCGCGACGACGTCGTCGTCGCCCGTCACGCGGGCGAGCAGCTCCTCCGCCGACTCGGTGACGCCGGTGGAGACGAAGGCGGCCGATCCGCCACCGCCGACCACGACGGTCGCCTCGGGGAAGAGCTCGTCGTCTTCGCGACGCACCTCGTCGTTCTCGCGTACCTCGTCATCCGCCACCCCGCCGCACCGAGCTTCGTGGGGTGGGTGGTCGCGGCCGCGAGCGTGCGGGCGACCCCCGCCTGACGCGAGCACCCCGCGCGGGCGACGCGTAGCATCCGGGGGCATGAGCAATCTCGAGCGCGACCCGCAGGAACTGGTGTCGGTGCAGGACCGGCATCCGGATGGGGCAGCCCCCGCCGTCGAGGTGCTCGCGCCGCGCGAGGTGCCGCTCGGCGGCCCGCGCGCGCTGCTCGTGCGCCGCACGCTCCCCCAGCGCCGGCGCTCGCTCATCGGTGCGTGGTGCTTCGTCGACTCCTACGGGCCGACCCCCGCGCCGCGCCACGGCACGATGGACACGCCGCCGCATCCTCACGCGGGTCTGCAGACCGTGAGCTGGCTCTACGAGGGGCAGATCGAGCACCGCGACTCGACGGGCGCCCACCAGCTCATCGACCCGGGGGCCGTCAACCTCATGACGGCGGGGCGCGGCATCCAGCACTCCGAGGTCTCGACGACCGCGGCCGCGACGCTGCACGGCGTGCAGCTGTGGACCGCTCTGCCGGATGCCGCCCGCGACGCCCGGCCGTTCTTCGAGCACCACGTCGCCGACGTCGTCGCGGTCGGCGACGCGACCCTGCGCGTCTTCGTCGGGTCGTGGCTCGGCGTCACCTCGCCCGTCACCGCCTACACGCCGCTCGTCGCGGCCGAGCTCGCGCTGCCCGCGGGAGCAACCGTCGAGCTGCCGGCGGATGCCGCGTTCGAGTACGGGCTCGTCGTCGACCACGTGCCCGCGCGGCTGCAGGGGGTCGACGTGCCGGCGCACCACCTCGGGGTGGTCGCGGCCGGGGCGGAGGGGCTGCGCGTCGAGACGCCCGAGGGCCCGCTGCGCGTGCTGCTCATCGGGGGCGCACCCCTCGACGAGCCCATCGTCATGTGGTGGAACTTCGTGGGTCGCAGCCACGACGAGATCGTCGCGGCGCGCGACGAGTGGCAGCGGGACGTGATCGCGGACGCCGACCGGGCCGGGCGGTTCGGGCACGTCGACGGGTACGACGGGGATCCGCTGCCCGCGCCGGAGCTGCCGAACGTCCGGCTGCGGCCGCGGGAGCAGTAGTCAGGCGTCGGCCGAGTCGCGGGCGGCGGCGCGGCGGGCGCGCTCCTCCGCCTCCATGCGGGCGTACTCGGCGCGCTCGACGCGGTCGCCCCGGATGATCGTGCGCATGATGAACCAGAACACGAGGCCCAGCGCGATCGTGGGGACGACGGAGAAGATCGCGTTTCCCCAGAAGTCGGTGGGCATGCCGACAGCCTACGATGCCCGGCTCAGCGCGGGCTGAGCACGACGACGAGAACGACGATCGCGACCATGAGAACGAGACCGCCGTACATGACGAGGCGCGAGGTGCGGCGGTCCATCAACCGGCCTTCGCGATGATGCCCGCGATGCCCGTCCCGATGAGGTAGAGCCCGACTCCGGCCACGACGATCCACAGGATGATCCGGTTGGTCGTGATCTTCGGCGGCTCCTCGCCGGGCAGACGGTCGGGCATGCTGCGAGACTACCGCGCCCGGCTGGGAGCACCGGGAGGCCTCCCCGCGCGCTCCGGGGCGGTGCGCCTACTTGACGAGCGGGAAGAGGATCGTCTCGCGGATCCCGAGGCCCGTGATCGCCATGAGGAGGCGGTCGATGCCCATGCCCATGCCGCCCATCGGGGGCATGCCGTGCTCCATGGCACGCAGGAACTCCTCGTCGAGGCGCATCGCCTCGTCGTCGCCGCGCGCCGCGAGCTTCGCCTGCTCGACGAAGCGCTCGCGCTGGATGACGGGGTCGACGAGCTCCGAGTAGCCGGTCGCGAGCTCGAAGCCGCGCACGTAGAGGTCCCACTTCTCGACGACGCCGGGGATGCTGCGGTGGTCGCGTACGAGCGGCGAGGTGTCGACGGGGAAGTCCATGACGAAGGTCGGGCGCTCGAGCCCGCCCTTCACGAAGTGCTCCCACAGCTCCTCCACGTACTTGCCGTGGGTGGGCAGCTTCACCTCGACGCCCGCGCGATCGGCGAGCGCGGCGAGCTCCTCGAGCGGGGTCTCAGGCGTGATCGCGACGCCCGCGGCCTCCGAGAGCGAGTCGTACATCGAGATGCGCGCCCAGTCGCCGCCGAGGTCGAACTCGGTGCCGTCGGCCCACGTCACGACGTGCGAGCCGGCCACCGCGACGGCGGCGTTCTGGATGAGCTCCTGCGTGAGGTCGGCGATCGTCGTGTAGTCGCCGTAGGCCTGGTACGCCTCGAGCATCGCGAACTCGGGGCTGTGGGTCGAGTCGGCGCCTTCGTTGCGGAAGTTGCGGTTGATCTCGAAGACGTGGTCGATGCCGCCCACGGCCGCGCGCTTGAGGAACAGCTCGGGCGCGATGCGCAGGTACAGCTCGGTGTCGAACGCGTTCGAGTGGGTGACGAAGGGGCGGGCCGCGGCACCGCCGTGCATCGTCTGGAGCATGGGCGTCTCGACCTCGATGAAGCCGTGCGAGGCGAAGGTCGCGCGCAGCGACGCGACCGCCTTGGCGCGCGCGACGACCGTCTTGCGGGCCTGCTCGCGCACGATGAGGTCGAGGTAGCGCTGGCGCACGCGGGTCTCCTCGGAGAGCTCCGTGTGCAGGTTCGGCAGCGGCAGGATCGCCTTCGCGGCGATGCGCCACTCCTTCACGAGGATGCTCAGCTCGCCGCGGCGGGACGAGATCACCTCGCCGCGCACGAAGAGGTGGTCGCCGAGGTCGACGAGCTCCTTCCAGCGCTGCAGCGACTCCTCGCCCACCTCGGCGAGCGAGATCATCGCCTGGATGCGCGTCCCGTCACCGGACTGCAGGGCGGCGAAGCACAGCTTGCCCGTGTTGCGCAGGTGCACGACGCGGCCGGCGAGGCCGACCTCGACACCCGTGGCGGCATCCGGCTCGAGGTCGCCGAAGCGCTCGCGCACCTCGGGGATCGTCGCCGTGATCGGCAGCACGACGGGGTAGGCGCCGTCGCCCTCGGCGATGAGGCGCTCGCGCTTCGCGAGCCGCACGGCCTTCTGCTCGGCGATCTCCTCGTGCGTCAGCTCGGCGGGGGTCTCGGATGCGTGGGGCTCGGTCACGGGGGTGCTCAGTTCAGGTAGAGGGCGTCGTTGTCGATGAGGCGGGTGGACCCGACCTGCGCCGCGATGAGCGCTCGGGCGGGGCCCCGGTAGTCGTCGGGCACCGGCTGGAAGGTGCGCGGGTCGACCACCTTAAGGTAGTCGACCTCCACGAGCTCCTCCCCCATGAGCACCGACTGCGCGGCCGCGAGCACGGCGTCGATGCCGCGGTCGCCTGCCGACGCCGCGGCCTCGAGGGCGCGATGCAGGGCGGGGGCGGCGCGACGCTCCTCGGCCGAGAGGTAGCGGTTGCGGCTCGAGATGGCGAGGCCGTCGGACTCGCGCACCGTCTCGACGGGCTCGATGCGCACGAGCATGTCGAGGTCGCGCACCATGCGCTGCACGAGGAAGAGCTGCTGCGCGTCCTTCTGGCCGAAGACCGCGACGTGCGGGCGCACGATGCCGAAGAGCTTCGCGACGACCGTGAGCATCCCGTCGAAGTGGCCGGGCCGGCTGCGGCCCTCGAGGATCTCGGCGACGGAGCCGCCGCGCACGGTCGTCTGCGGCCTGCCGTCCGGGTACATCTCGGCGGGCGTCGGCGCGAAGACGTAGTCGACGCCGTGGCCCGCGAGCGTCGCGAGGTCGCCCTCGAGGTCGCGCGGGTACTTGTCGAGGTCCTCGCTCGGCCCGAACTGCAGCGGGTTCACGAAGATCGAGACGACGACGGTGTCGGCGAGCTCGGCGGCGCGGCCGACGAGGGCGAGGTGACCCTCGTGCAGCGCACCCATCGTGGGGACGAGCGCGACCTGCTTCCCCGCCAGTCGAGCGCGGAGCTCGGCGATCTCGGTCACGACCTGGGGCTGGCTCACCCTGTCAAGGCTAGTCCGCGAGCGCGGTCTCCACGGCCGAGCGGATGAGGGGGCCGAGCAGGCGGGTCGGCTGCTCGACACCCGCCTCCCGCAGCTCGCGCACGAAACTGGCAACGGCCTCCGTCGCGAAGCCGCGTGCGGCGGCGACGACCTCGCCGTAGCGGGCGCGCTGCGCCTCGTCGACGACGACGGGCTCGGCGCCGAGCTCGACGACGAGCGCCTGCGCGATCGGCAGCACGGGCGCGGGCGCCGTGACGGCGCACCACGTGGCCTGCAGGCGCGCGAGGTCGATGCTCGTGCCGGTGAACACCATCGCGGGGTGGATCGCGAGGGGGATGGCGCCCGCCGCGAGGGCCGGCTGCAGCACGCCCGCGCCGTGGCCGGGCGCGGTGTGCACGACGAGCTGGCCGGGCTGCCACGCTCCGACGGCGGCGAGGCCCGAGACGAGGTCGGGCAGCTCGTCGTCGGGCACCGCGACGAGCACGAGCTCGCTGCGCTCGACGAGCTCGGGCACCGTGAGCACGGGCACGCCCGGGAGCAGCGCCTCGACGCGCTCGCGTCCCTCCTCGGAGACCGTGGCGACGCCGACGACCGCGTGGCCGGCGCCGCCGAGGGCCGCGCCCAGCACGGGGCCGACGTGGCCGCCGCCGATCACGCCGATGCCGAGGCGCCCCGCGCGCTGGGTCACGCCGAGCCCCAGCGGTGGGTGCGGTCGGCGGCGATGGCGGCGACGCTCGCCGACGCGGTGTCGCGGAAGAGGGCGGAGGCGTCGAGCGCGTCGAGCGCGCCGAGCGACGGCGTGACGGGGCCCTGCACGGTGTGGAAGCGCACCTTCGCGAGGCGCAGCGCCCGCTCGAGCGGCCCCTGGCTCACGGCGACGCTCTGCGTACGGGCCGTCGGCACGACCGCGAGCGAGCGCCAGACCGCACCGCGACGCAGCACGACGGCGTCGGGGTGGAGGAGGAAGCCGTTGCGGCGCCAGGAGAACCAGCGCAGCACGGCACCGCGGCGAGGCGAGGTCGTGAAGCCGTCCTCGGGGCGCGCCGGCAGGAGACCCGCCTCGACGAGCGCGCGCGTGTCGTCGTTCATGAGGCTCGGCAGCACGAGCTCGAGCACCTTGAAGACCTCGTCGCGCGAGCCCACGGGGAGGATCGTGGTCGTGAGCTGGGCCTGCGAGCTCGACGACGCCGAGCGCGACGCGAGGTTGACGCGCACGGTCCACCAGTCGAACGGCCGCCACAGGATGTCCTGGCTGATCTCGACGGCGTGGATGCGCCCCGGAGGGATCGTCTCGTTGCTCGTCGAGAGCAGGCCGAAGCCGACCCGCACACCGTCGGCGGTGGCCGCGATCGAGTAGCGCAGCGACTTCACGACGCGGCCCACGACGAAGGAGCCGAAGCCGAAGAGCATCGGGATGAGGCCGAACAGCACGAACGGGCCGGCGTCGCCGAGCACCATCGCGAGCACGATGCCGACGATCGCGAGCGCGAAGAGCCAGGTGCCGACGTTGAGGAGCGTCGAGCCGACGAGTCGGCCGAGGCTCATGGTGACGACCGACTCCGGCGGGGCCAGGTTCGGGTCGAGCTCGGGTGCCGAGAACTCGGCGAGACGCTGGCGCGCGATGTCGGCGAGGGTCGCGCGCGCGGCCTCAGCAGTCTCCCCCTCCTCGCCCGCGGCCACGACGGCCGCCGCCTCCGCCTCGGCGCGCTCGACGGCCTCCGCGGCCTCGCGGGCCCGCAGGCCCGAGGCGCGGCGCAGCAGCTCGGCGCGCAGGGCGTCCGCGTTCGCGCCCGAGAGATAGGCGAGCTGCATGTTCGCCTCGGCGCCCGCCCCGCTGATCTCGAGCTTCGCGGCGCCGAAGATGCGCGCGAGGAGCGAGCGCTGGATGTTGATGCCCTGGATGCGGTCGAGGCGCGCCTTGCGGTGCGAGCGGAAGATCACGCCCTGACGGATCTCGACCACCTCGTCGGTGACGCGCAGCGTGTGCATGCGCCACGACACCCAGAACAGGGCGATGAACACGAGCACGATGCCGAGCGCCGCGAGGAGCACGGGCACGAGGTACTCGTCGAGCAGGCGCGTGAACGGGTCCGCCTCGCACCATCCCTCACCGGGCGGGCACACCGCGACCTGGGGGAAGAGCCACTCGAAGATGCGCTCGCGGAGGTTCGCGATGATGACGCCGACGACCGCGATGAGCGCGATGCCGCCCTTGAGGAACGGCGTCGCGGGGTGCAGGCGGTGCCAGCCGCCGTCGGCGAGGTCGACCTTGCTCACAGGCCCGCCCGGCGGGTCTCGGCGAGCGCGACGAGCCGGTCGCGCAGCTCCTCGGCGTCCTCGATCGCGAGGCCCGGGATGACGACCGCCGTGGCGGCCGCGGCCGTCACGAGCTTGAGCTCGGCGAGGCCGAGGGCGCGCGCGAGCGGTCCGCGCGTGATGTCGACGAGCTGCATCCGCCCGAAGGGCACCGCGACGATGCGCTGGAACGCGAGGCCGCGACGGAACACGAGGTCGTCCTCGCGCAGCTGGTAGCGGATGGCGCGCACGCGGCGCGGGGTGAGCGAGATGAGCACGATCATCACGGCCGCGACGGCGATCGTGATGACCCAGCCCCAGACGCCCCAGTGCAGGAGCCAGATGCTGAACGACGCGACGACGACCGAGACGATGCCGCCGATGAGGTTGCCCACGAGGTCGACGACGATGTACTTGGGCGAGACGCCGCGCCACTCCCCGGGGATCGGGTCGAGGCGGGCGGATGCGGTGGTGGCGGGCGCGTCGTCGGTCACCCGTCCAACGCTACCGGGAGCGCGTCAGGCGCGCGGGGGTGCGACCGAGTCGCGCACCACGAGCCGCGTCGGCAGGAGCACGGACTGCGGCGGCGCCCCCGCGAGCGACTCGCTCGCGACCCGCAGCACCTCGCGTCCGAGCAGGTCCCAGTCCTGCGCGATCGTCGTGAGCGGCGGGAAGAAGTCGCCCGCCTCCTCGATGTCGTCGAACCCGACGATCGACACGTCCTGGGGGATGCGGATGCCGGCCTCGCCGAACGCGCGGTAGGCGCCGAGGGCGATCTGGTCGTTCGCGCAGAACACGGCCGTCGGCAGCTCCTCGCGCGGCGTCGTCTCGACGAGCCGGCGGACGGCGTGGTAGCCGGAGCGCGCGGTCCAGTCGCCGGGCAGGGGCTCGGGCACCTCGCGTCCCTGCTCGCGGAGCACCTGCTCCCAGGTCTCCTGACGCCGCGCGGCGAAGAACGACCCCGGCGCACCCGCGATGTGGTGCACCGTGCGGTGCCCGGCCTCGAGCAGGTGGGTTACGGCGGCGATCGTGCCGCCCTTCTGGTCGGAGTCCATCGCCGAGACCCCGGGGTTCGACTGCGGGCCGATGAGGATCGCGTGCATGCCGTGCGGCACCCGCATCGGGGTGTCGAACTCGAGCTGCGAGGTGAGGATCGAGACGATGACGTCGACCGCCATCTCCTCGAGGCGCGTGAACGCCCCGCTCGTCGCGAGCCCCGTGGCCGCCGCGATCGGCATGACGGTCGTGGCGTAGCCCTCGAGCGCGGCGTACTCGGAGATCGCCTCGACCGTGCGCCGCGTGCCGACCGCGTGGAGCCCCTGGTAGACGATGCCGATCGTCTTGTAGCTCCCGCGCCGCATGGCCCGCGCCGCGAGGTTGGGGCGGTAGCCGAGCTCGCGCATGACCGCGAGCACGCGCTCGCGGGTCGCCTCGTTGACGTTGGGCTCGCCGTTGGCGACGCGCGACACCGTCTGGAGCGACAGCCCGGACACCTCGGCGACGTCCCGCATGGAAGGACGCCGCGTTCCCATGTCAGACCCCCGTGAATCCGAATCGGAAGCGGAGCGTGCCCGTCGTGGGCAGCCGGTACTGGGCCAGTGTACGGGCGCCCCAGGAGTCGTCCCCGGCGACACCCCGCCGCATGAGGGCGGGGCGCAGCACGGTGCGGTGGCTCGGCGGGAGCTCGTTCGGGTGCGCGGCGGCCTCGATCTGGTCGGGGGTCCACGGCAGGGCCGAGAACTCCATCCCCTCGGCGGCGTCGAAGCGGAGCCCCGCCCCGCGGTCGTCGGTCACCTCGGCCCACCGCACGCCCGTGCGGCTGCCGGCCTCCTGCGGGCGCAGGTAGGGCGTGAGCGCCGTGCGCACATCCGTCTCCCACACGCCGAGGCGGGCCCCGTTCCGGCGATCGACGTAGCTCTCCTCCGGCCCCTCGCCGTACCAGCGCCAGGTGTCGAGGCGGTCCGCGGTCGTGAGCATCGTGCCGAACTCGGGCAGCTCGGGCAGCCCCTCCGCGAGCTCCATCGTCTGGGTTACCTCGACGCGACCGGAGCCGTCGACGCGGTAGGCCACCTCGCACACGGTCGCCGGCCGGATGGGCAGCGCGTAGCGGTACACGGCCGTCACGCTGCCGTCGTCGCCGACCGTCACGACGGGGTCGAGCGACTCGGGCCGGGTGAACGCGTAGCGGCTCGCGAGCAGCCAGGCGCCGTCCTCGGCGGGGCCGCCCCAGCCGCGCTCGTTCGACGTCGGCGCGTGCCAGAAGTTCGGGCGCACGACGCCGCGCAGCAGTTCGCGGCCGCCCTCCGCCCCCTCGCCGAAGCGGTACGCCGTGAGGCCCCCGTGCAGGCGCGAGAAGATCACGTGGAACCGGCTGCCGTGCACGCCGATGTTGTGGATGCCGCGCACGAGCCGGGGCGGTTCGACGCCCACCTGCGCGAGCGGCGTCCACCTGCCGAACACGCCCTGCCCCCACGCGACCTCGTGGCCGGCGTCCGCCCAGGCGGTCGCCTCGCGGAGGCGGAACGACACGACGACGTCGTGCTCGCCGTCGGCGTCCGGCACCGTGACGGGCAGCGGGTACGACGCGCGCGCGCCCGGGGCGACGTCCGTCTCGACCGTGGCCGACGCGAGCACCTCGCCCTCGCGCGAGAGGGTCACGACGCACGCGAACGCGGACGAGGCCGTCGCGAGGTAGCGGTTCTCGACCGTGAAGGAGTCGCGCTCGACCGCGACCTTGAGGCCCTCGTAGACCTTCGCGACCTCCTGCGTCTTCGGGGTCGGCGTGTGGTCGGCGAAGAAGATGCCGTTGCCGCAGAAGTCGCCGTCGTGCGGCGACTCGCCGTTGTCGCCCCCGTACCCGAAGTACGCGCACCCGTCGGGGTCGGTCATGGCGATCGCCTGGTCCGAGAAGTCCCAGATGAACCCGCCCTGGAAGCGCGGCTCGCGGTAGGCGAGCTCGACGTACTCGTCGACGGCGCCGAAGGAGTTGCCCATCGCGTGCGCGTACTCGCACAGGATGAGCGGCTTGCCCGGGTGCTGCTCGAGGAAGGCCGGCAGCTGGGCGGCCGGGGTGTACATCTTGCTCAGCACGTCGCTCATCTCGGGGTGGCGCGCGTCCCAGTCGGTGCCCTCGTAGTGCACCGGCCGGTCGTCGTTCGCCCGGAACCAGTCGGCGACCGCCACGATGTCGATGCCGCCGTAGGACTCGTTGCCGCACGACCACATGACGACGCTCGCGTGGTTCTTGTCGCGCTCGAGCATGCTCGCCGCGCGGTCGAGCAGCGCGGGCAGCCACTCGGGCCGGTCGCCCGGGAACGCCTCGTCGTCGCTCGCGCCGAGGTAGCGCAGGCGGTCCCACATGCCGTGGGTCTCGAGGTTCATCTCGTCGATCACGAGGAAGCCGTAGCGGTCGGCGAGCTCGTAGAAGAACGAGTTGTTCGGGTAGTGGCTCGTGCGGATCGCGTTGACGTTGATGCGCTTGAGCGCCCGCAGGTCCTCCTCGGTCTGCTCGCGCGTCATGACGCGACCGTCGAGTCCGAACTCGTGGCGGTTGACGCCGTGGAAGACGACGCGCCTGCCGTTGAGCTTCAGGACGCCGTCCTCGATGCCGAAGCGGCGGATGCCCACCTGCTGCGGCACGACCTCGGTGAGAGCGCCGGCCGCATCCCGCACCTCGAGCACGAGCTCGTAGAGCGCGGGCGACTCCGGGCTCCACAGCCGCGGGTCGTCCACGCGCACGACGAAGACGCCGTCGCCGACGGCCTCGAGGGCCCCTGCTCCCTCGAGACGGCCGGTGACGGAGCCCTCGCCGCGCAGCTCCACCTCGACGCGCACCTCGGCGCTCGCGAGGTCGTCGGAGAGGATCGTGCGGATGCGCAGGTCCTCGATGTGCGCGCGCGGGCGACGGACGAGCCGCACTTCGCGGAACAGCCCCGAGAACCGGAACATGTCCTGGTCCTCGAGCCACGATCCGCTCGAGAACTTGAACACCTGGACCGCGAGCCGGTTGACGCCCGGCACGAGCACCTCGGTGAGGTCGAACTCGTTGGGCGTGAAGCTGTCGGTGCCGTAGCCGACGTAGTGCCCGTTGCACCACACCGCGATCGCGCTCTCGGCGCCCGCGAACACGACCGACACCGTCTCGCCGTCCTCGAGGGGGCGGTCGAGCTCGACGTCGCGCACGTAGCTCGCGACGGGGTTGAAGCCCGTCGGCACCTCGCCCGGCTCGACCTGCTCCCAGCCGTCCCACGGGTACTGCACGTTCACGTACTGGGGGCGGTCGTAGCCCTGCAGCTGGATGTGCGCGGGCACCGGGATCTCGTCCCAGCCGGACACGTCGAAGTCCGCCGCCTCGAAGCCCGCGACCACATGGGCCGGGCTCGGGGCGTAGTGGAACCGCCAGATGCCGTCGAGCGACTGCTCGTATCCGCTCCGACCGGATGCCGCCTCCGCGTGGTCGCGGAACCAGCGGTGGTCGGAGTGGGCGGGGAGGCGGTTCTCGGAGACGACGCGGGGGTCCGCGAGGCGGGCGAGGTCGAACGTCACTTGATGGCTCCTACGATGCCGTCGGCGAATGCGCGCTGCAGCACGAGGAAGACGACCATCGCCGGGAGCGAGGCGATCAGCACCGCGAGCATGAGCACGCCGTAGTCGGTGACGTACCCCGCGCTGAGGTTGGAGATGAGCATGGGCATCGTCTGCACCTCGTTCTTGATGAGGATCACACGAGGCCACAGGAAGTTGTTCCACGCGGTCATGAACGTGATGACACCGGCGGCAGCGAAGGTCGCCCGCATCGTCGGCACGTAGATGCGCGCGAAGATCGAGAGCTCGTTCAGCCCGTCCATGCGGGCGGCCTCGAGGATCTCGCTCGGGAAGGCGCGCGACGACTGCCGGAACAGCAGGATGAGCAGCGGCGTCGAGATCGCCGGGATGATGACCGCCCACAGCGAGTTGACGAGGCCGAGCTTCGCGAAGACCTGGAACAGCGGGATCATCGTCGCCGCGAAGGGGATCATCATCGCGAGCAGGATGACGGCCATCACGCGGTCCTTGCCCTTCGAGTGGTAGACCTCGAAGCCGTAGCCGGCGATCGAGCACACGATGAGTGCGAGCACCGTGGTGCCCACCGCGATGAAGAACGAGCTGAACAGCGCCGACCCGACATCCTGCGCCTTGAAGAGCTTCGCGAGGTTCTCGAAGAACGCGCCGCCCGGGATGAGGCGCGAGCCGAGCACGTCCTGGCTCGTGTTCGTCGAACCGACGACCATGAAGTAGAGGGGGAACAGCGAGAAGAGGGTCCAGATCCCGAGGAAGGCGTACCCGGGCGCCGCCCGGAGGGTGGAGGTCTTAGTCACGCTTGTCACCGACCCGGAGCTGGATGAAGGCGAGGATCGCCACGAGGATGAGGATCACGTACGACAGCGCGGCGCCGTAGCCGAAGTTCGGGTTCCGCTGGAACGACACCTCGTAGAGGTAGTGGGACATCGACATCGACGCGTACGCCGGACCGCCCTTGGTCAGGTTCCACGACTCGTCGAAGAGCTGGAGGGTGCCGTTGGTCGACAGGATCGCCGTCAGCAGGATGATCGGCTTGAGCTGCGGCACGGTCACGCGCCAGAAGGTCTGGAACGCGTTCGCGCCGTCGATGCGCGCGGCCTCGAGGGTCGAGCGGTCGACGTTCTGAAGACCCGCGAGGAAGAAGATCATGTTGTAGCCCGTCCACCGCCACAGCAGGCCGAGGATGAGCACGAAGCGCGCGGTCTCGGGCTCGCCGAGCCAGTTGACGGGCGGCACGCTGAACAGCGCGAGGAAGTCGTTCATGAAGCCGTCGGTCGCGAAGATCGTGCGGAACACGAGGGAGTACGACACGAGCGAGACGGCGGCCGGCAGGAAGATCGCCGTGCGCCAGAACGCCTTGGCCTTGAGGTTCGGGTTGTTGAGCAGGTTCGCCAGGATCATGGCCAGGATGAGCATGATCGGCACCTGGATGATCAGGTAGATGAAGGTGTTGACGAGCGTCTGCTTGAAGATCTCGTCCCCGAACAGGCGCTGGTAGTTGTACCAGAGCGGGTCGGCGAAGTTCAGGTTCGTGCCGCGTCCGCTCTGGAGCGACAGGATGAACGCCTGGATCATCGGCACGAAGTTCACGAGCACGATGAGGACGGCGGCGGGGGCCAGGAACGCCCAGCCCGTCAGGTTGAGTCGGCGGTCCATCCCGGCCCTCCGACGGTTGTCGCGCGTGGGCCCTCGCCCGCGCGCGCGGCTCGCCCTCTCGGGCGTCGCGGTCAGCGCACTCACTTCGGCACCTCGGTCCTCTTCTGCGTGGTCGTGTTCGTGATCGTGTCGATGGCGGGCGTGGTGCCGGAGGGCGGGTCGCCCCCGCCCTCCGGCATCAGCGGGCTCAGCCCATCGCGAACTCGACCGTGGCCTGAGCCTCCTCGAGCGAGGACTTCAGGTCGGCACCGCCGATGATCTTCGTGATCGCGGCGCTCACGGCGTCGCGACCCTCGTAGTAGTAGACGCCCGTGTTGTTGCTGGGCACCTCGGCGCCGAACGCGACGACGTCGGCGAAGATCGCCTGGCCGCCGAAGAAGTCGAGCGCCTGACCGTAGACGTCGCTGTCACCCGCGGGGATCCAGTTCGCGACCGCGCCGGCCTTCGGCAGGATCGTGTCGTAGAGCTCCGTGGAGCCGGCGAAGGTCTTCGCGAGGAAGTCGGTCGCGAGATCGACGTCCGCGTTCGAGGTGACGACCCACGACGAGCCGCCGTTGGCGGAGTAGTTGGTCGCGCCCGAGACGCCGTCGAGCTTCGGGAGGTTGGTGACCGCCCAGTTGCCGGCCTGGTCGTCGGCCGTCTGGATCGATCCGACGATCCACACGCCGTTGATGAGGCCGCCGACGGACCCGTTCACGAAGGTGCTGATGTACTCGTCCCACGAGTTGACCTCGACGAAGACGCCCGACTTCACGAGCTTCGTGTAGACCTCGATGGCCTTCTCGAGCACCGAGTTGTCGGCGATCGTCGGGTTGCCCTCGGCGTCGAACAGGCTCGCGCCCGCCGACTGGAGCATCATCATGATCATGTCGGAGGAGCCGGCCTGACCCGAGAGCAGCGGCTTGCCCGTCTTGGCGAGCACGTCCTCCGCCTTGGTCTGGAACTCGCTCCACGTGATGTCGGTGAAGTCGTCGATCGTGTAGCCGGCCTCGGCGAGCACGTCGGTGCGGTAGGCGCCGATCGCCGTGCCCGCGTCGAACGGCACGCCGTAGTGGGAGCCGTCGAGCGTCGAGTAGTCGGTCACCGCCTGCGGGAACTGCGAGAAGTCGATGCCCGAGTCGGTGATGTCGGTGAAGGCGTCGGGGTAGTTGATGAGGTTCTTCTGGAACGCGTTGTTCTGCATGAGCAGGATGTCGGGGAGCTCGTCGAGCTCCTGCGACTGCGCCAGGGTGGTGAGCTTGGTCTGCAGGTCGTCCCACGGCGTCTCGACGATCTCGAGCGTGAAGTCGGGGTTGTCCTTCTGGTAGACCTTCTCGGCCTCCTGCATGGCGTAGATGTTGAACGCCGGGTCCCAGGTCCAGACGGTGAGGGTGTTGTCTCCGCCGGCACCGCCGCCGTTGTCGCCGCCGTCGCTGCTGCAGCCGCTCAGCACGAGCGCGACGGGCATGGCCATCGCGATCGCTGAGACGGCGATCTTCGTGGTTCGCTTCAAGACAGGATCCTTCCTTGGTTCCGTTCTCTTGAGAGATGCCCGGGACGCCGCTCTGCGCCCTCGCTGTGTGCTCGTCCTTGAGCATCGCCTCGGGGGATGTGTTGCGATGGTGACGTTAACATGTGAACGTCACCATCGGCAACGAGAATCTCGAAATGCCTGATCAAGGTAGGGTTCTGCGTCAGTGCGGAGCGACGACGGGAGGCTGCTCGTCGTCGTCCGGCGGCACGACGCACCAGCTCTCCGCGACGAGCCCGGCCACCATGAGGAGCACCCCACCCACGAGCATCGCGACGCCCGCCCACAGCGCGGAGACCGCGCTCACCGGACGGATGAGCAGCTCGGCGACGAGCCCCACCGCCGCGCCGCCGAGCAGCGCACCGGCGACCGCCGACGCCTTCGCGATGAGCACGACGCGCGTCGCGTAGAACGGGTCGACGCGCGGCCGGGGAAGCGCATCCGCACCCCGCTCGCGTCCCCCGCGCGTCGCCCGGCGCACGGGCAGCGCGAGCACCACGACGACGACCGCGATGAGCACGAGCGTCACCGCGAGGGTCACCTGCGGCACGATCTTCGAGAGCCCCACCGCCGCGAGCCCGAGCTGCAGGGCGATCGCGAGCACCGCGGCGCCGAGCGCGAGCAGCGCGAGCAGAGCCGGACGGGTGCGCGTCACGCGGCTCCCCCGTCGAGTTCGGCGAGCAGCTGCTCGACGCTGCCGTGCCCGGGCAGCTCGGCGAGCGGGTCGGCGACGAGCCACGGACGCAGCACGAAGTCGCGCTCGTGGGCGCGCGGATGCGGGAGGGTCAGCTCGGGATCGTCCTTGACGAGGTCGCCGAACGCGATGAGGTCGAGGTCGAGGGTGCGGTCGCCCCAGCGCTCGGTGCGCGTGCGGCCGTGGGCGTCCTCGATGCGGTGCAGCACGTCGAGCAGCTCGCGGGCGCCGAGCGTCGTCTCGTAGACCGCGACGGTGTTGAGGTAGGCGGGGGCGTCGCGGTCGACGCCGTACGGCCGCACCGCGGGCGTCTCGATCGGCGGCGCCATCGCGACGAGCTCGACGCCGTCGGTCGCCGCGAGCTCGTCGGCCGCCGCCTGGATCGTCGCCGCGCGGTCGCCGAGGTTCGCCCCGAAGGCGACGACGGCGGTGACCCCCGCGCTCACGAGCGGCTCCTGCGCACCGTCACCGCGACATCCGCGAAAGGCACCTCGATGGGCGCCGACGGCTTGTGTACCGTCACCTCGACCGAGTCCACGCGCCGGTACTCGAGCACGAGGTCCGCGACGCGCTCGGCGACCGTCTCGATGAGGTCGACGGGCTCCGACTCCACCGCCGCGACGACGCGGTTCGCGAGCACGCCGTAGTCGACCGTCTCGGCGAGGTCGTCGCCCGCCGCCGCGGGACCGAGGGGCAGGTGCAGCACGACGTCCACGACGAACAGCTGGCCCTCGATGCGCTCGTGCGAGAGCACGCCGTGGTAGCCCATGGCACGCAGCCCCGTGAGGGTGATCGAGTCAGTCGCGGTCATCGGCGCCTCCCGTCCTCCAGTGGTCCCACACGTCGAGGGCGAGCCGCGTCGCCGCGACGTCGTGCACGCGCACGCCCCACGCGCCCGAGGCCGCCGCGAGCGCGCTGATCGTCGCCGTGGGCGCGTCGCGCTTGCCGAGCGGCGCGTTCGGCGGCAGCAGCCGCCCGATGAAGCGCTTGCGGGAGGCGCCGACGAGCACGGGCGCGAGCGGGGTGAGCCGGTCGAGGCCGCGCAGCAGCTCCCAGTTGTGGTGCGCGTTCTTCGCGAAGCCGAGACCCGGGTCGATGATGATCTGCTCGGGGCGCACGCCGAAGACGATGAGCTCGGCGATGCGCGCCTTGAGCTCCTCGCGCACCTCGGTCACGACGTCCGCGTAGTCGGGGGTCGCGTCCGCCCCGCCGCGCCAGTGCATGACGACGAAGCGCACGCCCGTCTCGGCGGCGACGACCGCCATCTCGGGGTCGTAGAGGCCGCCCGAGACGTCGTTGATGATCGTGGCGCCCTCCTCGACCGCGGCGCGCGCCGTGGAGGCGTTGCGCGTGTCGATCGACACGGGGGTGCCGGCCTGGGTGAGCGCCCGCACGACCGGAAGCACGCGGTCCTGTTCCTCATCCGGGTCGACGGCGACCGCGCCCGGACGCGTCGACTCGCCGCCCACGTCGATCCAGTCGGCGCCCGCGTCGCGGAGCCTCCGCGCGTGCGCGACGGCGTCGTCGAGCCTCTCCCACCGGCCGCCGTCGCTGAACGAGTCCGGGGTGACGTTGAGCACGCCGAGGATCGCGGTCACGGCACCTCCGCCTCGGGGACCACCGAGCCGGCGCCCGCGCCGATGAGGGCGAGCACGCCCGCGCGCTCCGCGGCATCCGCGAGGTCGCCGCGGCTCGCGACCGTGACGGTCGTCGAGTGGGCCTGCCGTGCGCCGCGCGCGGTCACGCAGCCGTGGCGCGCGTCGAGCACGACGAGCACACCGCGCGGCGCGAGCCCCTGCTCGATCGCGTCGGCGATCTGGTCGCCGAGGCGCTCCTGCAACTGCGGACGCGAGCTCAGGGTCTCGACGACGCGCGCGAGCTTGCCGAGCCCCACGATCCGCTCGCCCGGGGCGTACGCGACGTGGGCGACGCCCGTGAACGGCAGCAGGTGGTGCTCGCACGTCGAGCGGAAGGCGATGTCGCGCACGATGACGAGCTCCCCCGACGAGTCCTCGCCGTCGAACGCGGCCGAGGCGGCGAGGTGCTCGAGCGGGTCCTCGTCGAGGCCCGCGAAGAGCTCGACGTACGACGCCGCGATGCGGGCAGGGGTCTGGGAGAGGCCGGGACGGGACGGGTCCTCGCCGATCGCGCGCAGGAGCTCGACGACGGCCGCCTCGATGCGCTCCGAGTCGATGGGCACGGTCGGACTCTACGCGGGTGCGATGCCGGGCGCCTGACGCGGACGCGGCGTGCGCTTGGGCGGGCTGGGCTCCGAGTCCACGCCGGCGTCCACCGCCTCCGGGTCGACCGGGGCGGACGCGGCGATCTGGATCGGCGGGAGGTCGCTCACCGGGCGGCTCTCGCTCGAGAGCCACTGGGGGCGCTCGGGCAGCTTGCGCACGTTCTCGAAGATCGCGGCGAGCTGCGTGTGGTCGAGCGTCTCCTTCTCGATGAGCTGGCGGGCGAGCTCGTCGAGGATGTCGCGGTTCTCGGTGAGCACGCGGTACGCCTCGTCGTGCGCCTGCTCGATGAGCGCGCGCACCTCCGCGTCGACGCGCTCCGCGAGCTCCTCCGAGTAGTCGCGCTGGTGGCCCATGTCGCGGCCGAGGAACACCTCGCCCTGCGACTGGCCGAGCTTCACGGCGCCGATCGTGGCGCTCATGCCGTACTCGGTGACCATCTTGCGCGCGGTCGCCGTGGCCTTCTCGATGTCGTTCGACGCGCCCGTCGTGGGGTCGTGGAAGACGATCTCCTCGGCGACGCGGCCGCCCATCGCGTAGGTGAGCTGGTCGAGCAGCTCGTTGCGGGTGACCGAGTACTTGTCCTCGAGCGGCAGCACCATGGTGTAGCCGAGGGCGCGGCCGCGGGGGAGGATCGTGACCTTCGTCACGGGGTCGGTGTGGTTCATCGCCGCCGCCGCGAGTGCGTGACCGCCCTCGTGGTAGGCCGTGATGAGCTTCTCCTTGTCCTTCATGACGCGCGTGCGGCGCTGCGGACCGGCCATGACGCGGTCGACGGCCTCGTCGAGCGCGCGGTCGTCGATGAGCTGCGCGTTGCTGCGCGCCGTGAGGAGCGCGGCCTCGTTGAGCACGTTCGCGAGGTCGGCGCCCGTGAAGCCGGGCGTCTTGCGCGCGAGCACTGCGAGGTCGACGTTCTTCGACATCGGCTTGCCCTTGGCGTGCGTCTCGAGGATCTTCTCGCGGCCCTTGAGGTCGGGGGCGTCGACGCCGATCTGGCGGTCGAAGCGCCCCGGACGCAGAAGGGCGGGGTCGAGGATGTCGGGGCGGTTGGTCGCCGCGATGAGGATGACGTTCGTCTTGGGGTCGAAGCCGTCCATCTCGACGAGGAGCTGGTTGAGGGTCTGCTCGCGCTCGTCGTGACCGCCGCCGAGACCCGCGCCGCGGTGGCGGCCGACGGCGTCGATCTCGTCGACGAAGATGATCGCCGGCGAGTTCTGCTTGGCCTGGTCGAAGAGGTCGCGCACGCGGCTCGCGCCGACACCCACGAACATCTCCACAAAGTCCGATCCCGAGATCGAGTAGAACGGCACGCCCGCCTCGCCCGCGACCGCGCGCGCGAGGAGCGTCTTGCCGGTGCCGGGAGGGCCGTACAGCAGCACGCCCTTCGGGATGCGCGCCCCGACCGCCTGGAACTTCGACGGGTCCTTGAGGAAGTCCTTGATCTCCTGGAGCTCCTCGACCGCCTCGTCGACGCCCGCGACGTCGGCGAACGTGACCTTCGGGCTCTCCTTCGAGACGAGCTTCGCGCGCGACTTGCCGAACTGCATGACGCGGTTGCCGCCGCCCTGCATCGACGTGAAGAGGAACCAGAAGATGACGCCGATGAGCAGGAACGGGATGAGGATGCCGAGCAGGCTCGTGAACCAGTTGGTCTGCGGCACCTCGTCGTCGAAGGCCGCCTTCGAGCCCGTGATCGCCTCGACGACCTCGTCGCCGCGCTGGGACACGTAGTAGAACTGCACCTGGGTGCCGTAGTCGACGCCGTCGGCGGAGTACGCCTTCTCGAGGATGAGGTCGACGCGCTGCTCGCCGTCGACGATCTTCACCTTCTCGACCGTCGAGCCGTTCAGCAGCTCGAAGCCCTGCTGGGTCGTGATGGCACGGAAGCCGGAGGCGGTCAGCAGGTTGAAGCCGACGATCAGGATGATGGCGCCCAGCACGATGTACACGAGCGGGCCGCGGAAGATGCGCTTGAAGTCCATGTGCGTGCGGGAGGGCACCCGCATCCTTTCCTCTGAGACGTGCCCCTCAGGCTACCGCCCGGCTCCTTTGCCGCGTCTGGGTGTTCGCCTGAGGCTGAGCCTGCACCCGCCCGCCCGATCGGGCCATCAGGCGCGGGGCGGCGCCGTCACGAGTAGACGTGCGGGGCGAGGATGCCGATGCCGCGCAGGTTGCGGTACTTCTCGGCGTAGTCCAGGCCGTAGCCGACGACGAAGTGGTTGGGGATCTCGAAGCCCACGTAGCGCACGTCGACGTCGACCTTCGCGGCCTCCGGCTTGCGCAGCAGGGCGCAGATCTCGACCGACGCGGCGCCGCGGCTCTCGAGGTTCTCGCGCAGCCACGAGAGGGTGAGGCCCGAGTCGATGATGTCCTCGACGATGAGCACGTGGCGGTCGGTGAGGTCGGTGTCGAGATCCTTGAGGATGCGCACGACGCCCGACGACTGGGTGCCGGCCCCGTAGGAGCTCACGGCCATCCAGTCCATCTCGATGTGGCGGCGCAGCTCGCGCGACACGTCCGCCATCACCATGACGGCGCCCTTGAGCACACCCACGAGGAGCAGCTCGCGGCCCTCGTAGTCACGCTCGATCTCGCGGCACAGCTCGGCGATCCGCGCGTGGATGTCCGCCTCGCTGAGCAGCACTTCGGACAGGTCACCCTCGATCTCGGACGCTTCCATGCGTCCAACCCTAAGCCGCCCGCCATAGTTCCCGTTCCGCGTGTTTGTTCCCGAAGGAACGGGTGCAAACACGCGGAACGGGAACTATGTGGCAGAGAAGACGAGCAGCGAGCCCTCCCGGCGGGCCGTGATGCCGGGCAGATCGACAGGGCCCTGCCCGTGCCAGTCGGTGACGAGCCGCGCGACCTCGAGCGTCTGCGCGCGCGTGAGCGAGGTGCCGAACTCCGCCTGCACGACATAGCGGATGATGCGCTGGCGCAGCGCCGCCGGGTTCGCCGCGAGCGCCCGCACGGACACGGCGATCCCGGCCTCCGCGGGCTCGCAGATGTCCTCGATGATCTCCTCGATCTGCTGCTCGAACGCCTCGGCGTCCTCGCGGGCCTGCTCGGCCGTGCGGGCGAGGGCCTCCGCGATGCCGGGGCCGAGCTCGGCCTCGAGCACGGGCAGCACGCGCTCGCGCACGCGCACCCGGGTGTACGAGAGGTCGACGTTGTGCGGGTCGTCCCAGGGCTCGAGTCCCTCGTCGAGGCACGCCTGCCGCGTCGTCGCGCGGCGGATGCCGAGCAGCGGCCGGCGCAGGAGGCCCGCCACGGGCTCCATACCCGCGAGGCTCGCCGCGCCGCTGCCGCGGGCGAGTCCGAGCAGCACCGTCTCGGCCTGGTCGTCGAGCGTGTGGGCGAGCAGCACCGCGGACGCTCCGAGCTCGCGCGCGTGAGCGTGGAGGGCGGCGTGGCGCGCCGCTCGTGCGGCCGCCTCGGGCCCGCGGTCGGCGCCCACCTCGACGCGCACGACGCGCACGGGGTCGAGGGCGAGCGCGCGCGCCTGGTCCGCAGCCCGCGCGGCCACGACATCCGACCCCTCCTGCAGGCCGTGGTCGACGACCACGGCGCCCGCCCGGATGCCGGCCCGCGGCGCCTCGAAGGCGGTCGCCGCCGCGAGGGCGAGCGAGTCGGCGCCGCCCGAGAGCGCGACGAGCACGAGCGGTGCGGGGTCGCGGCCGGCCAGGTCGTCGAGCGCGGTGCGGACCGCACGACGGATGTCGGCCCGGGCGGGCGTGAGACGGGGGCGCGGAGCGTCGACAGGCATCGGCTAACGTTATTCCGCGCTCTGCACGCAACGACACCAGGAGACGAAATGGCCGAGTACCCCGCCGTCATCGAGATCCCGAAGGGGAGCCGCAACAAGTACGAGGTCGACCACGAGACGGGACGCGTCTTCCTCGACCGCGTGCTGTTCACCGGCTTCGTCTACCCCACCGACTACGGCTTCTTCGAGAACACGCTCGGCCTCGACGGCGACCCCGTCGACGTGCTCGTGCTGCTCGACTACCCGCTCTTCCCCGGCGTGGGCGTCAACGTGCGCCCCGTGGGCGTCTTCAAGATGACCGACGACGGCGGCTCCGACGCCAAGGTCATCGCCGTGCCCGCGAAGGACCCGCGCTGGTCGCACATCCAGGACGTCGACGACATCCCCGAGTACACGAAGAAGGAGATCGAGCACTTCTTCGAGCACTACAAGGACCTCGAGCCCGGCAAGTGGGTCAAGACCGAGGGCTGGGGCGACGCCGCCGAGGCCGAGCAGATCGTGCAGGCGGGCATCGCCGCCTACCAGCACTGAGTCCGTCTCCGGAGCGCCCTCTCACCCGCGGGTGAGGGGGCGTTCCGCGTTTCAGGGGCCGGTGCGTCAGCCGGTGGGGCGGCCCGCGTAGGGCACGAGGTCGAAGGTGCGCATCGACGTGATGCGCACGGTGAGTCCCGGATACGGCGCCTCGAGCATCTGGTTGCCGCCGAGGTAGATCGCCACGTGGTACTTCGTTGCCGACGCGGAGCCGCCGTCGGCGTAGAACAGCAGATCGCCCGCCTTGATCTGGCCGATCGGCACGAGCCGGTTCTGGCCCGCCAGGTAGTTGTACTGGCTCGTGGAGCCCCACGGCCCGACGTAGACGCCGACGGAGGCGTACGCGGCCTTCACGAGGCCCGCGCAGTCGTACACGTCGGGCCCCATCGCGTTGCCATACGGCTTGCCGAGCTGCGCCTTCGCGAAGGCGATCGCGCCGTCGACGAGCGACGACGTCGGCGGCGGGGGAGTCGGGTCGACCCCCGGCGGCGGGTTCGTCGGCGGCTGGGTCGGGGACGGGCTCGGCTGTTGCGGGGGCGACGACGGCTGCTGACTCGGCGGGGTGGACGGTTGCCCGCCGCCGGGGTTCGTCGGCTGCCCCGCGCCCGGGTTCGCGGGCGGGGTGGGCTGCTGGTTCGCGATCCCCTCGAGGTACTGCCGCTCGAGCTCGGCGGTCGTGCCCTTGAGGCTCGCGAGCTGCGCGTAGAGCACGGTCTGCGTCGCGGCGTGCTGCGCGAGCTGCGCCTCGACCGCGGCGACGGCCTTCGCCGCGTCGTCGGCGGCGCGCTGGGCGGCATCGGCGAGGTCCGCGCGCTCCCGCTCGGCGAGCGCGGCCTCGTCCTGCAGGGCGGTGAGGGTGCGCTTGTCGAAGAGCGCGCGCTCGACGAGCGCGGCCGACGAGGAGCTGAGCTTCGACATCGTGCCGAGGCGCGCGAGCAGGGCGTCGGCGTCCGCCTCCGACGAGAACGCGAGGGCGATCGACGGGGTGCCGCCGCCGGCGCGCGCGAGGCGCGCGACGAGGCCGGACGCGAGCGCCGCCGAGTCGTCGGCCCGCCGCTGGGCGTCGGCCACCTGCGACGCGAGCCGCGTCGACTTCGCCTCGGCGTCGGCGAGCGCCGCGCGTGCGATGTTCGCCTCCTCGGCCGCCATGAGGGCGTCGCGGCCGAGGCGGTTCGACTCCGCCATGAGGTCGAGCACGAGCCGCTCGATCTTGGCGACCTCGGCGCGCGTCGCGGCCTCGCTCTGCTTGGCCGCCTGCACCTCCGACCACGTGGGGTAGTCGCCGCGCAGCATGGGGGTCGCGACCGCCCCCGGCGCCGCCCCGCTTGCCGTGAGGGCGAACGCCGCGGCCAGGGACACGGCCGCGGTGGTGGCGTGCCCCGGTCTCGGCGGGGTCATCGCGCCCGCCGCATCCGATCAGCCAAGGGTGATCCCCCGCTCGCGCAGGAATGGGACCGGGTCGACCAGGTCGCCGTTGACGCGGATCATGAAGTGCAGGTGGCAGCCCGTGGAGCCGCCGGTCGTGCCGACCTTCGCGATGAGCTGGCCCGGGCCGACCTGCTGGCCGACGTGCACGCCGATGCCGCCGGGCATGATGTGCCCGTAGCCCGACGAGGTGCCGTCGCCGTGGTCGATGGTGATGTAGTTGCCGAGGTCGCTGTACCAGCCCGCGTAGGTGACGGTGCCGGCGTGCGTCGCGTAGATCGGGGCGCCGCAGCCCTGGCCCGCGAGGTCGACGCCCGAGTGGCCCTTCCACACGTGGTAGATCGGGTGGAAGCGCCAGCCGAAGCTGCTGGAGATGTAGCCGGCGGCGGGGCGCGCCCATCCGCTCGCGCTCACCTCGCCCGCGGCACCCGAACCCCACTGCTTGCGGATGCCCTCGAGGTAGTCGGCCTCGGTGACCTCGCGGCGGTCGGTGAGGTACGCGACGAGGGCCTGGGCCTTCGCCTGCGCCTCCTGGTGCTCGGCGAGCTTCGTGGCGGCCGCGACGGCGGCCTCCTGCGCGATGAGGAACTTGGCCTCGGCCTCCGCCTTGAGCTCGGCGAGCTTGTCCTGAGCCACCTGCTCCTGCTCGGCGAGCGACTTCGCGATGTTCTGCAGCTGGAGCGCCTTCGCGTAGACGGAGGCGTTGCGCTCGGTGACCTTCTGCATCGTGCCGATGCGGTAGAGGTAGCCGTCGGCGTCGCCGGAGTCGCTGAAGAGGCCGGCGGTGAGGTCGGAGCCGCCCTGCTTGGCGAGGTTGTTGATGAGCTGCGTGGACTGGCGCTTGGCCTCGTCTGCCTCCGCCTGGGCGGCCTCGCGCTGCTCCTGGAGCGTGTTCACGACGAGCACCTGCGCGTCGTAGGCCTCTTCGGCGGCGGCGTACTCCTCGCCGGCCTTCTGGGCCTCGGCCTGCGTGCGCTCGACCTCGGCCTCGGCGGCCTTGATGGCCTTGTTGAGCTTGTCGAGCTGCGCCTTGGCGGACGCCTCGTCGCGCTTCGCTGCCTGGACGTCGGCCCAGCTCGGGTAGTCGGCGGCGCGGGCCGCGGTGGCGGGCTGCACACCGAGCGTGACGGTCAGCAGGAGCGCGGCGATGGCCGCGATGGGCGTGGTGGCGCGCATCCCGTTCCGGCGGACGCGCGTGCGCTCCGCTCCCCCTCGGTACTGCATGCTCCCCCCGTTCTCTGCGACCGACCGCGTCGTTATGTCACATGAGCAACATCAACCACGCTAACAACACGCGGTCGCGCATACCAGGATGCCGCAGCCGCCCGTCAAGCCTCAACCATCAGTTGAGCTTCTCCGGCAGGCCACGCCCACGTCCGCGAAAGTGCGCCGATGCGCGAGAGCGCACGCTCGAGCGGACGCCGACACGCGAGCTCCCACCAGGATGCGACGGGATGCGGCGCCCGATTAGCGTTAATGGCGATCGACACGTATGCTTGACCCTCGGTTGCTATGCGGTTCGCCGACATGGCCCCATCGTTTAGTGGCCTAGGACACCGCCCTTTCACGGCGGCAGCACGGGTTCGAATCCCGTTGGGGTCACCAACCGAGAAAAACTGAACAAGCAAGGCCCTGTAGCGCAGTTGGTTAGCGTGCCGCCCTGTCACGGCGGAGGTCGCGGGTTCAAGTCCCGTCAGGGTCGCTGGTCGAGAGCCTTTCCGAAAGGGGAGGCTCTCGCACAATCAGCGGCGCAGCCGCTGAGGCTCTGTAGCTCAGTTGGTAGAGCGCACGACTGAAAATCGTGAGGTCACGGGATCGACGCCCGTCGGAGCCACCACGGAAAGCCCCCGCACCGCCGGAGGCTTTCGTCATGTCATGTTCCGGGGCCTCCATGTCCACCTCGCTCACGACGGGCAGCCCCTGGCGCGTCATCCTGCTGTTCTCCGCACCCCTGCTCGTCGGCAACGTCGTGCAGCAGCTCTACCAGGTGGTCGACGCGGTCGTCGTGGGACGCTACCTCGGCATCGGCGCGCTCGCCGCAGTCGGCGCGACCGGCAGCCTGCTGTTCCTGCTGCTGGGCTTCGCCTGAGGGCTCACCTCGGGGTTCGCGATCCCCACCGCGCAGGCGTTCGGTGCGGGCGACGCGGCGGGGGTACGACGCTCGGTGGCCGCGGGCACGATTCTCACCGGCGCCACGGCGGCCGCCCTCACGATCGGCGCGCCGCTCGTCACCGATGCCGCGTTGCGCCTCATGAACGCCCCGGCCGAGCTGCTGCACGAGGCCGTGGTGTTCGCGCAGATCAACTTCCTCGGCGCCGGCGCGATCATGTTCTTCAACTACCTCGCGGCGATCATCCAGGCCATCGGGGATTCCCGCACGCCGCTCATGTTCCTCATGATCGCGTGCGGCCTCAACATCGGCCTCGTCATCCTCATGGTGGGCCCGCTCGGCTGGGGCGTCGCGGGCGCTGCGATCGCGACCGTCGTGTCGCAGGCGGTGTCGGTGCTGCTGTGCCTCGAGTACGTGCGTCGGCGCGTGCCGGCGCTCCACGTGCGCCGCGCCGACTGGAGGGTGACCCGCGTCGACCTCGCCGTGCACCTGCGGCTCGGACTGCCGATGGGCTTCCAGGCCTCGATCATCGCGATCGGCACCCGGCCGAGCAGCTCCGCCTCAACGACCTCGGCGCGAGGCGGTCGCGGCCTACGCGACCGCCTCGCGGATCGACCGCCTCGCGGTGGCCCTCCTGCAGTCGCTCGGGCTCGCCGTGTCGATGTTCGTCGCTCAGAACTTTGGCGGCGGCCGGCCCGACCGCATCCGTCGCGGCGTGCTGCAGGGAACCCGGATGTCGATCGGCGCCTCGCTGCTGCTGGGCATCGTCTTCATCACCCTCGGGACGCCGCTCGTGCGGCTGTTCGTCGGTGATCAATCGGATGCGGTGGGCGCGATGGCCGCCGAGATGCTCGTGATCAACGGGGCCTGCTATAGCGCGCTCGGCGTGCTGTTCGTGCTGCGCGGGGCCCTGCAGGGCCTCGGGCACACCATGATCCCCACCGTGACAGAGGTCGTCGAGCTCATCATGCGCGGGGGCGCGGCCGTCGTGCTCGGCGCCGCGTTCGGCTACGTCGGCGTCGTGTGGAGCAACCCGCTCGCCTGGCTGGGCGCCGCGATCATCCTCGTCCCGGCCTATGTGCGCGCCCATCGGGATCTCGCGCACCAACCCATCGCCCCCGCACTCGTCACCCCGACGACGTCGATCCCGGTCGTCGGGCCGAGCGACGGCTCGATGGTGGTCGACGCGATCGTCACGCAGCCGATCACACTGCCCATGACCGCTGAGCGCCGCAACCTCATCCGGGTGCTCGCGCGCCGCTCGCCGTCGCGGCGGCGCTGACGCCGCCACGCCGGGCCCGGAGCGGCGGTCTTCCGCCCCTTCATCGAGCGCGGCCCGCACGCTAGCGTGAGCCCGATGACCCGACGCCCGCGCCGCTCCGAGATGGTCGCCGACGCGACCCTCGTGTCGCTCGCGGCGGCACGACAGGCGGTCAAGAACGTCATGCTCGTGCGCGCGCTGCGCGACACCGCCGACTTCGACGAGGGGTGGTACGCGGATGCCGCCCGTCGCGAACTCGAGCTGCTCGCTCATGAGGCGGAGGTCGAGGCTGCTCGACTCCGAGAGGTGCGCGAGGCGACGCGGCGGCGACGCGGCGTGGCCCGGGCTGCCGACGACTACCGAGCCGCCGACGGTCGGCGACTCAAGCGGCGCGCCCGCGTACTCGAGGAGCTCGCCGAGCGGCTGGCGCACCTCGCGCGCGACGACGCTGCCGTCGGAGGGCTCATCACCGAGGCCCGTCTGCGTGCGCTCGACGAGATCGCTGCGGCCACGGCATCCGTGCCGGGGGTCGGGCGTTCACGCGCCGCGACCGGCATCGCGCGCTCGCGGGCGCTGCAGTCGCTGCGCGAGGAGCTCAGCGACTACGCCGACTGACGGGCCGCTGAGCGCCTCGGTCTCTGCGGAGGGGTCGGGGCGCCCGGAGGCACGGGCGGCTGAGCGGGAGCGGGCGGCTGCGAGCCCGGCTGCGGCGCCGGTGGCTGCTGCATGGGCTGCTGCGGTACGGGAACGCCGGGGTACACCGGCTGCCCCGGATGCTGCCGCGGGAACTGCTGCTGCACGGGAGCCTGCGCCGGAGCCGCGTAGTACGGGGGAGCCTGCTGCGCGGGCACGTAGCCGGGCTGCTGCACGGGCTGCGGCGGTTTGGGCACCTTGGGTTCGAACGCGCGCAACAGGAGCGGGATGACCGCGGTCACGACGGCCACGAGGCTCGTCGCGCCCGCCACGCGCCACCACCAGTCGGGCCAATCGTGCTCGGGGAACACCGCCGGGATCGCCAGCACGATCGCGGTCGCCCACACGAGGCCGATCGTGACGATCGCCATGATCTTGCCGAGCCGCGTGCGGCCGCGGGTGACGAAGCGGAGGCCGTAGAGCTGCATGAACAGCAGAGCGAGCCGCAGCAGCACGATGACACCGAGCACGCGCACCATCTGCACGAACCAGACGGATGCCGCTGCCGTGTCCTCCGGTTGCAGCCAGCCGTTCCACAGCTTCATCAGACCGACCGCGACGATGATGACGTTGACGATCGTCGAGACGCCGAGATACCAGCGGTTGGGGCCCGTGCCGACGTTCGCGTCGAGCACGACCGCGCCAGCGAAGAGCGCCACGAGCAGAAGCGTGAGCCACGCGCGGCCCGCGACGTTGGCCTGGTCGCCAGCGATGATGAAGTAGGCACCGAGCGCTGCGGCGGCGACGAGGGCGCCGATCGCGAGGTAGAGCGCGGCGGTCGCGGTGCGCGAGCGCCCGGCCGGAGCCTCGGCCGCGGTCACGTCGGGCGGAGGGGTCGCGGTCATGCCAGCGATCGTGACGAGCACCCTGGCGTCGCGGAGAGAACCCCGGTGCCTGTGGATAGCGCTCCCCATGCCGCCCCCGGGGACGAACGGAAGCCGCACGTCACCTCCGCGGACTAGCGTGTCTTGCGATGGCCCTTACCCGCTCTCCGTTCCGGCGCCGGCCGCTCTTCGCGGACCTCGTCGCGGATGCGATGCTCGTCGCGCGCGCCGGCGTGCGGCAGCGCGTCAAGAACGTCGTCATCATGCGCACCCTGCGCGACGGCGTCGACTTCGATCTCGCGTGGTACAAGGATGCCGTACGCATCGAACTCGAGGCGCTCGCCGTCGAGAACGAGACAGCCGCCGATCAGCTCGTCCGCGACGCCGAGCACGCCCGAGGCCGGCACTTCCGCGCCTCGACCGCCCGGGACTATGTGGACCGCGACGTGCCCAAGCTGCGCCGCCGCCGCCGGGTGCACCTCGCACTCGCGGCCCGCCTGCGCGCGCTCGCCGAAGACGAACCCGCGGTCATCGCCCTCGTGGAGGAAGCCCGAGTGCTCGCCCTCGACGACATCGCATCCGCTGCCGCCGCCGTGCCGCGCGCCCGCGGTTCCCGACCCCTCACCGGGCCTGCGCGTCGCATCGCGATCGCCGACCTGCTCGACGATCTCGACGACCTCGCGCGCGAGCGCGACGACGGCGGGGCGGGCGACTAACGGCCGCGTCGGGCCGCTAGCGGCTCAACCCGACCTCGGCGAGCAGCGGTGCGAGGGCGACCGGGCGCCCACCATCCGTTGCGGAGCGGCGCACCGCTTCCATCAGGCAGAACGTCTCCAATCCCTCTTCGAGGCCTGGCGAGTAGTCCGACCCCGAAACGAGGGCGTCGGCGAAGTACTGGAGGTAGTTCGCGAACTCGCCATAGTGCATACCGTGCACCTCGTTGTTGAAGTGATAGTGACGGTACTCGTACAGCATGTCCTCGACGTGTTCCACGCCGTCGGTTCCGGTGTGGAGGTATTGCATGTCGTGGTATTTCGCGAGCGACGTGCCGTCCGAGCCGTAGAGAAGGCATTCGATCGAGTTCCGTGCGAGCGGTAGCTCGTGGATGCCGTAATGGCCGAAGGCGCGCCCCACGCGACCGTCGGCCGTCAGCGCATTCACGGAGTACACGTCGAAGGAGGACGCCCCATTATCGCGCGCAAGCGCTGATCGCGATCCGACCGCCGAGACGCTCTCGATGGGACCCAGGTACCAGCGGAGCAGGTCGAGCGGATGACTCATCCCGAGGTAGACCCAGTCCGACTTCTCGGCGATCCACGGGCGGCCATCGTAGTACCAGTCCATGCGGTGCGTGTACTGCGTCTCGACGACCTCCACCTCCCCGATCTCTCCCCTCTCATACGCCGCGCGCTGCCTCCGCATCGACTCGAAGAAGCGGATGCTCTGGCCGACCATGAGCTTTCGGCCAGTCGCGCGGGACACGGCGAGCACTCGCTTGGCGGTCTCGATGTCGTTGACGACCGGCTTGGTGCACACGACGTGCTTGCCCGCCTCGAAGGCGGCGATGATCTGCTCCCCATGCAGCGGATCCGGGGTGTAGATGCCGACGATGTCGACCTCCGGGTCAGCGAGCATCTCGGCGTACGACGTCGTGAATGACACGTCGGGGAGGTCTGCACGCACGTTCGCGATCGCATCCGAGTCCAGGTCGCATCCGGCCACCGGCCGCACCCGGCTCGTGCGGAGCGCCGCGAGCAGCGCGGTGCGGCCCTCATGCAGGCCGACGACGCCGAGACCGAAGCGCTCGGACGGCGGAACCGATTCGTCGAGGGGATAGGAGTGAACGCCACGAGCGACGCGCGGGTAGTAGTTGGTCATCGTGATTCCGTTTTCTCAGTCGGCCTCGTGATGAACCATGGCCCAGATGGAACGGTCATCGTCGAGGGTCTTGTTGTCGCCGGGCGCCGGCGGATGAGCCACCGCGATCGTGGCGATCGCGTGGGGGTCGAGCTGAAGCGTGATCGAGTCGCCATCGACGTCGAGCGGATGGAGCACCTCCCCGAGCGCGGTGCATCGCCACGCGCCCAGCAGCGGCTCACTGAAGCGCAGCACCACGCGTGACGCGCGCCCATCGAGCTCGACGAGGCGGAGCAGCACCGGGTCTCGCGCGATCCGGTTGACGTGGGCGTCGAGCCCGGTGGCCTGGTAGTCGCTGTCGCGGTACATCGCGGTCAGGGCGACGGATGCGTCCCCGTCAGGCTGCACGAGCGTCGGGGCGATCACGTCGTTCGACTCCGCGTCGATGCCGGCAAGCGCGACCGCATCATCGCCCGCGACTGTCACCACGTGGGCCGGCCGGACGAACTCCTGCGCTGTCTTCCATCTCCACGCGTCGCTGACGGCCCCATGGGGAACGACCCGAACGCGCGCATCCAGTTCGCGGACGAAGTAGTGCTCGTCCCATGGATCCCGCATCGAGAGCACGTTCCAGACGCCGGTTTCCGCACGGTGGAAGGCCTGGCTGCCGTCGTGAGCCCACAGCACGCCACCACCATCCTCGGCGACCAGGTCGACGAACTGCAGTGCGCTGAACGCGTCGACGACCTCTTCGAACTCCTGTGGCGAGGTCATCCAGTCGCCCGTGGGGTACTTCCGATGCCACCGCGAGCGCCCCTCGATCGCGCTGACCGCATAGGGGGTGTCATGCCGAACCTCGGCGACGGCGACGTCGGGCTCGAACAGGGTCATGAGGGCCGCATGCGCCCGCCCGTCCGGTCCCTCGCCGAGATCGCCCGCGAATCGCAGATCCAGAGCATCGAGCTCGTCGGCGATGCGCACCTCGATGCGCACGCGCGCCTCGTCCGCCGCGGTGTGCACGGTGACGGCGTCGTCGGTGACGTCGACGGAGGTGACGTCGAATCGCCTGATCATGTCGGCACGCCGCCATTGCAGCAGTCCGACGCCTTCCGGGCCCATCGAGACGCCCCCGACGCTCGTCACGACGCCACGGGCGGCATCGACCTCGATCTCGAAATCGCCGCGCCGCAATCGGATGCGACCGTCGTTCTGAGAGACGGAGACCTCGGGCAAGCGCGCCGCCTCCGGTTCTGCGACGACGGCGCCGAAGGCCGGGAGGTGTATCCGCTGGCCGTCGAGCACCGCGTCGCGATCCCAGCCGAGCGGGTTGACCAACACCGTCGAACCCGCACCGCCCACGCGCGCGGCCAAGCGCCGCAGGTTCCGATCGAGCACGGCGAGCGCGAGGGCCCTGCCACGGTCGGCACCGAGATAGCCGATGTGTCCGCACAGTCCTTCGCACTCGTCGTTGTCGTGGTGCTGGAACGCGAGCAGCTCCCGCCATGCCTCCTCGAGCTCCCACGACGGGTACTTCGACCACTGCGCGTACGGTCTGCCGAAGGTGCCGTTGCGCACCGCGACTGACTCCGCGGCGAGGATGAGGTGCTCGAGCTCGCGCGAGACGCGGTGCACGCGGTTGCCGTTCTTGCCGAGGCTCATGCCGTGGAAGACGTCGTCCATGCCGTACTCGCGCACGACCGCCTGTTCCTTGACAGCGGCGATCACGGTGGACAGCGTGCCGAGTCGGAAATCGACGCCCGGGGCCGCGAGCAGTCGCTCGACACCGGGAACCACGATCTCCGAGCGACACATCCAATCGGGTGACGGCAACAGCTCGAGCCATTGTTGAACGACCGGGGTGGGGAAGCGCTCGAGCCCGCCCCCGTCGATGAGCGCCTCGACATCCTCCGGCCACTGGTGCAGGTTGAGCTCGCTGCGCGGCAACGTCGGGATCTCCGTGCCGTCGATGCCTCGCCAGAGGATGGCGGGCGCGGTCTCGCGCGGCAGTTCCGGCGTGTGCCAGGTCCATTGGAAGAACAGCGAGGCTCCGGTGTAGCCGGCGTCTCGAAGCAGCTGCGGGAGCTGCGGGAAGAAATAGAACTCCTCCTCCCAGAAGGCGCGCGGACGCACCCCGAGGAGCCGTACTGCGGTCCGCACCCCGTATGACAACTGCCGCACCGCCGACTCGCCGTGGTGGAACTGCGCGTAGGGCTGCCCGTAGCTGCCACCCACCACCTCGACGCGGCCGTCGCTCACCGCCGCGACGAGTCGCGCGAGTGCCGCCGGTTCCTCAGCCGCGAGCTTCTCGTAGCCGATGCCGTCGAAGTTGATGTTGCCGGGCGCGCCGGTGCGCGCGATGAACGCGAGCATGTCGTCGACCGACCGGGCGAGCACACCGTTGCCCCATAGCCACTGCATGTCGACCCAGTGGAAGTGGTTGCCGAAGGTGTACCAGCCCGTCGCCGTGCTGTTGTGCGTCATTTCGTGGCTCCTGCGGTGAGACCTGCGATGATGCGGCGCTGCATGATGGTGACCAGCAGGATGATGGGGATGATCATGAGCGCGGCGAGGGCGCTCATGAGATCCCAGGGTCGGCTCGACGCTCCGCTGTTGACCTGCGTGATCTGCACGAGCCCGACCGTGAGGGTGCGCGACGCCGAGGTCGAGGAGAACACGAGGGGATAGAACAGCTCGTTCCATGCGGTGATGAAGTTCAGCAGGAAGAGCGTGACAAAAGCTGGTCGCATGAGCGGGAGCACGACGAGGTGGATCGTCTGTGCGAAGTTCGCGCCGTCCATGAAGGACGCGTTCTCGAGATCCACCGGGATCTGCTTGATGAAGGACACCATGAGCCAGACCGTCATCGGGATGAGGATGCTCGACTCCAGCAGGATCAGCCCGCCCATCGTGTCGACGAGCCCGAGCTTCGCGTAGAGCTGGAAGAGCGGGATCGTCGTGGCGATCTGCGGAAGCGCCATCGTCAGCAGCAGGAACAGCATGAGCGCGCCCGACCCGCGGAAGCGCAGCCGCGCGAAGGTGTACGCCGCGAAGAACGCGAGGATCACGGACGCGAACGCCGAGCTCAGCGCGAAGACGAGGGAGTTGCGGAGATAGTCCCCAGCCGGGAGTTGCTGCAGCGCCCTCTCGAACGTCTCGAGCGTGGGGCTGAGCGTGAACAAGGTCGGCGGTGACGACAGCACCTCGTTCGGCGGCAGCACCGACGAAAGCAGGATCCAATAGACAGGAACGCCGAATACGACGAAGAACACACCGAGTCCGACATAGGGCCCCACTCGTCCCAGCCGAGTACGCAGTCGCATCAGCTCTCCACCTCCGCGCGACGGAAACGACCGAGGGCGATGACGCCCACTGCGAGCACGATCAGGAACAAGATCATGGCGAGCGCCGACGAGCGCCCGTAGTTCAAGCCGATGA
The DNA here is from genome assembly GCA_003852775.1 of Microbacteriaceae bacterium. Taxonomy (GTDB): domain Bacteria; phylum Actinomycetota; class Actinomycetes; order Actinomycetales; family Microbacteriaceae; genus Homoserinibacter. Next base: position 18,415 of record RDDZ01000052.1, on the reverse strand, counting down.
ATGCGTCCTGATAGGCCAGGTAGGGGATCACCTGGGTGGCGCTGCCGGGACCGCCGCCGGTCATGCCCAGGATCGTGTCGAACGTTCCGATCTGGAAGATGACCATGAATACCCCCATGGTGATGAGCACCGGCATCACGAGCGGCAGGACGATCTGCAGGTGGGTGCGCCACCATCCGGCCCCATCGACGCGCGCGGCTTCGTAGAGTTCGTCGGGCACCCCCTGAAGGCCAGCCAGCACGACGAAGGCGATGAACGGTACGGAGCGCCACACGTTGGCCAGGATGACGGCCACCTGCGCCCAGAACGGGTCGGTCAGCCAGGCGATATCGACGCCGAACCAGGCCAGGAAGGTGGGGACTAGCCCGGAGCCGTCCGCGAAGATGAACCGGAATCCCAGCGCCGAGACGATCGCGGGAATCGCCCAGGGGAGAAGTACGAGGGCTCGCCCGAGGCCGCGAAGGCGGAATCGAGCGTTGAGCAGAAGTGCCAGGCCGAAGCCGATCACGAGCTCGAGCGCGGTGGACACTACCGCGAACGTGATGGTGAAGATCAGCGCGCTCCGCGACGAGGGGTTGTCGAAGATCGCGACGTAGTTCTCGAACCCGACGAAGTGCGGTTCGGCGACGTAGGCGCTTGAGTTGGTGAAGGAGGTCCACGCCGTCGCGAAGAACGGGTAGACGGAAGTGAAGATCCGCAGGATGAGGGCGGGAGCGAGCAAGATGAGCCCGAGGAGAACGAAATTCTTCGGCAGCCGCATCCAGCCGAGGACGCGGGCGACGCCCCACCGCACGGAGAAGCGCGACTCGTGAAGGCTGGCCGCCGTGGCGGCCGCGGCGTCCGAAGACGCGTTGGCCGCCACGGGAGTGGTGCTGTTGGTCATGTCGACTATCCGAGAGCCTCGACCTGGGACTTCAGCTGCATCATCGCCTCGTCGATGTCCATCTGACCCGTGAGGTAGGACTGGCCGATGTCGTCGACGATCGTCTCCGCCTGCGCCGCCTGGGGGTGGTACGGGCGGGGCACGATGAAGCCGGAATCCGCGTAGTGCTTGAGCGCTGCGACGATGCCGTCGTCACCGAGTTCACTCAGAACGCTCGTGCGTGCTGTCACGAAGAACGAGCTCGCCGTGGCGAGTTCCACCGCGTGCTCCGGCTGGTTCATCCACTCGACGAACTTCATGGCGGCGTCCTTGTTCTTCGCGGACTTGGGCACCGCCATGCCCCAGCCGCCTGCCCACGTCTTCGCTCCGGCCGGTCCGGCAGGCGGATCGACGATGACGGCTTTGTCTGCGGCATACCACTCGGCGTTGCCGGGGGCGACATCGTTGAAGAAGGTCCACTGCCGCATGGTCGCGAGCTGGTCGCTCATGTACGCCGCGTTCGACTGGTCATAGGTCCAGGTGAGAGCGTCCTTCGGGGAGTAGCCCTTGTCGATGAGCTCCTTGGCGAACTCGAAGGCCTCCCGCGTGCCCGAGTCGGCGGCGTAGATGTCGCCGCCCGCCTGCGCGGCGAGGTACGCGAGGTAGACGAAGGTGAGCCCCGGCTTGCTCGCGGCGTCGCCAAAGGCGTAGATGCCCTCGGGCTTGAGCGCCTCGCCCACCTGCTCGATCTCATCCCACGTCGTCGGCGCGGTCAGGCCATGCGCCGAGAGCAGCTGCTCATTCGCCCAGCTGTAGCCGAGTTCGTAGTTGTGGTAGAGGCGGTAGGTGTTCCCGTCCGCGACGTTCCACAGCTCGTGGCTCTCGGCCATCCCCTCGGAGAGGTCGTCCAGGTAGGCACCAGTGACGTCATCCCCGAGCGGCTCGAGCCATCCGCCCGCGACGAGCGCCGCGCCAGCGGGATCGTCGGCGTCGATGACGTCGTACGGGCTGGTGCCGGAGTTGAACGCGGGAACGAGCTGCGTGAGCAGGTCGGCACCGCTCGACGGACCCGACTCGAGCTTGACGGTGATTCCTGTCTCTGCCGTGAACTCGTCGACGATCGGTCGGATGGCGTCGTGCGAGAAGGCTTGGACGGCGTAGGTGATCTCGACACCTCCGCCCGACTCCTCACCCCCTGCCGCGCACCCGGCGAGAGTGCCTGCAGTGAGCGCGAGTGCGCCGCCGATGGCGATGCCTCGACGTGTTGCTGTGATTCTCATTTTGATTCTCCTTGCTTCTTCGGAAGGGACCTAGAAGGTTGTGCCTGCGACGAGCCCGATATTGGCGAACGGCGTGAATTCACCGGTGCGGACCACGAGGTGTGCGTCGGGGACTCGGCGCTTGAACTCCTCGTGATCGACGATCGTGGGAGCGAGGCCCGCGAGTTCGGGAGCGAGGTCACGCACGGGAGCCGAGGTGGAGGACTCGGAGGCGATCACATACCCCTCGAACGCACCGGCGTCGAGGATGATGCGCGTGACCTCGGTAAAGGTGGGATGACCGGGCGTGATCGAGAGGTCGAGCACCGGCACGCCGCGCGGGATCGGGAGACCAGCATCGGCCACGATGATCGTCTGCCCGTGCCCAGCGCTCGCGAGCGCGGCGAGCAGGGACGGGTTGAGGATGCGAGACGAGCGCAGCATCACGCCACCTCCTGCACGGCGCCGAGCGCATCGGCGAGCCGGGGATGCCGCGCTCCTCGCACGGTCGCGGTGAGCGCTCCGACCGTGTTCGCGGTGATGGCCGCTTCGACGACGTCCGCTCCCGTTGCCAGGCTCGCCGCGAGGGCGCCGACGAAGGCGTCGCCAGCCCCGACCGTGTCGATCACGTCGACCGCGAGGCCCGGCACATGCACGGTTCGGCCGTCGCGGGACGCAACCACGACACCATCCGCTCCGAGCGTCACGACGAGGTCGCCGTCGAGGCGAGCGCGGGCGGCGCCGATCTCGTCGAGCTCCGCCGTTCGCACCTCGAGCAGCTGCTCGGCCTCGATCTCATTGAGCACCACGACATCCGCGCGCGATAGAACCTCCATGACGCGGCGATCGGCCGGCGCGGCGTTGAGCACGAATCGCGCGCCGACGGCGCGTGCCGCGCCGGCGACCGCGTGCACGACGTCGAGCGGCACCTCGAGTTGCGTGACCACCACATCGTCGGGCTCGAACGACACCTCCGCCATGGCATCCGCCGGCCAGTCGTGGTTAGCTCCCGGGGCCACCACGATGGTGTTCGCTCCGTCGGCGGCGACGGTGATGAGCGCGATGCCCGTTGCGGCATCCCGCGCACGCCCCACCGCGCTGACATCGACCCCCGCTGCGGCCAGGTCGCCGCAGAGACGGCTCGCGGCGTCGTCCTCGCCGACCCGCCCGATCATCGCGACGGCCACCTCCCCGGCCTGCTCGGCGCGGCTTCGCGCCACGCCGACGGCGGCATGGGCCTGGTTTCCCCCCTTGCCGCCGGATACCTGACGGAACGCGCAGCCGAGGACCGTCTCGCCGGGTGACGGGAGGCGCTCGACCTCCGTGATGAGATCCAGGTTGAGGCTACCGACCACGACCACGCGGCTCATCGCGTACCTCCGATCGCGCGCACGCTCGCGCCCGCGGTGAGCTCGTTCGCGAGCACGATCCGCGACTGCGACTCCTCGCCCCGGATCAGATGGAGCAACGTGTCGCAGGCCCGTGCTCCGAGCTCGAGGATCGGCTGGGCGACTGTCGTGAGCGTCGGCGTGGTGTAGCGAGAGAGCTGGATGCCATCGAAGCCGATGAGCGACAGGTCGTCGGGAACGCGGATGCCCCGTTGCGCGCACAGCGCGAGGAACCCGATGGCGCTGAGGTCGTTCGCGGCGAAAACCGCGGAGAATTCCTCGCCCGAGTCGAGCAGCTCGATGCCCGCGCGATGCCCGCCTTCCTCCAAGAAGTCACCGGAGGCGACGAGGGCGTCGTGCGTCGGCAGCCCCGCCTCCTCGCATGCGCGCCGCCATCCGTCGAGACGTCGTTGGGAGACTTCGAGGTCGCGCGGGCCCGCGATGTGCGCGATCCGGCGGTGTCCGAGCTCGATCAGATGGCGCGTGGCGGCGTAGCCGCCCGCCTCGTGATCCACGCTCACGCTCGCGCCCGGGCCGTTTGTCGTGCGATCGAGGAACACCGTTGGCACCCCGACGAAGAGCGCGTCGGCGTCGCCGTCGAGCGCACTCGCCACCACGATCACTCCATCCACCTGCTTGCGACGCAGCACCGCCATGCTCGCGGCCACTCGCGCGCGGTCTCCCGCGCCGTCGACCAGCAGCAGCACATGGCCGTGCTCGTCGGCGACCGTCTGGACGCCCTTGACGAGCTCGGGAAAGAACGGGTTGGTGATGTCGGGCAGCAGAAGCGCGATGGTCTGGGTCGACTTGGCCACAAGGGAGCGAGCCACATCGTTGCGCTGGTAGCCGAGTTCCGCGGCCACCTCGACGATGCGCGCCGCCGTGGCCTCCGATACCCCGGTCTGCCCATTGAGCGCACGCGACACGCTCGCTATTGAAAGGCCGACGGCTTGCGCCACGTCGTACACAGTCACCATTGAGTGCTCCCGATCAGTAAGCGTTTACGTTCTGTTACGTAAGCGCTTACGTGTTGATGGGCACGATGCTAGGCGCGTAAACGCTCTTACGCAAACATGCGTTTCACTCGAGAGCTGAACGACGTGGCACTGTGAGCCAGGAACGCCCGCCCCCGACTAGCTAGCGCATCTCGCGGCGCCGTCAACCCCGCTGCGCGCGCGGCCGCACCGCACTACCGTCGCGACATGACCTCGCTGTGGCATGCCGACGCTCCCGAGATCCCGACCGACCCGTTTCCCGACGGCGGTCGCTTCGACCATCTCGTCGTGGGTGCCGGTCTCACCGGCCTCACGACCGCCCTGCTGCTCGCCCGCCGCGGACGCTCGGTCGCCGTGCTCGAGCCGCGCACGGTCGGCGCGGTCGCCACCGGCAACACGACCGCGAAGCTCAGCGTGCTGCAGGGGGTGAGGCTGCAGCGCGTCCGCAGCCGCAACATCCGCTCGGTGTTCGAGGCGTACGTCGCGAGCCAGCGCGCCGCCTTCGACTGGATGGTGGACTATCTCACGGACTGCGGGGTCGCCTTCGAGCGCCGCCCCGCCGTCACGTGGGCCGAGACCCCGGAGGAGCGCGGACGGTGCGGCGCGAGTACGAGGCGGCGCGCGCCGCGGGCCTTCCGGTGCGCTGGGAGGAGGACGTCGCGCTCCCGGTCGCAGGCCATGGCGCAGTCGTGCTCGACGACCAGGTGCAGTTCGACCCCATGGAGGTGCTCGCCCGCCTCGCCGCCGACCTGCGCGCACTCGGCGGCCTCATCGTCGAGGGGGCGCGCGTACGGCGCCTCGCGTTCGGTGAGACGACGACCGTGCACACCGTGCTCGGCACCGTGTCCGCACCGACCGTCGTGCTCGCGACCGGCACGCCCCAGCTGCGGCGCGGGCTCTACTGGATGAAGGTCGAGGCCCAGCGCAGCTACGCCGTCGCACTGCGCCCGCCGGAGGGTGCCGAGGACACCGGCATGTTCCTGAGCGCCGGCAGCCCCTCGCACAGCGTGCGCTGGCACCGCGGCACGCTCCTCGTGGGGGGCGAGGGCCACGGCGTGGGGCGGCAGGACGAGGGTGCCGACCCCTACGGCGAGCTCGAGCGCTGGGCCCAGGAGCGCTGGCCGGGAGCCGAGCCCACCCACCGCTGGTCGGCCCAGGACTACGCGCCGTTCTCGGGCATCCCCTTCGTCGGATGGATGCCGCGCACCCGGCGGCGGGTGTACTTCGCGACGGGCTACGAGAAGTGGGGCATGACGGGCGCCGTCGCCGCCGCGCTCCTGCTCGAGGCCGACCTCGCGGGACGCCGCGAGGGCTGGCAGCGCGTGCTCGGGATGCGGCCGACCCTCCCGCAGACGGTCGGCGTCGGCCTCGGGGCGAGCGCCGCCGTGTTCGCCTGGTACGCGCGCGGCTACGCCGAGGCGGTGACCCGCGCCGTGCGCGCCCGCCGCGGCAACGAGGACGCGCGCCTGCTGCCCACGGCGACCATCGCCTCCGAGCACGGGTCGACAGAGGTGTGCCTCGTCTGCCCGCACGCGGGTGCGATCGTGCGCTGGAACGCCGCCGAGTCGACGTGGGACTGCCCCGCCCACGGCTCGCGATTCGAGGCGACGGGGCGCCTCATCGAGGGTCCCGCGATCGCCGACCTGAGAACACGCGGCCGAGCCACGAGGACGGGGCTCGGCCGTGTGCGCGAGACGGGCGTTACTTCTTCTTCGCCTGCTTCTTGAGGCTCTTCTCGTCGACGGGCGCTTCGCCCGAGGCGCGGAGCTCCGCGTAGTAGGCGCGCGCGTCGTCCTGGCGCTGCTGCTCGATGCCCGACGCGATCGGCGCGCGCACGAGCTCCGGCGTGAGGCCGAACGCGGCGACGAGGTCGAGCGCGTGCGTGCGGATGCGGGGCAGCAGTCGGTCGTCGATGTAGGCCGTGATCGCCTCGGCGCGCTGGCCGGAGAGGCGACCGTGCGTGAGGTACCACGCGGCGTCCTTCTCGATGAGGCCGAGGCCGAAGAGGTCGCGCAGCCACGTGAGCACCTGCTTCGTGTCGCCCTCCGGCACCTTCGCGAGGGCCCGCGTGAACGCCTCCCACTGCAGCAGCTCGCCGTGGGCGCGCGCCGTCTTGATGAGGTCGTTCTGGTAGCGGTTGAAGAGCGCCGCGGCGTCGACGGGCGAGAGCTTGGATGCCGGACGCAGCTTGCCTGCGAGCTCGGCGACCGCGGTGTGCACGCGGTCGGTGAGCAGCTGACGCTGCGAGTCCTCGTCGCGCACGAAGCCGACCGAGCGGGCCGTCGAGCCGAAGTCGGCGATCGCCTGGCCGAGCTGGCGCAGGCCCGAGCGGTTGACCGTCGCCTCGCCCACCTGGCCGGCGACGTACTGGGCCATCGCGCCTGCGTCCGCGTTCTTGAACTTCTTCGCGTAGTCCGTCAGGAGGCGCTTCGCCACGAGCTGCAGGAGCACGTTGTTGTCGCCCTCGAACGTCGCGTAGATGTCGAGGTCGGCACGCAGCTGGGTGAGGCGGTTCTCGGCCATGAAGCCGGAGCCGCCGCAGGCCTCGCGGGCCTCCTGGAGGATCTCGAGGCCCGCCCACGTCGAGAGCGGCTTGAGGGCCGCTGCGATCGTCTCGAGGTCCTCGCGGGTCGCGGGGGTGTCCTCGACGCCCGAGAAGACGCGGTCGAACAGGTCGAGGAACTCCTCGTGCGCGAACGACATCGCGTAGGTCTGCGCGAGGCGCGGCAGCAGGCGGCGCTGGTGACGCTGGTAGTCGAGCAGCACCTCCTCGTCGTGCGTTCCGCCGCGGAACTGGCGGCGCTGCGAGCCGTACGTGATCGCGATGTGCAGCGCGAGCTTCGAGGCGAGGGTCGACGCGCCGTCGAGCGAGACGCGGCCCTGCACGAGCGTGCCGAGCATCGTGAAGAAGCGGCGGCCGGGGCTGTCGATCGGGGAGGTGTAGACGCCGTTCTCGTCGACGTCTCCGTAGCGGTTGAGGAGGTTGGTGCGCGGCACGCGCACGCGGTCGAAGGCGAGACGGCCGTTGTCGATGCCGTTGAGGCCGCCCTTGAGGCCGTCGTCCTCGCTCTGGACGCCGGGGAGCAGCTCGCCCTTCTCGTCGCGGATCGGCACGTAGAAGGCGTGCACGCCGTAGCTGACACCGCCCGTGATGAGCTGTGCGAACACGGTCGCGGCGCGGCCGTGGAGGGCGGCGTTTCCGAGGTAGTCCTTCCACGCGGCGCGGAACGGGGTGTTGATGACCCACTCGTCCGTCTCGGCGTCGTAGGTTGCCGTCGTCGCGATCGAGGCGACGTCCGAGCCGTGACCGATCTCGGTCATCGCGAACGCGCCGGGCATCTCGAGGCTCATGGCCGCCGGCAGGAACGTCTCGTGGTGGTAGTCGGTGCCGAGGTGCAGGATCGCGGCGGCGAACAGACCCCACTGCACGCCCGACTTGATCTGCAGCGACGGGTCGGCGAGCACGAGCTCCTCGAACGCGGCGATGTTGCCGCCGTGGTCGTCGCGGCCGCCGAAGCGCTTCGGGAAGGCCCGGTGCACGGCGTCCTTCTCGACGAGGCGGTGCAGCTGGCCGAGCACGCGCGTGCGGTGCTCGTCGAGCGTGAGCCCGCCCTGGTACCAGAACTCGGGACGCGAGGCGAGGGCGCGCGAGGCCTTGCGGTCCTCGGCCCAGCGGCCGAGCAGGTACTCGCCGAGCCAGGCGACGTCGACCTCGAGCTCGGCCGCGGCGCTCGCCGCGTTGCGCGGCGCCGCCACCTCGGCGGGGAGCTCGGCAGCCGGGGCCGGTTCGGTGGTCTGGGTAACGGCGTCGGTGCGCGTCATGACGTCCTCCAGGAGGGGAGATCTGGGATGACCTCACGGTAGGTCCGCCCCGCACGGCGCGTCCAACGCGTCGTCCGCGGCGTACGAACCACGCGCATCCGCGGGCGGCGGTCGTTGTGGGAACCGACCAATCGCTCCCGGGACCCGTTCAGGAAAGCTTCAGAGCTGCGAACCGCTCACGCTGAAGGTGTCGCACGCCTGCCATCCGCCGGACCGGCCCGCCTGGAACCACTTCTGGCGCTGCTCGCTCGCGCCGTGCGTCCACGTCTCGGGCGTCACCTGACCCTGCGTCTGCTCCTGGATGCTGTCGTCGCCCACCGCGGACGCCGCGCTCAGGGCATCCGCCCACTCGGCGCTGCTCAGGGGCTCGAGGAACGGCACGCCGTTGTCGTCCTTCGTCGTCTCGGCCGCGCCGAGGGCCGCCCCCGCGTAGCAGTCCGCCTGCAGCTCGAGGCGCACGCCGTCGGAGGTGGGACCGGTCTGCGAGTTGTCGAGGCCGTCCATGCGCCCGGTGAGGTTCTGGATGTGGTGGCCCCACTCGTGCGCGATGACGTAGAGCTGGGCGGCCGGTCCGCCGCTCGCGCCGAAACGGCTGCGGAGCTCCTCGAAGAACGAGGTGTCGAGGTAGATCGTCTCGTCGGGCGGGCAGTAGAACGGCCCGACGGCGCTCGTGCCGGTGCCGCATCCGGTGCCGGTCGACCCCGTGAAGAGCACCACCTCGGACGAGCGGTAGCCGCTCTCGAACTGCACCGACCAGTAGTCGTCGAGGAACGCGGCGGCGCCCTTCATGCGGCAGTCGAGGTCGGTGTTGGCGTCCTCGCCGGTCTGGCACTGCTCGAGCGACGACTCCTCGCCCGTGTCGCCGCCTCCGAGCCCGCCCACGATGGGCGAGAGGTCGAAGCCCGTGAACGCGCCCACGAGGACCACGATGAGACCGAGGATGCCGGCTCCTCCGCCGATCGCGATGCCGCCCGTACGGCGACTCGTGCGGCCCTTGCTGATGTCGGAGCCCTCGGTGAACGTCATGAGACGACGTTAGCCCCGCGCGGCACCCCCGCCCAGCAGCTTGCGCCGACGTGGGCGTCGTGGCAGCCGCGCCGCCGGGTCAGCGACGCTCGCGGTGCAGGATGCGGGTGACGCGCTCGCGCACGTTCGCGGGCGGCGGCTCGTTGTAGACGCCCGCCTCCTCCTGGCCCGTGAGTCGCTGGATGGCCGCCATGACGGCATCCGTCGCCTCGCGTCGGGCGCGGCCCGAGCTCGCGGGCCCGAACGAGGAGAGATCGAGCGGCTCGCCGAACTTCACGGTCACGCGCGCGAAGCGGATGGGGCCCTTGCCGCCGGGCTGCATCTCGTCGGTGCCGATGAGCCCGACCGGGACGACCGGGACGCCCGCCGTGAGGGCGAGCCATGCGACGCCCGTGCGGCCCCGGTAGAGACGGCCGTCGCGCGAGCGCGTGCCCTCCGGGTAGATCGAGAACGCGTCGCCCGCCTCGAGCACGCGCAGGCCCGCGTCGAGCGCGTCCTGCGCCGCCGAGCCCGCGCCGCGCTCGACGGGGACGGCCCCGACGCCGCTGAAGAACGCGCGCTGCAGGCGGCCCGTGAACCCGCGCCCCGTGAAGTACGCCGACTTCGCCATGAACGACACCGAACGCCGCGCGACGAGGGTCAGCACGATGCTGTCGATGAACGCGAGGTGGTTGGAGGCGATGAGAACGCCGCCGTGCTTCGGCACGTTGCGGCGGCCGATCACGCGCGGGCGGAACACCAGCCGGGCGAGCGGGGCGAGGAGCAGCCGGCTGAGGAAACGCACCGACTCAGGGTCGCACCCGCCCCATGCCGCGTCGGGTATGGGAGGGGAGATGTCCCCGTGATCGCCCCTGGGCCCCCGCGACCCCCACCCCTAGACTCGACGCATGCTCCCCTTCCTCATCGTCGGCGGAATCGGACTGCTGCTCGTCGTCTTCTCCCTCGTGTTCGACGAGATCCTCGACTTCCTCGACGGCGCGATCTCCGGCACCGCCGTCGGAAGCGCCCTCACGGTCTTCGGCGCCTCGGGCGCCGTCGCGATCGCGAACGGCCTGCCCGACTGGTCGGCGTACCTCATCTCCGCCGTCATCGGCGTCATCGTGCTCATCGGCGTGCAGTGGCTCATCCGCAGCCTCCGCCGCAGCGAGGACGGCACCCCGTCCTCGCCCGTCGGCCTGTACGGCGTGACCCGCTCGACCGTCACGACCACCTCGGGCGAGGTGAGCCTCGACGGCCCGCACGAGGTCGAGACGCGCATGGCCTTCGCCGACGAGACCATCCCGCGCGACACCCGCATCCGCGTGATCGAGGTGCAGGGCGCGCGCGTGCGCGTCGAGCGCGCCGTGCCGGTCACCCGCGACGACGCGGACGCCTGAGACCACCACCCCAGAAAGGCAGCACCTCGTGAACCTCCTCTCCGAGAACGTCACCGTGTTCGCCGTGATCGCGATCGTCGTCGTCCTTCTGGCGATCTTCGCGTTCGTGGCCGGACGCATCAAGCGGGTCCCGCCGAACGCGGCCATGGTCATCGTCGGCCGCGGCGCACGCAGCAAGACGGCCGAGCCCGAGTCGGGTCAGCGCGTCGTCATCGGCGGCCGCGTGTTCATCTGGCCGATCCTGCAGCAGGGCTTCCTCGTGTCGCTCGAGCAGCGCCAGATCGGCATCGCCGTCGAGGGCGTCGACAAGAACTTCATCAAGCTCGCCATCCAGGCGTCGGTGAACTTCAAGGTGTCGGGCACCGCCGAGGGCGTGCGCCGCGCCGCCCAGCGCTTCCTCTCGCAGCAGAACTCGCTCACGCAGATCATCCAGCAGTCCCTCGAGGGCTCGCTGCGCTCGATCATCGGCAACATGCCGGTGCAGGAGATCATCTCCAACCGCAACGCGCTCTCGGAGGCCGTGGTCGAGGCCACGAAGGCCGACCTCGCCGAGCAGGGCCTGCAGGTCGACCTGCTCAACATCTCCGACATCTCGACGCCCGGCACGAGCTACCTCGCCGACCTCGGTCGCGCGGAGGCCGCCCTCGCCCGCCAGAACGCCGAGGTCAAGGAGGCCGAGACGCAGCGGGCCGCCGAGTTCGCGCGCATCGAGGCCGCCGAGCAGATCGCCGAGCGCCAGAAGGCGCTGAGCCTCAAGCAGGCCGCCATCAAGGCGGAGACCGACCGTGCGAACGCCGAGGCGAACGCCGCCGGTCAGCTCGCGCAGGCCGAGCAGGACCGCATCGTCGCCGCGCAGCAGCGCGAGGCGCTCGCCGAGCAGGCCCGCGTCGAGCAGGAGCGCCTCGACATCACGGTGCGCAAGCCCGCGGAGGCCGAGGCGTACGCCACGGTCCAGGCGGCCACCGCCGAGCGCGACGCGGCCAACGCCGCGACCGAGGCCGACGCCTACAAGCGCACCAAGATCGCCGAGGCCAACAAGGTCGCCGCGGTGCAGGATGCCGAGGCCGCCGCCGAGGCCGTGCGCCTCGCCGGTATCGCCGAGCGCGACAAGCAGGTCGCCCTCGCCGCCGGTATCCGCGCCGAGGGTGAGGCCCGCGCCGCCGCGATCGCCGCCGAGGGTCTCGCCGAGGCCCAGGCGATCGACGCCAAGGCCGAGGCGCTCAAGAAGTACGGCGAGGCGGCGCTCGCGTCCGAGATCATCGCGCGCCTGCCCGACATCACCCGCGCGGTCGCCGAGCCGCTCGCCGCGATCGGCAACCTCACGGTCGTCTCGACCGACGGCGCCTCCGCCGTCACCAAGACGGTCGGCCAGGTCGCGAGCGAGGTGCCGGCGGTCGTCAAGAACCTCACCGGGCTCGACCTCTCGGCGCTGCTCGGCGGCGCCGCAGGTGCGGCTCTCGGCGGTGACGCCGCGGCGCGCGCGCCGAAGCGCGGCGGGGCGAAGCAGGCCCCGGAGGCATCCGACAGCTGATCCATTCCGACGATCAGGGCGCAGGAACGCGGTTTCCTGCGCCCTTCGTCGTATCCGCGACGGATTTCGCACCGAACCGTTGAGTTCGCATCGGATTCGGGCTTGAATGGCCGCGAGAACCGGAAGACGCCCAATGGAGGACGCGTGACCCGCTTCGCCGACGCCGCCGTGACCACCGACTCGCCGGAGGTGGGTGCGGTCGCGCTGCGGGGGGTCACCAAGCGCTACGCCGAGCACACGGCCGTCGACTCCCTCGACCTCGACATCCGCCCCGGCGAGTTCATCTCGCTCCTCGGCCCCTCCGGTTGCGGCAAGACGACGACCCTGCGCATGATCGCGGGCTTCGAGCACCCCGACGAGGGCGACATCCTCATCTCCGGTCGCAGCGTGCTCGGCACCCCGCCCTACCGCCGCGACGTCAACACGGTGTTCCAGGCGTACGCGCTCTTCCCGCACATGACGGTCGCCGAGAACGTGGCCTACGGCCTGCAGCAGAAGCGCGTGCCGAAGCCCGAGCTGCGCGAGCGGGTCGCCGCCGCGCTCGACATGGTGCGGATGCGCGGCTTCGCCGACCGCAAGCCCACCCAGCTCTCGGGCGGGCAGCAGCAACGCGTCGCGCTCGCACGCGCCCTCGTGAACCGCCCCGCGGTGCTGCTGCTCGACGAGCCCCTCGGCGCGCTCGACCGGCAGCTGCGCGAGGAGATGCAACTCGAGCTGAAGCTCCTGCAGTCGCAGCTCGGCATCACCTTCGTGTTCGTCACGCACGACCAGGACGAGGCGCTGTCGACGAGCGACCGCATCGCCGTCATGCGCGACGGGCGCATCGAGCAGCTCGCGGATGCCGACACGATCTACGCGAAGCCCGCGTCCGCGTACGTCGCCGCGTTCGTCGGCCAGCAGAACTTCTTCGACGGCGTCGTGTCGCCCGACGGATCGGGGGTCGACACCGAGCGCGCCCTCCTGCGCCCCGCGACGCCCCTCGCGGGGCTCGCGGCGGGCGAGGCCGCACGCGCCGCCGTGCGCCCCGAGTTCATCGAGCTGTCGGTCGACCGCCCCGAGGGGAACGTCAACGTCGCCGCGGGCGACGTCATCGGCGTCTCCCACCTCGGCGAGATGCTCCAGTTCCTCGTGCAGCTCGACGAGCGCACCGCCGTGCTCTCCCGGCGCCCCGCCCCCGACGCCCCGAGCCTCGCGGTCGGCGACCGCGTGTGGGCGAGCTGGCGCGCCGACGCCGTCCAGGTCTTCCCCGCGGGCGACGCCGCCGCCCGCAGCGGCTACGTGCCGCCCCCGACCGTCCAACCCTGACCGAGAGGACCACCCCATGCCCGCGAACGACGACGTCCGCATCCTCGCGAGCCGCGCGAGCACCCCCCTCGTGCGCCGCGAGCTCTCCCGACGCGGCTTCCTCGCCTTCGCCGCCGGCACCGGCACGACGATGTTCCTCGCCGCGTGCACGACCCCGGGCGGCGCCCCCGCCCCGGCCGCGACGGGCGGCGCGCTCGAAAACGCGCTGTCGATCTACACGTGGGGCGACTACGACGCCCCCGAGGTGCTCGAGGGCTTCACGGCCGACCTCGGCCCGCGCATCACGCTCGACTCCTACGGCTCCAACGAGGAGATGATCGCGAAGCTCGTCGCCGCGAAGGGCACCTCGGGCTACGACATCATCGTGCCGACGGGCGTCTTCATCCCGCAGCTCATCGAGAACGGGCTGCTCTACAAGCTCAACCGCGACCTCATCCCCAACATCGAGCACGTCGACGAGGCCTACCTCGGCCGCGTGTGGGATCCGGACAACGAGTACTCGATCTGCAAGGCGTGGGGCACCACCGGCTTCGTCTACGACAAGACCGTCATCACGCGCGAGCTGAAGACCTGGAGCGACTTCCTCGACGCCGCCAAGAACGAGGCGAGCGGCCGCACCGCCGTACTCGACGACCCGGTCGAGATCACCGGCATCTACTACTGGGCCAACGGCATCGACTGGGACACGACGGATCCCGCCGAGATCGACGCCGCCGAGAAGTACCTCCTCGAGGAGCTCGCCCCGCACATCGCCGCGTTCGACTCCTACCCCGGCGGCGCCGCCATCCCCCAGGCCACCCACGTGCTCATGCAGGCGTGGAACGGGGATGCCCGCATCGGCATCATGGAGTCGCCCGACCCCGACCGCTGGCAGTGGGTGCTCGGCTCGCCCGCGACCGAGCTGTGGATGGACAACTGGGCCATCTCGGCATCCGCCCCGCACCCGGAGGCCGCGCACGCCTTCCTCAACTACGTGCTCGACCCGGAGTGGGCGATCGCCCAGATCGACTACATCGGCTACCACACGGGCGCCAAGAACATCGAGGCGATGGCCCGCGAGGCCGGCCTCGAGCTGCTCGACATGGTGTTCTTCACCCCCGAGCAGCTCGCGACGATGCAGGACGGCGAGATCAACGAGGCGCAGGCGCGCAACGTCGAGATCTGGAACAAGATCAAGGCCGCCGCTGGTGCGTAAGGCGCGTCTGCCCGGCTTCGCCCTCGCGATCCCCGCCTGGGTGTGGCTGGCGACGTTCTTCATCGCGCCCGTCGCGGTGGTGTTCTACTACTCGTTCGGCTACAAGCCGGGCCTCTTCGGAACGCACGCGACCGACCGGCTCTCGCTCGACCGCTACGTCGAGGTGCTCACCCCGACGTTCTTCGAGACCTTCGTCGCGACGATGTGGATCGCGCTCGCCGGCACCGCGCTGTGCCTCGTGATCGGCGGGCCCGTCGCGTACTGGATGGCCGTCAAGGCGCCGCCGTCGTGGCGCGGCCTGCTGCTCGCCCTCGTGCTCGTGCCGTTCTGGACGAACTTCCTCGTGCGCACGATCGGATGGCAGGTGATCCTCGCGCCGGAGGGTTGGATGTCGCAGGCCGCGCAGGCGATCGGGTTGCCGGCGTTCGACATCCTCTACACGCGCACGGCGGTGCTGCTCGGCGTGGTCTACAACTACCTGCCGCTCATGATCCTGCCGCTCTTCGTCGCCTTCGACCGCGTCGGGGAGCCGCTGCGGGAGGCCTCGCGCGACCTCGGGGCGAACCGGCTGCGCACCTTCTGGCGCGTGACGCTGCCGCTCGCCCAGCCCGGCATCGTCGTCGGCATGCTGCTCGTGTACATCCCGCTCATGGGCGACTACATCACCGCGACCGTGCTCGGCGGGGCGAAAGGCAACATGGTCGGCCAGATGGTCGCGGCGCAGTTCCAGACCGCGCAGAACTGGGCGCTCGGTTCAGCGATGGCCGTGACCCTGGTGATCGTCATCGTGCTCTCGGCCGCCGTCGTCGGCGGGCTGTGCTGGCTCGGCACGTGGCCGCTGCGGCGGGCCAACCGGGTCGTCCTCGACGCCCCCGAGGAGGTGACCGCGTGATGAGCGCCCCCACGACGGCACCCACACGCACGCGGACGCCCCGGCGTCCGCTGCTCGACCGTTTGCTGCCCGTCTGGGCGGTCGTCGTGTTCGTGTTCCTGTTCGCGCCGATCATCGTGATCGTCGTCTACTCGTTCAACACCGGCCGCCTGCTGGCGTCGTTCGACGAGTTCGGGTTCGACAGCTTCCTCGCGCTGTTCCGCAAGCCCGTGCTCATGGACGCCGTGCTCGTCTCGCTGCGCACGGGCGCGATCGCCGCGGTGCTCGCGACCCTGCTCGGCACCCTCGCGGGCATCGCGCTCGCGCGGCGCCCCGGCAAGTGGACGGCCTGGTTCGTGGGCCTGCTCATCCTCGTGTCGGTGACGCCCGAGATCGTCGACGCGATCTCGCTCCTGCCGTGGCTCGTGTTCCTCGGCCAGGACCTCGGGCTCTCGATCTTCAACGACGGCACCGTGCGCCTCGTCATCGGCCACTCGCTCTTCTCGGTCGCCGTCGTGAGCTACATCGTGCGCGCCCGGCTCGTCGGCCTCCCGGCCAACCTCGAGGAGGCGTCCGCCGACCTCTACGCGCCGCCGCTGCGCACCTTCCGCAAGATCACGCTCCCGCTCGCGATGCCGGCCGTGCTCGCGGGGCTGCTGCTGTCGTTCACCTTCAGCCTCGACAACACGATCGTCTCGTCGTTCGTGCAGGTGTCGGGCGCGACGCCGTGGCCCGTCTACGTGCTCTCCGCGCTGCGCGGCGGCCTGCGGCCCGAGATCGCCGCCGTGTCGACCATCATGCTCGTGCTCACCCTCGTCGCCCTCGGGGTCGTCGCGCTCGTGCTGCGCCGCGCGGGGGACTCCTCGACCCAGATCGCCCGCACGCTCGCCGGCGGGTGACCGCGCCACCCCTCGCCCCACCAGGAGGAACCCGTGACCCACGCCGACCTCGCCTTCATCGGCGGCCCCGTCTTCACCGCGACGACCGTGCGGTCGCGCACGCACGGGGTGGCGGTGCGCGACGGGCGGATCATCGCCGTCGGCGAGAAGAACGTGCGCGAGCTCATCGGCCCGTCGACCGAGGTCGTCGACCTCACGGGGCGGATGCTCGTGCCCGGCTTCCAGGACGCGCACGTGCACCCCGTCTCGGGTGGGCTCGAGCTGCTGCGCTGCGACCTCAACGAGGGCCGCACGGTCGACGAGTACCTCGCGACGATCGCACGCTACGCGGCCGAGCATCCGGAGGAGGAGTGGATCCTCGGCGGAGGCTGGTCGATGTCGGCCTTCCCCGGCGGCACGCCGACGGCGGCGGTGCTCGACGCCGTCGTGCGCGACCGGCCGGTGTTCCTGCCCAACCGCGACGGCCACGGCGCGTGGGTCAACTCGCGCGCGCTCGAGCTCGCGGGCATCGACGCGAGTACGCCCGACCCGGTCGACGGGCGGATCGAGCGCGACGCCTCCGGCAACCCGACCGGCACCCTGCACGAGGGCGCGATGGCGCTCGTCGACCGCCTCGTCCCCGAGGTCGACGACGCCGGCATGCTCGCCGGCCTCCTGCGCGGGCAGGCCTACCTGCACTCGTTCGGCATCACCTCGTGGCAGGACGCCATCATCGGGGGTTACGCCGACCTGCGGGACTCGGGCGAGACCTACCTGCGGGCAGACGCCGAGGGGCTGCTGACGGGCCGCGTCGTCGGCGCGCTCTGGTGGGACCGCACGAAGGGCCTGGAGCAGATCGACTCGCTCGTGGAGCGCCGCGAGCGCTACCGCAGCGCGAACTTCGCGGCGACGAGCGTCAAGATCATGCAGGACGGCGTGGCCGAGAACTTCACCGCCGCGATGCTCGAGAGCTACCGCGACGGGCACGGGCATCCGACCGACAATGCGGGGATCTCGTTCGTGCCTCCCGAGATCCTCGACGTCGCCGTGCCGCGGCTCGACGCGCTCGGCTTCCAGGTGCACTTCCACGCGATCGGCGACCGCGCCGTGCGGCAGTGCCTCGATGCGGTCGAGCACGCGATCGCCGCGAACGGCCGCAGCGACAACCGGCACCACATCGCGCACATCCAGGTGATCCACCCCGACGACATCCCGCGTTTCCGGGCGCTCGGGGTGGCCGCCAACATGCAGTCGTACTGGGCGACGCTCGAGCCGCAGATGATCGAGCTCACGATCCCGTTCCTCGGCGAGCAGCGCAGCGCCTGGCAGTACCCGTTCGGCGACCTGCAGCGCGCGGGCGCCGTGCTCGCGGCGGGCAGCGACTGGTCGGTCTCGACCCCCGACCCGCTCGCCGCGATCCACACGGCCGTCAACCGCACGGCGGCGCCCGGCCACGAGGACGGCGACTACGAGCCGTTCCACCCCGAGCAGGGCATCGACCTCGCGACCTCCCTCACGGCGTACACCGCGGGCAGCGCGTGGGTAAACCACCGCGATCACGACACGGGCACCGTCGAGATGGGCAAGCTCGCCGACCTCGCGGTGCTCGACCGCGACCCGTTCGCGGGCCCCGCCGACCAGATCGGCGCGACGCGCGTGCTGCAGACCTTCGTCGGCGGACGCCGCGTCTACGCCGCCGACGACGCGTAACCCGCATCGCAGGTTCCGCGCCCGCGTTCAGTCGACGAGCGGGGGTGCGTCGTCGTCGGTGTAGGGCGGGGGCTCGTCGTCGACGGACGCCGGGGCCTCGGCCGGCGCGTCCTCGCCGCGGACGATCGCGAGCACCGCCTCCCCGTAGGCCTCGAGCTTCTTCTCGCCGACGCCCGAGACGGTCGCGAGCTGCTCGA